>VRUN01000015.1 GCA_019456075.1 Candidatus Methylomirabilota bacterium
CAGGTCCCGGTGTAGTTCCGGGTCATTCACTTTCCGGAGAGCGTCCAGGACCTTCTCTTCGCTGACCATGTTTCCCTCACTTCCCTACACACTGCCCGCTCGAAGTCCTCTCCTCGTCGCAACCTTTAATTTAATTAATAATTACGAATCTCTATATATATTATCTCCCCTTCCCCTGGGCCGGCGAGATACCGGGATGGTCCAGAAAGAACTGTGCGTTTTTCGGGGTATAGCTCTTCCACTGCTCAGGTACCGCACTTTCTTCAAAAATTGCCGTCACCGGACACTCCGGTTCGCACGCCCCGCAGTCAATGCACTCCTCAGGGTGGATGTAGAGCTGGTGCTCCCCCTCGTAGATACATTCCACGGGGCAGACGTCCACGCACGCTCTGTCTTTTACCCCAATGCATGGTTCAGCAATTGTATACGTCATTGCTTTCCTCCCACCGGTAAACGCCCCGTCCCTCCTTGAATGTCACTCGGCAAAGATACCGTCGATCCATGTGCGCCAGGCGCCTCCCCTGAGACCTTCTCTGCGTCCGCGGCCTCTCTTGGAGACATGCTGTGCCAGCTCTGTATACCCCACAAACTCCCTGACGGTGTATCCGCAAACCTGACAGCGCTTATAAAAGTACGGCCATCCTCCCTCGCCACGTTTCATCTTTCCCATGCGCCTCATTTCTCGGCGACAACATACGCTAGGCGAGGGGGGCGAAATTATTTCCCGGGGGTACCGATTATTCGGCTGACCGGTCGGATCATAGCGGACGATCGTCATCAAGACTACACCTCTATCAGTCTAGCGTAAAGCTCTTGGATCATCTGTTTCAGCGAGGGACACTTGGGCAACATAAGGTCGCCATACTCTTGTAGCCCCCCTTCGGGGAGGGCAAGGAGCATGCCACCCCATCCGCTCGACCTGAGTTGCCACAGGCGTGCCTCTAACATCCTGTCTTTTCACGTCAAAATGGATCTGAATGAAATTCGATAAGCTGAGCCACCGTGCGTCAGAGACAGGGAATTTCTGGATGGCAGGGAGTTTCTCCCTGGTCATATTTGGATGTCGTATCGCTGGATCTTGTGGGTCAGCGTCTTCACATCGATTCCCAGAAGGCGGGCGGCGGGCGCTTTCTTCCCCCCAGTATATTTGAGGGCCCGGATGATAGAGATCCGTTCAACCTCAGCGAGGGGGAGCGGGGGATCTCCTTCCTCAGAGGGAAGGGCGACGCTCGGACGGATATTGGCTGGCAGATCTTCCGGCTCTATGAGCGTCCCCGGGATGAGGAGGACAAGCCGTTCGATCGTGTTAGCCAGTTCCCGGACGTTCCCTGGCCAGGGATACTGCACGAGGAGGCTCAGCGCCTCGGGGGAGAGGGATTTGGGCTGCTGGCCCGGAACACGGAACTGCCGGAAGAAATGCTCGATCAGAATGGGGATATCTTCCTTCCGCTCTCGGAGGGGCGGGACCGAGAGACTGACGACATTGAGGCGGAACCAGAGGTCCTCCCGGAAACGACCAGCGTGAACCTCCTGCTGGAGATCTCTGTTGGTTGCCGCAAAGATCCGAGTATCGACTCGTCGTTCTCGTGTTCCTCCGACGCGCCTGAGATCGCCCGTGTCAAGGACCTGGAGGAGCTTGGCCTGCATCGCCGGGCTCATCTCGGCCACTTCATCCAGAAACACAGTCCCCCCATCCGCCACTTCAAAGAGCCCCGCCTTGGTGCTCGTGGCCCCCGTAAAGGCCCCCCTCTCGTGGCCGAACAACTCGCTTTCCAGGAGCTGGTCCTGGAAGGCACTGCAATTGATTACCAGAAAGTGCTGTTCCGCCCGAGGGCTTGCTTGATGGAGCGCCTTGGCAATGAGCCCCTTTCCCGTGCCGGTCTCTCCCGCGATGAGGACCGGGGCGTGGGAAACCGCCACCCTCTGGACCATTTCTAGGAGGGCCCGCATGGCGTGGCTCTCCCCCAGGATGACTGCGGCGGCGTCACCTTGACCGACGATGCGGCGAAGCGCGATGTTCTCTTCCCGAAGCTTCCGTTTCTCCGCCGCCCGTCTCAGGACCGCCTCGACCTCCGAGAGTTTAAACGGCTTGGTCAAGTAATCGTAGGCGCCGAGCTTCATCGCCTCGACGGCGCTTTCAACTCCCGGGTGGCCCGTGAGGACCACCACCTCAGCTTCAGTCCCGCTGCTCCGCAGCCGCCGGAGGGTCTCGATCCCTCCGAGGCCCGGCATCTTTAGATCAAGGAGCACCACGTCGAAATCCTGCCGGGACAGGAGCTGGAGGGCCTCTTCCCCGCTCGGGACGACCACCACGTTGCAGCCACTCTGAGGGAGTTCACGCTCCATCAGGACTCGGGTCGGCTTTTCGTCATCGACGACGAGCACGTGGATAGGATGTTTCTGTTTCACGATCCGGTGCCCCCTTCCCGTCCGTTCACCGGGAGTCGGACCGCCGCAGTCGTTCCTTTCCCTCCCCCGTCACTCCGAATCTCGATCGACCCCCCATGCTGCTCCACAATCCCCTGGCAAATGGACAGCCCAAGGCCAGTCCCTTTTCCCACCTCCTTGGTGGAAAAGAAGGGATCGAAGATCCTCACCAGGTGTTCGGGAGCAATACCACATCCCGTATCTTGGATGAGTACTTCTACGTGCTCCGGGGCCCGAAGGGCCGTGATGCGGACTTCCCCCTCGTCCTCAATCGCATCCAGCGCGTTTGTCATGAGGTTCAGAAATACCTGCTGAAGCATATGGCGATCCGCCTGCACGACCGGGAGATCCCGGGGAAGGTCAAGCTCTATTCGTTTGTTGGTCACCACGGCCTGGCGGCTGATCAACGCAACGGTTTCCCGGATGAGGGATGCCAGGTTGAGTTTTTCAAAGCTCGGTTCCCTTTGGCGCGCAAAATCGAGCAGGCGTCTCACGATCGCTGAGGCGCGGGCGACCTCTTGCTGAATGAAAGCGAGGTACTCGGGCACGTCTCGAAACTTTTCCAACTCCTGGAGCCGCTCCGCGTCGGCTCGACGCTGGAGGGCTTCGGCAAACCCGGCAATCGAGGAGAGTGGGTTATTGATCTCATGGGCTAATCCGGCAGCCAGCCGACCCAAGGAGGCGAGCTTCTCTTGCCTGACCAAGAGGTCTTGCGAGCGGCGCAGTTGTTCGTACGATCGACGCACCTCCTCATACAGGCTTGCGTTCTCCACGGCAATGGCCGCCTGGGCAGCCAAGGTAACGGCAAGGGCCTCATCCTCCTTGCTGAACTCGTCCGCCCCCTGCTTCTCCGTCAAGTATAAGTTGCCAAAGACCTTCCCCTTCGACACAATGGGTACGCCGAGGAAGGACCGCATAGAGGGATGATGTGCCGGAAACCCGTGCGCCCGGGGGTCGCCGCCCATGTCGCTCAGTCTGAGTGGCTTTGCCTCCCTGACGAGGACCCCCAGGATGCCCTTCCCCACAGGCAGGGACCCAATCCTCTCCTTGGCCTCCTCATCGATGCCGACGGTGATAAACTGACTTAACCCCTCGCCATCCTCATTAAGCACCCCGACCGCTCCGTACCTGGCCCCAACGACCTTGCATGCAAGCTCTGCTATGTTTTGCAGGACCAATTCCAGCGAGAGCTCTTTCGCCAGGACCATGCCGGCTTCCACCAGGGCCCGGAATTGCTCCACCCCGCGGCGGACGACGCCTTCTCGCTCCTGGAGAAAAGCCAAGGCAACAATAACTAAAATCCGGTTGGCGACGCGTTTAAAAAGCTCGAGAACGAGAATCAGGCGGTCGGGTCTGTCTCCGTACTTCTGCGTCAGCGATTGTTCGCACACCCCCTGGAGCGTCAGCAGGGCACCGAAAATGTGCTTCGGGGTCATGCGACGGAGAACGCCCCGGGCCGCCATGGCCTTCGCCAGGGCCTGGGCCCTGTGATAACGCCCCGTCTCGAGGCAGGTGAGGTAGGTATCGTAGATAGCGAGCGAATCGGTCTCCAGCTCTTCGGAGGTCCCCCGACGATGATACCCTCCGGCCTCCATCTCCTTCATCCATCGCCGCCGAAGGGGTCCCTCTCGCCTGCGGAAGTGGGTTAACATCTCCGGGAGCAGGCGATCGCCCGGCGCGCGGGCCTGTCGTTTTCTACTCCCCGATTTCGTTTCCGCCTTCCTCGCCATGGGCGAATCCTCAGGATCGGAACCTCATGCTGAAAGCCCCCTTCATTAGTATACCCGCAAATGACGCGCGAGGAAAATCCCCAGGAGCAAAAAGCCCCCAGGGAGGCATTGTAATAGGACCGGTCGCTTCGCCCTCCGGCCCACTAGTGGTATGCTCCCCGGGCAGGACGCTTTCAGGATTAGAGAAAGGACGTATTGACGATGATCGCCGCTGTCCTTGGGGGCACCATCCTTGGGTTCATTGCGTCCATGCCCATCGGCGGCCCTATCTCTCTCCTCGTATTCCATCGCGGCATGCTTGCCCGGTATCGGGAGGGCTGGGCGATCGGTCTCGGAGGAGCCATCCCAGAGGGAATCTACTGTGCCTTGGCGATACTCGGCGTGAGCGCGATCCGTGGGCGCTTCATCTTCCTCGATCCTTTCGCCAAGGGTTTGGGGATTCTGTGGCTGTTCGCCATAGGACTCTACTTCGTACTCGGCCGCCAGAAGCACCTCGAAACGGGTTCAGTCGCCAAGCCATCAGGCCCGCAATGGGCGGGCCCGTTCTGTCTGGGGCTCTCTATTTCAACACTCAATCCTACCTTTTTCTTTACCTGGTCGGCGACCGCGACCATGCTGTATTCCATTGCCAACCTCACGTTTAATATTTCCGAAGGGATCGTTTTCGCCACCAGCGTCGTCGTGGGCACGGCCGTCTGGTTCGGTGTTCTTCTTGCCCTGCTGCGGCGCTGTCGAGAACGCTTTCCGCTTTGGATGCTCCACAGAGTGATCCGCGGCATCGGCGTGGTTTTGATTGCCGCTTCAATTTTCTCAGCGGCATGGATGCTCTTGGCCTAATCGGTGCTTCGGATAGCACTGATCCCCAGGGGCGTGTTGGAAATGCGCGTGCATGAAGCGCTTGACAGCGCTGGCAGAGTGAATGATGCTGGGGGCCGCCACGGAGCATCAGGGAGCGATCAGGCATGAAGTATAGAAAATCGGCAACGAGGCTCCTTCACGTCACGCTGGCCGCTTTGCTCCTCGCCGCCTGCTCCGTCAAGAAGACAGCCGTGAACATCATCGGAAACGCGCTGGCCGGCAGTGGCGGCGTGTACGCCTCCGACGATGATCCAGAGCTGGTTCGCGCAGCGATCCCCTTTGGGCTCAAGACATATGAGAGTCTCCTCGAGGTGTCACCCGACCACGAAGGACTCCTGCTGGCCGCGGCAAGCGGCTTTACCGCGTATGCGTACATCCTGCAGGACGAAGCAGACCGACTCGACGCAACCAATCTGGCCCAAGCCCGAAAACTCCGCGCGAGGGTCCGCAACCTCTACCTGCGTGGCCGCGACTACGCCCTCCGGGGACTCGACGTGCAACACGACCATTTCACCATCCTGCTCAAGACGGACAGAAACACCGCGCTCGCCATGACGACGGAGGACGACGTTTCCTTTCTCTACTGGGCCGGCGCCTCGTGGGCTGGCGCACTCACGGCCGCCAAGGATGACGTCGGCCTCATCGCAGATCTGCCGACGGCCGGGGCGCTCGTGGGACGCGTCCTTGAACTCGACGAGACCTATGAGCGAGGGGCTGCCGACGAGTTCTTTATTTCGTACGAGGGGAGCCGCCCTGGCGGCAGCACCAAGCGGGCCCGCGAGCACTACGACCGCGCCCTCAAAATCTCCGAAGGCCAGCGCGCCTCGGTGCACCTCGCGCTGGCCGAGGCAGTGACAATCCGGGAACAGAACCTCGCCGAGTTTAAAGCATTGATCGCTGCCGCTCTTGCGGTCGACCCCGACAAGGTACCAAACCTACGCCTCGCCAACGTCATCGCCCAGCGCCGCGCCCGCTGGCTGCAAACTCGGACCTCCGACCTGTTCGTGGAGGCGGAGCAAACGGAGGAGGCAAAGTGAAGCGCACCATCGCCGCAACCCTGGTCCTGTCATTCCTCTCTGTCCTCGGGACCCCCGCGCTCGCCCAGACAATAAAGCTCGGCACACTCGCACCAGAGGGTTCGCCCTGGTACAACATCATCCGTGATATGGCCGAGGCCTGGAAGGCGGGGACCGGTGGCAAGGTCCGGGTCCGCATCTACCCGGGCGGCGTCGCCGGCGACGATCCAGACATGGTCCGAAAGATGCGGATCGGACAGCTTCATGCCGCGGTGCTCTCGGGCGCGGGCCTTTCTAACATTGCCCAAGAAACCATGGCCCTCCAGATGCCGATGATGCTGGCTTCCTACGAGGAGCTTGATTATGTGCGAGGACGTCTCGCCCCGAAGTTAGAGGCGATCCTCGAGGCAAAGGGGTTCAAGGTACTCAACTGGGGGGACGCCGGGTGGGTCCACTTCTTCACGCAGACACCGGTCGTGCGCCCCGAGGATCTTCGGCCCATGCGGCTCTTTGTCTGGTCCGGCGACACGGCCTTTGTCGAGGCGTGGAAAGACGCCGGATACCGTCCTGTCCCCCTTGCGGCGACTGAGATTCACACGGCGTTGCAGTCCGGCCTCATCAACGCCTTGCCTACCACACCCCTCGCCGCCCTCTCTTTCCAATGGTTCGGCCTGGCGAAGCATATGACCGACCTTAAGTGGGCCCCCCTGATTGGGGCAACGGTGATCTCAACGAGAATGTGGCGACGGATTCCTGACGACGTCAAGCCGCTCCTCGTCGAGTCCGCCCAGAAGGCTGGCGCCCGCATCCGAGGGGAGACCCGCAAGCTCGGCGAGGAGGCCGTAGAGGCAATGAAGAAGTACGGGTTGGTCGTGCACCACGTCCCGCCGGAAGTGGTCGCACACTGGGAGAAAAGAGCCCGCGCCGGCTACCCCAAGCTCCTTGGAAAGGTGGTCCCTGCCGCGTTGGTCGCCGAGGTCGAAAGGCTGCGGAACGAGTACCGGGCCTCACAGATAGCCAAGTGAGGTGGGGGCGCTGAGCGGGGTTGAAAGACTAATAGCCTTCGGGAGACGGACCGAGGACGCCCTCACGGTAGCGGCCCTCCTGCTGATGGGGGTCTTGCCAGTTATCGAGTTGGTCCTCCGAACATTCTTCCACACCGGGATCCCAGGTACCTCCGGCTACGTCCAGAACCTCACCCTATGGGTCGGCTTTCTCGGGGCGATGATTGCCTCGAGAGAGCGACGTCACCTGAACCTCTCGACCGGCATGATGGCCTTCTCACCGAGACTCCAGGGCATCGCCAATATGATGGCTGCCACCGTCTCGACCGCCGTCTCATCCGGTCTTTTCTGGGCCTCCCTGCAGTTCGTTCGCGCCGAGATGGAATCCCCGGCCAGCATCGCCGGATGGTTGCCGATCTGGATGGTCGAGGCGATCCTCCCGATTTCCTTCGCGATCATCACGCTGCGGTTCGTCGTCCAGGCGGGAGGATCGAGGGAACGCGCGCTCGCCGCGCTCGGCATCCCCGCCGCGGCGGCGGTCGGATTCCTCCTGGGAGCATACGCCCCCCAGCTCGTCTGGCCGGCGATCGCCGGGCTTATTGTGTCAGCGATTCTCGGAGCCCCCATTTTCGTGATCCTGGGCGGGGCGGCACTTCTCCTTTTCTTCGCCGAGGGCGTTCCCGTGGCCGCCATTCCGGTCGAAACCTACCGGATCGTCGTCTCCCCGTCGATTCCGACCATCCCCCTCTTCACGCTGACAGGCTACCTCTTGGCGGAGGGGGGCGCCAGCCAACGCCTGGTGCGGTTGTTCCGGGCCCTCTTCGGCTGGATGCCGGGGGGCCTCGCGATCGCCACCACCCTCGTCTGTGCTTTCTTCACGACCTTTACCGGGGCCTCCGGCGTCACCATCCTCGCCCTGGGCGGCCTGCTTCTTCCCGTGCTCCTCAAGAACGGCTACCCGGAGCGGTTTTCGATCGGTCTCCTCACCGCCACGGGGTCTATCGGCCTCCTGTTCCCGCCCAGCCTTGCCGTGATCCTCTACGGCGTCGTGGCTCGCGTCCCGATCCCGGACCTCTTCAAGGCAGGGATTGTCCCCGGGTTGCTCATGGTCACGGCCGTCTGCCTTTTCGGAGTGCGAGAGGGGATCCGCGCGAAGACGCCGCGATCACACTTCAATACCCGGGAGGCCGCCGCGGCCCTCTGGGAGTCGAAGTGGGAGATCCTCCTCCCGGTCGTTGCATTAGCGGGGATCTTCGGCGGCTTCGCCACGCTCCTCGAGGCAGCAGCGATCACCGTCGTCTACGCCCTGGTCACCGAAACGGTGATTCACCGCGAACTCCACGTCTTGCGCGACCTGCCTCAGGTCCTCATCAAGTGCGTGACGCTGATCGGCGGCATCTTCGTCATCCTTGGCGTCGCCATGGGGCTCACGAACTATTTGGTCGATGCCGAAGTGCCGATGCAGGCAGCCGCATGGGTGCGAACGCACATCCACTCGCGGGTACTCTTTCTTATGTTCCTGAACATCTTCCTGTTAATTGTCGGCTGCCTCATGGATATCTTCTCGGCAATCGTCGTGGTCGTCCCATTGATTCTGCCCATCAGCCAGGTGTTCGGCATCCACCCGCTCCACCTCGGGATGATTTTCCTCACCAACCTGGAGCTGGGCTACCTGACACCCCCGGTCGGGATGAACCTCTTTCTCGCCTCATACCGGTTCGACAAGCCGCTCGTCCAGGTCTACCGGACCGCGATCCCCTTCCTGCTGCTGCTGCTTTGCGTGGTGTTGCTCATCACGTATGTGCCCGCCCTCACGATCGGCACGTGGAGTGTCGCAGGCATCCGATGATTGCGAATGGATTGGTGCCTCGAAATTTCTATCCGGTGGGGCGTAGATGAGCGAGGAACTGGGGGTCGATCTTGCTCTTGACGGTACGACGATCGACCTGTAACAGGCGCGCCGTCTCTTCGTAACTTCCCGTCTGCGCATACACCAAGGTACAGTACCGCCGCAAGAGCTCGTCGGCGGTCAGCATGCCGGTGCCCACGGCCTTCGAGAATTCCTCCTGGACGGAGACCGGGCGCGGCCGGGCCGGGTGGTACTCCTTCCGAATCATCACGTTGCGCACGCACTGCTCGAGCTCGCGGATATTACCCGGCCAAAGGTAGTCGCGCCCGATGTGCGTGTCGATCCAAGCCGCAACCTCGTCGGCCAGGGCCTCGGCTTCGGCGCCGGCCACGCGCCGCGCGATGAACAGAATAAGTTCGCGCAGTACGGCCGGCGATTCGTGCAGTTGCTGGTGGAGGGAGGGGGTCACAATCAGGTCGGAACACAACCGGTAATAGAAATCCTCCCGAAAGCGTCCCTTCTCCATGGCCTCCCCGATATCCCGATTGGTCGCAGCGATAATTTTGCCGTGAAAATGTTTGGTCGCGGTATCGCCCAGGGGCTGAAAGGTGCGCGCCTGAAGCACTCGTAGGAGCTTGACCTGAATTGATGGGTCGAGGTCGCCGATTTCATCGAGGAAGATCGTGCCGCCCGGTCGGCAGACTTCCATCCAGCCCCGCCGATCATCCAGCGCGCCGGTAAAGGCCCCTCGACGATGGCCAAACAGCTCTGACTCGATGAGCGTGGAAGGCAGGGCGGAAAGGTTGAGGGCATGGAACGATCCAGTGAAATCCTCGACAAAAGTCAATGTCTTGGAATCGAAGGGGATGTACCGGGACAGGCCGATGGCCCTCGCGACCAGCTCTTTTCCTGTCCCCGTCGGCCCAGTGACCAGGGTCGTAATATCGCCCATCCGCCCATAGAGCGAATCGCGATACCGCCGCATGTCGTGGGTGAATATGGACTGCCACACCGCCGTACGAAGTCGCGCCGCTGCCATCGAGCCCCCGATGATGTAGCTGAAGATGTGGTGGAATGCGCGACGCACTTGAAAGAAACACGCAAAAAGATGCGGCGCGTGGTGCTGCGTCGGCAGCGTGACGCCGGGGATGTGGAGGCACTGCTCCCAGTCGCGAAGAAAGTTCGCATAGAAACCGATTCGCCCAGGACCGCGCTTCTCGTCGAGCGCCCGAAGGATAGCCTCGGAAAAGTGGTCTCGGAAGCCGTGATACAACACAAAGAGGGCTGCGTCTTCATAGAGGACCACGTCCTCTCGCGCGGCGGTTGTGCCGGGAGCCAGACGATCACGCAAGGTACGCACGACGGTCTCCACACGTTCCATGATTTTCAAGATGTTGTCGTGCGGCCTGTCGGGGTCGTGGACCCGCATACTCCAGACAGGCTCTGCCTCGCGGAAGTCTCGCCCGAGCGCCTCACGCTCGTACTGGATCCGCTCGGGGAGGAAGGGGTTACAGTAGCCCAGATTGGAGACTGCCCGCAAAAATCCCCGCTCATTTGAATTCAGAAACGCCATTCCCTCTCTCCCCAAATGATGTGCAACAAATGTATGTATCCCAGCATGTATTGTCAAGGCAGGATCCAATCGGCATCCCTCCACATGTTGTAACATACGAATTGTAAAGGTATAGCCCATAATGTGCCTCATGGCACACCCCTTGCCCCCTAGAACCCGAAGAGCCTTTCGAGAGCACCGTAGAGAGAGAAGAGGAGAGTACACCATGCAAGCATCCGCCAAACTGATCGACGTGGAAGATCTGAAGCGCTGCGCGAGGAAGGGAATCCTTTCCAACGGTCAAGTCGAGCAGATCTTGGCCGCGATCGGGCAGGCCCCTCCCACCAAGCCGGAGGCCCACAAGGATTTCAACCTCCCGAACATTTGTTATTACTTCGGCGCCATGGTGATTGCCTTCGCGTATACCTATTTGGTCTACCGGCACTGGGACGCCTTGACCTACAGCCATCTGTTGGGAATTTCCTTGGGAACAGCCGCGCTGCTGGCTGGCCTCGGATATTCCCTTCGCGTCCGGTGGCAGCTCCCGACTGCGGGGGGGCTGCTGATCTTTGCAGCCGTGGCTCTGACGCCGCTCACGGTCTACTGCGTGGAGCATCTGATGGGCTGGTGGCCGGCCACGGGGGCAGGACAGTACTCCCAGTATTTCCGCGTGATTCACGGCAACTGGGTCATCATGGAGCTCGTGACGATTGCCGTTTCGGGGCTGGTCCTCTGGTGGGTCCGGTTCCCCTTTCTGACCGCCATCCCAGCCCATGCCATGTGGTTTCTGGCGATGGATATCGGCGCGCTCTTGGTCGGTCCGAGTGGCAATTGGCAGGCGGACTGGGAACTCAGAAAGCAGATTACCGTGGGGGTAGGGTTAGCGATGGTCGGGGCCGGGTATCTCCTGGAACGTCGGACCACGGAAGACTACAGCTTCTGGCTCTACCTTTTCGGCCTGCTGGGCTTCAGCGGTGGGCTCAGCATGATGAAATCGCAGAGCGAAGTCGCGGCCTTCCTGGGCTATTTCTTGCCGCACCTCGCCATGATCCCTCTGAGCGTCCACCTGAACCGCAAGACTTTCCTGGTCTTCGGGGCCCTGGGGGTCTATGCGTACATCGGGCACCTGTCCTTCCAGGTCTTCCCCGATGCCTGGGCATTCCCGATTTTACTCAGCGTCGCTGGATTAAGCCTGATTCTTGCAACAGTACTGGTCCAAAGGCGAAGGGTAAGAATTGGCCCCTGACTAGCACCGATAGGAGGATGAACACCCCGTGATACACGAAGGGCAGTACGACACGGCCCCGGAGCCGCACCAGGCGCTCATGGAACGTTGGCGCCGATTTCCTCGGAAACCCGACATGTTGGTCTACGGAATCCGTTCGTTGGCCGCACTCGCGATCCGGGCGTGGCTGCGGGTGTATCACCGGATGGAGGTGATCGGCGGCGAGCATCTCCCCGCCGAGGGTTCTTATGTCCTGGTCGCCAACCACACGAGCCATCTGGACGCCCTGAGCCTGCTTTCAATTCTCCCCTTGAAGAAGGTCCATCGTGCGTTTCCTGTGGCGGCGGCCGATTATTTCTTCACGAGCATTCCCCGCCTCGCGATGGCCACCGTGATCATGAATGCGCTCCCCTTTGACCGACGGGCCCATTTCCGGCAGAGCCTGACCCTTTGCCAGGAGGTGCTGGCCAACCCGGGTAACATTCTCATCCTTTTCCCCGAGGGCACGCGGTCCACGTCCGGCAAAATCGGTGAGTTTAAGCCGGGCATCGGCCTCTTGCTGGCCGGAACATCTGTGCCGGTTCTGCCGTGTTATACTTCAGGCGCGTTTAACGCGTGGCCAAAAGGAAGGATGCTGCCCCGCCCAGGACGACTTCGGCTGATGATCGGTGCCCAGCGAAACTATTCAGGTCTCCGACCGGGAAAAGAGGCAGCCCTGCAAATTTGCCAGGAATTGCGGCAGGCCGTATTGGAGCTGGCGGCATTGAACGGAGACGAGAGAGCGAGCGTTCCTGAGCCACGTGAATCCCCGTGTGAGGCTCTGAGAGAGAATAGGCATTCTCGGTCGTGGGAATGAACCACCGCGCAGGCGTTTGGGAGTTCCCACAGCCCCGCCCGGTGTGAACATCATGGCCTCCGGAAAATACAAAGACCTCCTGACCGCTCTTGGTTTTCAGGCCTTCCTCTGGACCCAGTTCCTCGGGGCTTTCAACGACAACATCTATAAAATCGTCGTGGCGTTGCTCGCGGTACACGTGGCGACCAGTTCTGGCGGGGGGAGCGGCCAGCTCTCCCTGGTAGGTGCCGTGTTCATCCTGCCATTCTTTCTCTTCTCCGGCTACGCCGGCCATATCGCTGATGTCTCCAGCAAACGCACCGTCCTCATCGTCACCAAAGCCTTTGAGATTGTTGCCATGGCTCTGGGCTTCGTCGCGTTCCTCTCCGGTCGGATTGATCTCATGCTCGGGGTCCTGTTTCTGATGGCCCTCCAGTCCACGTTTTTCAGTCCGGCCAAATACGGGATCCTTCCCGAGATGTTTCCCGACAGGGACCTCTCCCGAGCCAACGGCCTCTTGGAGATGACGACGTTCCTGGCCATCATCCTGGGAACCTCAATTGGAAGTTTGGTGTTCGCCATGTGGAAGGACCGACTGGCGTGGATCGCCCTTACGCTAATCGGGATCGCGATCGCCGGAACCATCACGAGTCTGGCGATCTCCCGGGTCCCACCTTCCGGTTCTCAAAAGCCATTTCGCCTGAACCCGTGGGCCGAGATCGGCGAGGGTCTCACCCGGCTTTACCAGGAGAGGACCCTCTGGCTCACGGTCGTGGGGATTGCCTACTTCTGGTTTCTGGGGGCGCTGCTCCAGATGGACATCATCCTCTTGGGCAAAGAGGTGATGGAGCTTGAAGACTTTTGGATCGGAATCCTCGGCGCATTCCTGGCCATCGGGATCGGCATTGGGAGCGTGGCCGCCGGGCGCCTCTCGGGAGACAAGGTAGAACTCGGGCTGGTGCCCCTCGGGTCCATCGGCATCGGAGGCTTTTCAATTCTGCTGGCCTTGTCCACTGCATCGTATGCCCAGACGGTCACGGCCCTTCTCCTGCTTGGGTTCTCCGGTGGACTCTTCATCGTCCCCTTGAATGCGGTTCTCCAGCAAAAGAGCGGGCGTGAGGAAAGGGGCCGATTGATCGCCACGTCGAATTTCGTCACGACCGGAGGCGTCCTCCTCGCGTCCGGAGTGCTGTGGACACTCAGGGATTTATTCCAGCTTCAGGCGGACCGAATCATCCTTGTCTTCGGCCTCTTCACGCTTCTCGGTACGGTCTACATCCTGCGCATCTTGCCCGATTTTCTGATCCGGTTCACCCTGTGGATGGTGACCCACACCATTTACCGAATCCGTATCGTGGGTCAGGAACATGTCCCCTTCCGCGGACCCGCCCTTTTAGTCTGCAATCACATCTCGCACAGTGACGGCCTCTTAGTCGGGGCATGCGTGCAGCGCTTCATCCGCTTTATGGTCTACCGACCCTATTACGAGCTCAAGCCCCTCAACTGGCTCTTTCGCCTCATGAGAGCGATCCCGGTCGCAGGGGGAAATCGCAAAGAGGTGATCCAATCCCTCGAGCGGGCCCGGGAAGAGCTCCGGCAGGGCCATGTGGTCTGCATCTTTGCCGAGGGGGCATTGAGTCGGACGGGAACCCTCCTCCCGTTTAAAAGGGGTTTCGAGAGGATCGTCGAGGGCGTGGACGTCCCCGTCATCCCTGTTCATCTCGACCGGTTGTGGGGGAGTATCTTCAGCTTCAAAGGTGGGAAATTCTTCTGGAAGTGGCCCGAACGCATACCTTATCCCGTGACGGTCTCATTTGGATCCCCGTTACCCGCCACCGCGAGGGCCGAGGAGGTCCGGCAGGCCATCATGGAAATGGGCAGCGCTGCCGTGGAGCACCGAAAGACCCCACGGGACCTGTTGCACCTCCGATTCCTCACGACCGCTAAACGGCGGTGGTTCTCATTGGCTATGGCTGACTCCACCGGCAAGAAACTCTCTTTTGGAGAAGCCCTCGTCAGTAGCCTGTTGCTCGCCCGCTGGGTCCAAAAACAGTCTCTCGAAGACCGAATGGTGGGGATCCTGTTCCCCCCATCCATCGCAGGGGCCGTAGCCAACATCGCGGTGCTCCTCGCGGGGAAGGTCCCGGTCAACCTCAACTTCACGGCGGGGCGAGAGGCCATGGTTTCGGCCATCCAGCAGTGCAGTATCCGGATGATCCTGACCTCCCGAATTGTCCTGCATAAGGCGAAACTTGAGCACATGGAGGGAATGGTCTTTCTCGAAGAAGCAGTAAAAGGAATCAGCTCTCTTCAGAAAGTCCAGACCACCCTGACCGCCCTTCTTCTCCCCTCTCGGCTACTTGCAACCCTCTTTCATCATGGGGAGCAGACACCCGATGCCCTCGCCACAGTCATCTTCACGAGCGGAAGCACCGGGATCCCGAAGGGAGCAATGCTCTCTCACCACAACATCCTCTCGAACGTTGAGGCGTTGGCCCAGGTCATCTGGGCCACCAAGAAGGACCGCCTCATGGGGGTCCTCCCCTTCTTCCACTCATTCGGATTCACCGGCACCCTGTGGCTTCCCCTCCTTTCCGGCTCCGGAGTGGTCTATCACGCGAACCCCCTCGATGCCAAAACCGTCGGCGAGATGGTGTCCACATACCGAGCCACGGGAATCATGGCCACCCCCACGTTCTATGCCGCCTATATCCGGAAATGCTCGGCCGAGGAATTTTCCTCTCTTCGGCTTGCCATCGCGGGTGCCGAGAAGTTGCGCGAACCGATTGCGAACGCCTTTAAAGAGAAGTACGGTCTGGATCTCTTGGAGGGGTATGGGTGCACAGAGCTTGCACCGGTGGTCTCCGTCAACATCCCGGATTTCGAGGAGGGCGTATATCGCCAGACTGGCCGCAAGCCCGGGACGGTGGGCCATCCGATCCCAGGTGTTGCCGTCAAGGTCGTGGATCCAGAATCTGGTGAACCTCTCCCTCATGGAGAAGAGGGGATGCTTCTCGTGAAAGGTCCCGGCCGGATGCTCGGCTATTTGGGGCAACCTGAAAAGACGGCAGAGGTGCTGCGCGGTGACTGGTACGTCACGGGCGACATCGCCTCTATCGACGAGGAGGGTTTTATCCGCATCACGGACCGCCTCTCCCGGTTCAGCAAGATCGGCGGCGAGATGGTCCCCCACATCAAGGTCGAGGAAACCATCAATACAATCTTAGTGGATGATGCCTCCGTGGTCGTGGCGATCCCCGATGAGGTGAAGGGTGAACGCCTCGTGGCCCTTTATACGCATACGCAAGTCACGCCGGATGAGCTTTGGGAGCAGTTATCTCAGACCGACCTCCCCAAACTCTGGCTCCCCAAGCGAGAGAATCTATACCTCGTCGAGGCCATTCCGATACTCGGAACGGGAAAGGCAGACTTGAGACAGGCGAAGATGATGGCTCTAGACAGGGCGAAAGAGTAATTCCCCCGATGGAAGCCACCCGACAGAACGTGGGTGGCGTTGCCCCAAGTCAGCAGACGGAAGCACCGGTCGCTACAGCAGCGCCCACCTCCGCTACAGGCGTTTGAGAATTTTACCTATTTCCTTTGCGGTGTACGCTCGCAGGGTCTCGGTTTGGACGTTACCCATCGAGCCGGCCGCTAACAAGAGGCGGCTTGCGGTGGCGTCGTCGGGGGCATCGATGATCGTGACGATATCGTACTGGCCCATCGTCCAGTAAATCTCTTTGACCTTCACCCCCATTCTTTTTGCGAGATTCCGAAAGGACTCCGCGCGTCTGGTCGTTCCCTTGATCTTCCGGATCCCTTGGAGTGTATACTTGCCGAGAATTACGTACGTCGCCATCGTGGTCCCTCCTTTTATGAGCGTCATGCAACCAATGAGCGTGAATCGAGGGTCATTCTAACCGGAGTGCCTTGAGGCGGCCAGGATATTCTTCAAAGAAACACGGCTTTCGCCTTGACTCTGGCATGCGTGATCGGTAGGGTGGTGCCGCAGAGGGAGCTGCGGTGAACAGATTTGTTAAATCCCACGGATTAGGGAACGACTACATCGTCCTGAATGAGGCTGACCTCAGTTTTCGTCTCACGCCAGAGACGGTACGCTTCTTGTGCCACCGACATTACGGCATCGGCTCGGATGGCATCTTGGTCCTCGGCGCGCCCCGAACCTCTCCCTTCGGCCTCCGGATCTTTAACCCCGATGGGAGCGAGGCCGAGAAAAGTGGCAACGGGATTCGTATCTTCGCCAAGTACCTATTCGACCACGGCTACACTCGTGACACGGCCTTTTACATCGAGACCAAAGGGGGCCTCGTGCGGGTAGAGCTGAAGGTGGAAGGGGACCGAGTGACACTGGTGACGGTCGAAATGGGACGTGTAAGCTTTCAGAGCTCCGACATCCCCGTCACTGGGGAAAACCGAGAGGTGGTGAACGAAGAGCTGAACCTTACCGAGGAACGTTTCCAATTCACGGGGGTCTCGGTGGGGAATCCCCACTGTGTGATCCTCGCCGATGCTCTCGACCCAGACGAGGTACGGCGACTCGGACCCCAGATTGAACACCATGCCTTGTTCCCGCAACGCATCAACGTGCAGTTCGTCAAGGTGGGCTCCCGAGATCGTGTGGCCATGCTGATCTGGGAACGGGGTGCCGGCTACACCCTAGCCTCTGGCTCGAGCGCCTGCGCGGTGGCCGCGGCCTGTCACCGACTCGGTCTGGTGGACAACCAGGTGACAATTCAGATGCCGGGCGGTGATCTCGCGGTCACGATCCAGCCCGACTGGGAACTCACCATGCGCGGCCCGGTGAGCGAGGTCTGTACAGGTACTCTGAGCGCCGATCTCCTTGAGCAAATCCAAAGCACAAGACCTGCGTAGAAAAAGGCCCCCACTACGATCGATCATTCCATCTCTTGAATGATATGACAAGCTTTCTCGACCGTCTCGCGCTCACTCCGGTAGGTCAGGCGCATCAAGGCCTCTGTGAGCGGGACCCAGCGGACCTCGTCCACCTCGAAGTCGTGCTGGCTTGGATCCCCCCCCGTGTGCTCGAATAGGAAAAAATGGACCCGCTTGTGGATCCGGTACCCTTCCGCTCGGTCCACAAACCAGTATTCAATCTCTCCGACCTTTCCCACACACCGCCCGGTCAGACCCGTCTCTTCCCGCACTTCTCGCTGAGCCGTCTCCACGGGGTCCTCGCCGGGCTCGACAGTTCCTTTGGGCAAGGCCCAGACCTTCCCGGCCTTCAGCCCGATGAGCGCAATCTCCAATTCGTCGGACCCGTGACGGTAGACGACACCACCCGAAGAGAGGCGCTGACGAACCGGCATCCATGCCGTGCCGGTCTTTGCTTTTTCCTTCTCGACTGTTTTTTTTGGTCCTCGGGTCATCATCAAACTTTTCCCTCTGGAGAGCGGCGGGCCATTCGTCGGTGGCCAGTCTCAGCGGGTCACAGCACCCTCGGTGGCCGAGGAGACCAGGCGGGCATACTTCGCCATCACGCCTCTCGTAAAGGGGGGCTTGGGCGGCTTCCACTTCGCCAGCCGCCGTTTCATCTCAGCAGCGGAGAGCTCAACATCGATCCGCCGTTTCTTCACATCGATGACAATAGTATCGCCATTTTTGACGACCGCGACGGGACCACCGACGGCCGCCTCGGGAGCAACATGCCCCACCATGAAGCCGTAGGTGGCGCCTGAGAAGCGGCCATCGGTCATCAGGGCAACCGACTCCCCGAGGCCCGCACCGACGATTGCCCCGGTCACCCCGAGCATCTCGCGCATCCCCGGCCCTCCCTTGGGCCCCTCATAGCGGATTACCACCACATCGCCTGGCTTGATGCGCCCTTGCTTCACCGCCGCGAAGGCATCTTCCTCCTGGTTAAACACCCGCGCCGGGCCCCGGTGGATCATCCGCTCGTGCCCCACCAGCTTGATCACACATCCTTCCGGCGCCAGATTCCCTCGGAGAATAGCCATGCCCCCGGTGGGCTTTAGGGGATTTTCAAAGGGACGAATCACCTCTTGCCCCGGGGCCTCATGAGCGGCCTTCGCCTCATCACCTATGGTTCGCCCGGTCACCGTCATCGCGCTTGCGTGGAGAAGCCCAGCGCGCAGCAGACGCCGCGCCACCAGCGCCATCCCGCCGGCGCGATACATCTCTGGAGCGGTGAACCGCCCCCACGGCTTGAGGTCAGCCAGCACCGGGGTCTTGCGCGAGATCTTGTCGAAGTCGTCAATCGAGAGACGAACGCCCGCCTCTCGGGCCACCGCCAGCAGGTGTAACACGGCGTTGGTGGACCCCCCGGTCGCCAAGACGCCCGCAATGGCATTCTCCATCCCCTTCCGGCTGATGATCTGCCTGGGGGTGATGCCTTGGTTGAGCAGATCCATCACCAGCCTGCCGCACTCGAATGCGGCTTCATCCTTGCGGGGATCCATGGCAGGGACGTCGCCCAAGCCCATCGGAGAGATGCCCAGCATCTCGAAGGCGGTCGCCATGGTGTTTGCAGTAAACTGACCCCCGCACGCCCCCGGCCCCGGACACGCGCTATTCTCGATGGCGCGTAACTCGTCGGCCGAGATCTTTCCGGCATTGAACGCACCGACTGCCTCAAAGACGTCCTGAATGGTGAGCCGCCGGGCCCCGTGTTCGCCGTACATAATCGAGCCCCCGTACAGCATCAGGCCTGGGACATTGATGCGGACGAGGGCCATCACCGTTCCCGGGATCGT
Source organism: Candidatus Methylomirabilota bacterium (assembly GCA_019456075.1). Lineage (GTDB taxonomy): Bacteria > Methylomirabilota > Methylomirabilia > Methylomirabilales > CSP1-5 > CSP1-5. The sequence continues at coordinate 19,249 of VRUN01000015.1, forward strand.
CTTGTCACAGCCAGAAAGGGCGACCATCGCATCGAAGTGGTTCCCCCGAGCCACGAGCTCGATGGAATCGGCAATGACCTCTCGGCTAATGAGGGACGTCTTCATCCCCTGGCTTCCCATGGTGATCCCATCGGAGATGGACACGGTGTTAAACTCGAGGGGGGTCCCGCCAGCAGCCCGGATCCCCTCTTTGACTTTCGCCGCCAGGCGACGGAGGTGGTAGTTACAGGGCCCGATCTCGGTCCAGGTGTTGGCGACGCCGATCAGGGGCCGCTCCAGGTCTGCATCCTTGAAGCCGATCGCCTTGAACATCGCCCGTGCCGGTGCACGGTCTGGTCCTGCGGTGATGGCACGGCTATGCTTTTTGGGATCCACCTTCATAGGACACCCCTTCCTCCCTGCAAGAGAAGTGATGGAAGAAAATGATGAGAGGCGGTGTCAGTATAGCGGATGACCGACGCCTCGTAAAGATAAGGCCAGCTGACTGCCATTAGCGGGTCACTTCCAACGCAGGAACCAGTGACCAGTTAAAGCGATCAGAGTGCCCAGGGCCCAGATCTTCCACAAGGCCCTGGCATTTCTCAATCCGCTCGAGGAACTTCTTCAGCTCCACGCCGCAGTATCGCGGGGCACGGGGCGTGACCTTGACCAACCCGTTCCGAAACATGTTCATCGCGCCGCGGTAATTATTCCGTTGAATATGATAGAAAGCGACACCGAGTTGAATGAGCCCCTGAAGAAACCGCCGCTCCGGGCCCTGCCACTCCATCCAGACCTCCTCTAGAATCTCATGAAACTCGAAGAAGAGCCGGTGCTCCCATAGCAGCGCGGCTCGCTGCAGAACGCCGCGAAGCTCCTCGCTGTATCGCCGGCGATGCAGCGTCTTTAGCAATGTCCAATAGGCGACCGCCTTCTCGCAGATATGAGGAAGTTCTTTCTCGTACCGCGGGGCAATTGCGACCGTCTCCGTGTCGTCGAGGCGAAAAAGGCCCGAATCGGCGACCAGCTTTCGACCCCAGCCCTCCTGCGATCCTCCACACCAACGAATCTCTCGCTGACGGCGCCGGACGAACTGCGCTAATCGGGAAAACGGGACGGCCGGCGAATCATGCCCCTCTGTCACCTGGCAGTACCCGCGAAGCCAGAAGAGAAGGATCGCCCGCTCGCGGTGCTGGATCGCTTCCATCAAGAGCTCCGCCACCTTGTCCCGCAGTTCAGAGCGCATCAGCCCAGGTCCAAGAGCGCGAGAAGACGATTCAGGTCCAGCGACTTCTCCACAAGCGAGAGGTCGTGCGAGGCTTCGGGAAGATAGGGGATACACCCGAGGAGTGGAGCCTGAAGCCGCTTGGCCAGGGCGTGGAGGTTCGCCTGCTCCGAAGGGGCTGGTGAACCCGCGGGGCTATTTACCACCACCCCAACGATGGGAAGCTTCAAGTGGCTGGCCCAGTGCACGGTGAGCAGGGTGTGATTGATAGTTCCGAGAGAGGCCCGGGCCACCACGAGAACCGGGATGTGGAGTTTCCGGACAAGGTCGGTGTAATCCGCCGTGTCGGTGAGCGGAACCAGAATCCCCCCCGCCCCCTCCACTAACGTCAACTGGTGCCGCGTGCAGAGATCGCGGAACCGTGCGGCGATCCGGTCAAGGTCGATGGCAACCCCTGCCGCGTCCGCTGCCACCGACGGGGCGGCCGCCATCTCAAGAGCATAAGAACAGATGTCGTCCAGTGGATCATCACTTCCTGCCTTCTCCTTGAGGTAAATCGCATCCTGAGGGTGAAGCCGCCCATCCAGCCTGGGACAACCCGTCTCGACCGGCTTCATCACCCCCACATCAAATTGGCGGATTCGCAGGAGGGACGCCAAGGCCCCCGCGACGAAGGTTTTACCTACGCCCGTGTCGGTACCGGTGATGAAGAGGCCTTTACCCATATGCACTCGCAGCTGTCAGCGGTCAGCTATCAGCAGACCGCAGGGGTCCTGACGCCTTCAAGGATGGTCCTTATTTTTTCTCGCGGCCGAAAAGCGCCTCACGGTAAGCCACCCGGAGGGCCGCCGTCCAGGCAAACGGAGGGGTGCCGCTGAAAATCCCGCCAATTTCTTTGACGGGGAGCAGTTCCACAACCGCATTAGACACCATCACCTCATCCGCGCTTTCGAGATCTGCCGTGGTGACCGGGCGTTCCTCTGCCACGAGATCGTTATCCCCGGCGCTCGCGAGCAGGAGACTGCGGGCAACCCCGGGCAGCAGACCCGCAGACACCGGAGAAGTGATCAGGCTCCGCCCCCGGATCAGGAAGACGTTTGCGGTGGTTGTCTCGGTAATCTCTCCTCGATCGTTGAAGAACAAGGCATCGTAATACCCCTGATGTCGGGCCCACTGTCGAGCGTAACTGTTTTCAAAGTAGTTCGTCGTCTTAAAGGCCAGCAGGGGAGACCCAGAGGACCGGGAAAACGGCGCTCCTACCAGGCGTACCCCGTCCCCTTCGTGCTGATCCGTCTCTTGCAGAGGGGTGGAGTGCGCGACAAGCCGGGTCTCCTCAGGATGATCCTCCCCCCACACCTCCAAGGTCACCCGCAGGCGCGCTTCCCCCTGGTCCCCAACTCCCTGGAGCGCATCTTCGACGGCCCTGGCAAAGTTCGTTGCCGAAAAAGGAAATCCGAAAAACTCCGCTCCGAGCGCCATGCGCTGGCAATGCGCCTCGAGGAGAGGGACCTTACGACCAGGATACACCCGCAGGGTCTCAAAAAGCCCCTCGCCGAAAAGCAGCGTGCGATTGATCCGCCCCGTTTGGTTCATAGTGAATGGTTCAGGGGTCGCAGCTCAGAGGTCAGGAGGCATGAAAGGTCAACAGGGAACGGTCATCAACACCGATCGCCTTAAGAAAGGCGGCGGCCTTCACGAGGCACTCTCGGTATTCTTCCACCGGATCGGAATCTCCAAGGATTGCTCCTCCCACACCAAAGTACGCTTTCGCTCCCGCAACGGCGACCGTCCGAATGGCGACATTGAGCGTCATCTCGCCCTGCGGCCCAAGGATCCCCACGGCCCCGGTGTAGACACCTCGACGATACCCCTCCAGCTCGTCAATGATTTCGCAGGCCCGCTTTTTCGGTGCCCCCGTCACCGACCCCGGCGGCAGGAGGGCCCTCAACACGTCCGCAATGCCGATCCCGGGGCGAAGCGTGGCCGTGACCTCTGAAATCATCTGATAGACGGTTCGGTATCCCTCCACGCGGTACAGGTAGGGAACCGCAACAGTCCCGGTCGTCGCCACCTTACCGATATCGTGGCGCATGAGATCAACAATCATCACATTTTCTGCCCGGTCCTTGGCGCTTTCCCGCAACTCGCGGCGCAGCGTTCGGTCTTCCCGGGGGCCTCGACCGCGGGGCCGTGTCCCCTTCATCGGCTTGCTCACCACGGTCCCACCCCGCACCCGCAGGAACAGCTCAGGGGAACCGGAAAGGACATATCCTCCCTGTCCAAGATTGAGGAAGGCCGCGTACGGAACCGGCTGGATCTCACGCAAGCGGAGGTACAGGGCCCACGGATGAACGGATCCGCTGGAAAGGAGCGGTTGGGTAAGGTTGACTTGGTAGATATCCCCGGCGGCAATGTAGGCTTGCGCCTGCTTGATCGCTCGCAGGTGTGCTTCCTGGGACCGACACAGTCGAATCTGCCCTGGTGGAGACCACGGAACGTCTTCCTTCCGCCCCGAGGGCGATCGCACCGATCCCATGCGGAACCAGCGTTGGGACAGGTGGTTGTAGCAGAGGACGCCGTCGTAGACTCCCATCCAAGCATCGGGCAGGGACAGCAGGGACGCATTGCGATCCGGCAGTTCCTCGGTGAGCAGCCGCAGATCATAGCCCAGATACCCCAAGCAGAAGCCCTCTCGGGTTGCGGCTTCCAGCTCCTCGACGTACCGAGAGTCATGGCGAGCCCGGTCAAGGACCAGCGTTCGCCTGGGGGCTCGAGCGATAAAGGAGTAGCGCTCGCGGGACGTCGGCTTCTGGGTCTCGAGAAGCACCGCTCCAGGCTCTTGCCAGCAGGTGGCAAAAACCTCGACGGGATCGCCGGTCAGGCTGAGGGGCTCACGCTGCCACATCACCTTCGGTCACCTTTTTGATGGCCAGATGGACCACACGGAGGAGTGCATCGATTTCTTCCTCGGTGACGGAAAGGGGTGGCATCACGACGATCACGTCCCCGAGGGGACGGATGATGACACCGTGCCGCCTGGCTTCCTTGGTCACTTGGTGTCCCACTCGCTTCGCCGCGGCGAACGGCCGACGAGCCGCGACCTCCTCGAACACTTCGATTCCGACCATTAATCCGACCTGACGAATCTCTCCTACATGTCGCAACGACCGCAGTTGCTCAAGTCCCGCCTTCAGGAACCTAATCTTGGGTTGAAGCCGCTCCAGCACCCGATCCTTCTCGAAGATCTCCAGATTGGCCAGCGCGGCAGCACAGCCCAAGGGGTTTCCCGTATATGTGTGGCCGTGGAAGAAGGTCTTTTTCTGCTCCACTGGGCCCAAAAAGGCATCGAAAATTTCCGGGGTGGCGAGGGTGGCGGCCAGCGGGAGGTAGCCGGCGGTGAGCCCCTTGGCGACCGCGAGCAGATCTGGCGAAACCCCCTCATAATCGCAGGCAAACATTCGTCCGGTCCGACCAAATCCCGCGGCGACCTCATCGGCGATAAACAGGACCCCGTTGGCTCGACACAGCTCCCAGACCTCCCGCGTAAAGCCCGAAGGATAGGGCAGCATCCCCCCTGCTCCCTGGATCAGAGGCTCCATGATAAGCGCGGCGACCTCGCGATGGCGCGTCTCGAGGGTCCGCTGCACCTCCTTCAGCGCTGCCTCTTTTTCGACCACGGAGTAGGGAGCCGGCAGGGGGATGGCCTCAAACAGTAGCGGTTTATAGAGCGAGTGAAAGAGATCGATGCCCCCGACGCTCACGGCACCCAAGGTATCCCCATGGTAGGCTCCGGTAAAATAGAGGAATGTGGTCTTTTCTCGAAACCGCTCGGACCCCTTTTGCTGCCAGTATTGATAGGCCATCTTGAGCGCGATCTCCACGGCGGTCGCCCCATTGTCGGAGTAGAAGACCTTGGTGAGACCCGACGGAGCCACCTTCACCAACCGCTCCGCCAGCAAAATAGCTGCGGGATGAGACAGACCCAAGAGCGTCGAATGGGCGAGGCGGTGGAGCTGCGCGATGATGGCCTCATCGATCTCTCGCCGACCATGGCCGTGGACATTGCACCACAGCGACGAGACGCCATCGAGGTACCGGTTGCCATCGATATCGATGAGGTAGTTGCCCTCCCCGCGCTCGATGATGAGGGGTTCCTCGGCAAACCACTCCTGCATCTGGGTGAAGGGGTGCCAAAGATACCGATGGTCCTTTTCCTGTAAGGCCTTTTTGGAGATCACGGACAACTCCTGCCTGGCGGGCCACAGAGACTGCTGGAGTCACTGGTACAATACCGAGGATACCTGCAGGCGTCAAGGCGGGGCCGGAATGTTCGTGACAATGACTACCGTTTACAGGATAAAATTGTTCTGCGGCTGGATGGAGCAAGCACCCTATACCATGGGAGATAAGGATGATCACGGTCATCAGATCCCAGGAGCGACACCATGCAGACATGGGGTGGTTGTCCACGTACTGGCACTTTTCGTTCGCGGACTACTACGATCCCGCCAATATGAACTGGGGGGCCCTCCGGGTCTTCAACGACGACGTGGTCCGACCCGCGCAGGGGTTCGGCTCCCACTCACACCGCGACATGGAGATTGTTACGCTCGTCCTCGAAGGGGAGCTGGAACACCGCGATAACCAAGGAAACAGCGGCGGCGTCCATCCTGGCGAGGTGCAAGTGATGTCGGCCGGGACGGGCATCGTCCACTCCGAGCACAACCACTCCACGGACCATCCTGTGCACTTTATTCAACTCTGGATCATTCCGCGAACCCAGGGATTGCCGCCTCGCTGGGAACAGCGGCAGTTCACTCTTGAGGACCGAAGCGCTAAGCTCCTGCCCGTTGTGTCGGGAGGCGACATCCCGGAAACGTTGACGATTGACCAGGACGCGGCGATCTATGTCTCAGCCCTCCGGGCCGGGCAAGCGGTCTCCCATACGAGTCGGGCCGATCGGTGGGCCTACCTCTTCGTGATCGGGGGGAGCCTGACGCTCAACGGCAGCCTGCTCGCGGCAGGCGATCAGGCCCGGATCGCCAACGAGCCGGTCCTCGCACTCAAGGCAGAGCAGGACACCGAGGTGATTTTATTGGATCTTCCGCAATAACGATCCCTCGGGTCTCTTCCTTGAACTGTCAGGAAGAGAGAAATGGAGCAGCGTCAACTCGGCAAAACCGATATGCAGGTAGGCGTGCTCGGTTTCGGCGGGGCCGAGATCGGCTTTGAGGGCGTGTCACCGCGAACGGTTGCACGATTGTTGAACGGCGCCCTGGATGGGGGACTCAACGTCATCGACACTGCCGAATGCTACGAGCAGAGTGAAGAGTTGATCGGGCAGTCGGTAGGTGGGCGGCGCAAGGAGTACTACCTGTTCACCAAATGTGGGCACCCGGAGACAATGGAGGTCGAGGATTGGAGGCCGTCATCGATACGGCAAAGCATCGAGCGGAGCCTGCGCCGCCTGCACACCGATTACCTCGACGTGGTCCAACTCCATAGCTGCTCGGAAGCCGAACTACGCCGGGGTCATGTGATCGACGCCTTGCAGCGGGCGCGCGAGCGAGGGTACACGCGCTACATCGGGTACAGCGGCGACAGCCATGCCGCACTGTACGCTATCGAATGTGGCCAGTTCGACACCTTGCAAATTTCCATCAGCATCGCCGACCAAGAGGCACTCGCACTTGTCATGCCGCGTGCGCGCGAAGCCCACATCGGCCTGATCGCCAAACGCCCGATCGCCAACGCGGCGTGGAAGACAAAACGGAAGCCTGCGGACGAGTACTCCCACACGTATTGGGAGCGACTGCGGAAGCTCGACTTCGACTTCCTGCGCGGTGACATGCAGGATGCCGTTGCGACGGCGCTGCGGTTCACATTGAGCGTACCAGGGGTCCATACGGCTATCGTCGGAACTGCGAAGCCTTATCGATATGCCGAGAACGCCACGATCGTACAGGCGGGACCGCTGCCGCCGGAACACATCGAGAAAATTCGCTCCCGCTGGAGTGAGGTGGCTGATCTCACGTGGGTCGGTCAAATCTGAGGAAACGATTCCCTCCGCTGGGCCGACGACGTATCCGATGAATGAAACGTTGGAATTCCTGATCAGGCACGGGTACACCCTACTGTTCGTTGGGGTTCTGGCAGAGCAGATTGCGTTGCCGTTTGCAGCCATCCCGTTGCTGCTCGCTGCTGGAGCATTTGCCATGATAGGCATCTCGTAGCCTGCCCGCTCGAGGCAGATCTGTCATCTTTTTTCCGAAGGAGGTCCCTATGCGCATTGCGATCTTCGGGACCGGCGGCGTGGGCGGTTATTTCGGCGGCCGATTGGCCCAGGCGGGCGAGGAAGTGGTCTTCATCGCCCGCGGGGATCATCTTGCGGCGTTACGAAACAGGGGCCTCCACGTCGAGAGTCTGAAGGGTGATTTCGTGGTGCACCCCGCGCAGGCGACCGACGATCCGGCACATGTCGGCGCGGTGGATGCGGTCCTGGTGGGGGTGAAGGCCTGGCAGGTCCCGGACGCAGCTCAGGCCATGCGATCCCTGATCGGACCGGAAACCTTTGTCGTCCCCCTCCAGAACGGGGTTGAGGCGCCGACACAGCTCGCGGCGGTCCTCGGGACCCAGCAAGTCCTAGGGGGACTCTGCAGTATCATCAGCTTTATCGCCGGGCCCGCGCACATCCTCCATACTGGGGCCGAGCCGTCCATCGCCTTCGGCGAGCTGGACAACCGTCCGAGCGACCGTGCCGAGCAACTGCGCCAGGCTTTTGCCCGAGCAAATGTGAAGGTCGAGATCCCGCCGGACATCCATGTCGCGATGTGGGAGAAGTTCCTCTTCATCGCCTCGTGGGGCGGGGTGGGAGCCGTGACGCGGGCCCCGGTGGGTGTCGTGCGGAGCGTTCCCGGGGTCCGACAAATGCTACTCGAGGCGCTGCACGAGATCATCCAAGTCGGAGCGGCCCGGCAGATCGCCCTTTCCGAGGAGTCAATGCGCAAGGCGATGGCATTTATCGATAGCCTCCAGCCCGACTCCACCGCCTCGATGCAGCGGGATATCATGGAGGGGCGACCCTCGGAGCTCGAATTCCAGAATGGGACCGTGGTCCGCCTCGGGCGGGAGGTCGGGGTCCCAACCCCCGTGCACACCTTCCTCTATCATAGCTTGCTGCCGTCGGAGCTCCGCGCCCGTGGCCGACTCCCCCTTCCTGAGTGAGTCCCTCGCTCCCTCCCTCGCAGCTATTTGAGAGACACTGATGGGGTGCCCCGCACCGCTAGCCGCCGCGGGCGCGCTGCATGACGGCGTACAATGGTTGAGGCACCGTCCTCCCTGAACCGATACGGTGGGATCAGAGGAGGGCGAATTCGCGGAAGGTCTGCTCAATCGCTGCGAGGGCCTGGTCCAGGTCACCACGGGTATGCGCCGCGGTGACGGTGAAGCGGAGCCGGCTGGTCCGGGGAGGGACGGTGGGGGGGCGAATGCCCTGGCAAAAGACTCCCAGCTCGAGCAACCGCTCGGTAAGCGCCATGGTTCGCTCGCGCTCATACGTCACCACGGGGAGGATGTGCGTCACACTGGGCTCCGTCGTGAGCCCCAGGCGGTGGAGTCCTTCGCGAAAATAGCGGACGTTATCCCAGAGGGCCTGCCGAATTCCCGGCTCTTGCTCCACGAGGTCCAGGCCTGCGATGGCGGCGGCCAGGGCCGGTGGGGCCAGGGCACAGGTGAAGATGAAGCTCCGCGACCGATTAATAAGGTACTCCCGCAGGCTCCGGCTGCCGACCACATAGGCGCCAAAGCTTCCCAAGGCCTTCCCCAGGGTGCCGATCTCAATATCCGCCCCATCGGACCCCTCGAGACCGAAGTGCTCTGCGGTCCCCGCTCCCCGCTCACCCAGGATCCCGGTCCCGTGGGCATCGTCGAGCATGAGCAGGGCTTCGTACCTTTTGGCCAGTTTTGTCAGATCCGGAAACGGCGCGAGATCCCCGTCCATGCTGTAGACCCCATCAATCACTATCAACTTCCGCCGGACACCGCTGTCCGCCCGGAGCAGATCCTCAAGAGCATCGAGATCGTTATGAGGAAAGATCTTTACCACCGCCCGACTCAAACGGCAGCCATCCACGATGCTTGCATGGCTTAGCGCGTCGGTGTAAATGATATCCCCCTCTCCCACCACCGCCGAAATCACACCCAGGTTGGCCATGTAGCCGGTGCTATACACGAGCGCGGCCTCTCGCCCTTTGAAGGCAGCCAGGCGCTCCTCCAGGGTGTGGTAGAGCTCATTATTGCCCGCGATGAGGCGAGAGGCGGTAGAGCACACCCCCAATCGATCCGTCGCTTCGATGGCGGCAGCCTTCAGCCGCGGGTGGGTGGCAAGGCCGAGGTAGTTGCTGCTACAGAGCACAATCACTTCCCGGCCATCCACGTGCATTCGCGGTGCAGCCGCCCCCTCCATGGCCCGAAGCGAGCGGTACGAGTCCTTGCGCTTCAGGCGCTCAATTTCCTGGCCGAAAAAATCACTCACGGGCAATGCGTCCCTCCCAACTACTGGCTCGTGATTTCTCTCCGGATAGGGCAGGCTTCGTATATCACATCCCCCCCTCCTCGACAATGGCTCGCCTCGCACGCCAGGCCGGAAATTTCTCCGGTTTCCCACCCCAACCGACCCCCTGGGTGGGGATTTGGACTTTGCTCAGGGCTCATTTGGGCAAATATAAGTATATGGTATAATTTCAGTGAAATTGTAATAATTAGTAATTTTTATTGACTTAACTTCTAAATAGAGCTATACATTGGATGACTTGTGAGGGGGAAAATGAGCCAGCTGATGAACACCAAAGAGGTAGCAGCCTATCTCGGAATCCACGAGAAGAAGGTCTACTATTTGGTCAAGACGCGGAAGATCCCGTGCACCCGAGTGACCGGCAAATGGGTCTTCCCAAAAAATCTCATTGACCAGTGGATCGAAGAGAGCGCTGCCGGACCCACACAGAAGCGTCGCGAAGAGGAGAGGCCCTTCCTTCTGGCCGCCGGCAGTGACGACCCGAGTCTCACCATTCTCCGAGAACTCTACACCACCCGCCTGACCTTGACCCCTTTCTTCCTCGCAACTGTTGGCAGTAGCGCCGGTCTCGCCGCCGTTCGAGACGGCGTCGCAGACCTTGCCCTCGCTCATCTGCTTGACCCTGCCACCGGCGAGTACAACCTGCCATACCTGCAGAACACCCTTCCCTCCGGGGCCGCGGCCGTCCCCCTCTTTTACCGGGAGCTTGGCTTGGTGGTGAGGCCCGGAAACCCTCTGGGGGTTCGAAGCGTGGCCGATTTGGCCCGCACCGGCCTCCGGATCATCAACCGGCAGCCTGGCTCCGGGACCCGGCTCTACTTCGATCACGAACTCGCCCGCCTGGGGATCGAACCCAAACAGATCACGGGATACCCGGTGGCCGTCGTCACTCACCTAGAGGTCGGCCTGAAGGTCCTGCGAGGGGACGCCGATGCGGGACTCGCGACGAGAGCGGCCGCGCGCCTTCTCGGCCTCGACTTTACCCCGCTCACGCGAGAACGCTTTGATATCGTGATCGCGAAAGACCGATTCTTCTCCCGGGGGGTCCAGACCGTCATCGAGATCGTCGGGTCGCGGGAGTTTCGGACCCGGGTGGAGGCCCTGGGGGGATACGATACGTCTGAATCCGGCCGCATTCTCGCCCCAGATTCCTCCCCAGGAAAGGAGACACCGTGACCCGAATCCGTATCGGTGCCGTTCAAGGACTCCTAACGAGCTGCCTCCTTTTCCTGGCCGTCTCAGGGGCCCCGGCAGCCGAGGGACGGCTGCGCCTCTCGACCACCACCAGCACGGAAAACTCTGGTCTCCTTGATGCCCTCATTCCCCCCTTTGAGGCGCGATTCCGCGTCACCGTGGATGTGATCCCCGTAGGGACGGGAAAGGCCTTGAAGCTGGCCGAGGGGGGAGATGTAGACGTCACGTTGGTACACGCTCCGGAGCTGGAGAAGCTATTTGTCAAGCAGGGCTTTGGCGTCAACCGTCGCTTTGTGATGTACAACGACTTCGTCATCGTGGGCCCACCCCAGGATGTGGCAAAGATCACGGATGCCGCAGATGCCAGGGAGGCCGTTCGAAGGATCGCCGAAAGGACGGCCCTCTTCATCTCGCGGGGCGATCGGTCCGGGACGCACACGAAGGAGTTGAGTCTCTGGAAAAAGGCAGGGGTGAACCCCTCGCTTCCGTGGTACCTCGAGTCCGGGCGCGGCATGGGGGCGGTGCTTGTCATTGCCGACCAGAAAAGGGCGTACACCCTCACGGATCGGGGAACATATCTGGCCTTTCGCCGCAAGCTGGACCTCGCCATCCTGGTGGAAGGAGACCCTGCCCTCTTCAATCCCTACCATGTCATCGCCGTGAACCCGGCAAAACGCCCCCACGTCAACTACCTCGGGGCCATGCTCCTCATCGGCTGGTTGACCTCGCCCGAGGGGCAACAGATCATCGCAAATTTCGGCATGAAGGAATTCGGCCAACCCCTCTTCATTCCTGCGGCCATTCCGAATCGGTGAGGCAGTCATGGATTACCTTGTCGAAGGTCTGCTCCAAGCGGGCGTCCTCATTTTCACCTTCAACCCCGAGGTCTACCAGATTACCTGGCTGACCATTCAGGTCTCCCTCAGTGCAACTCTCTTGGCCTCGGCGGCAGGGATTCCCCTGGCGGTGCTCCTCGTGGAGGGAAAATTCCGAGGCAAGGAGAGCGTGATCACCCTCGTCAATTCTATGATGGCCCTCCCGACTGTTGTGGTGGGTCTCTCGGTCTTTGCCTTCCTGTCTCGCCAGGGCCCGCTGGGTGGCCTGGAGCTCTTGTTCACCCCGACCGCCATTATGATCGGGGAGTTTATTCTCGCCATCCCCATCGTGGTTGCCTTGACCATCGCCGCCCTCAAGGGGGTCGATCCCAGGGTCCGGGAGACGGCGCTCACGTTAGGGGCCTCTCGCTCGGGAGCCGCCGTCATGCTCGTCCTCGAGGCCCGGTACGCAGTGGTCGCCGCGGTCCTCGCGGGCTTTGCCCGGGTCGTGGCAGAAGTGGGATCGGCCCTCATGGTCGGAGGGAACATCCGAGGATACACCCGGACCTTGGCCACCGCGATTGA
>VRUN01000082.1 GCA_019456075.1 Candidatus Methylomirabilota bacterium
AGAGAAGAACGCCATTACCCCGCGAACGACGTTGACGCGGCGAACTATCTGGTGACGTTCAATCCCTCTTGCAGGTGCGCCGAGTGGCATATAGTCCTTGATTTCGCCGACGCCGTCCGGTGAGAGGAACCGGGTGATCAGGACATTGGTCTCCGGCCAGTAGAACTGCTTTTGCGTGATGACCGCCGTGGTGGGGGTAATCTTGAAGTGTCCGCCTTTTTTGTCATCAAGAATCGCTGCAAAGACACTGGGTGAGTCAAAATGGGGGAAGCAGAACCAGTCGATTGACCCGTTCATTCCCACGAGGGCTACCGTATGCAGGTCTCCGATGATCCCGTAGTTTTCAATGGGCTGATAAGCCATAACGCTACTCCTTGGCGACGGTGACGAAGACTTTGATGGCGTTCTTCTCTTCGGTCAGGAGACGCATCATTTCCTGGTAGTTCTCGAGGCCTTTCACGGGGTGGGTGAGGAACTTCGACAGCCATCCAGGGTATTGCAGCTCGGCCTGCGAGAGGTCTTTAGCCCCCAGCTCGAAATATTCGCGGTTGGCATTCACGCTCCCGACGGCCACCTTATTGCCGAGCACAAACCCTAGGTTGATCTTGTCGGCCGGGACGTCGACCGTGCGGTTGCCGCCGGTCACGCTGACTAATACCAGCACGCCGTTCTTCGCCAACACTTCCATGGCCTCAAAGACCAGAGGTGAAAAGCCTGTCCCTTCGAGCATGAGGTCGAAGGGGCCAAACTGATCTGATGCTTGCGTGAGCGTGAGATCCTGCGTACTCACGTACCTAGCCCCGATTTGCTCAATTAAATGTGAATTCAGGAACGGAGGACGCGTCCGTGCCATCACCACGACCTCCAGCCCGCGGAGCCGAAGCACCAGCGTGGCCAGCAGGCCCAACGTGCTCGCTCCCAAGACGGCGGCGCGGCGGGGTTGCCACACACGCATGCGCCGCTGGATCTCGTACGCCTGGACGATGCCTTTTTCAACCACACTGGTCGGCTCCATTAATACGCCGACGTGCTTCAGTCCCTCCGGCACCCGGACGATGTATTCCGGCTCATCCACGTAGTACTCGGTCAGGAAGCCGTGACGCAGGTTGATGCCGCGCTCAAAGTAGGTGTCGTCCGTGGTCATGTCGTAGGTGCCGATCTGATCGTAGATGCTCGAGCCTGGCCGGCGGACGGTGGCCGCCACGTAATCGCCGGGTTTTACCTCGGTGACCTTGGGTCCCACCGCCTCAACCTGACCGAAGCTTTCATGCCCGATGATCAGAAAATCGGCCCCCGGAGGGGCCTGGCCGTATTCTGCGGCGTTGATCTCCTTATCCGTCCCATCCACACCGACCCTCAACACCTTCACGAGGACACCGCGCCCACTCGGGATGTCTTGCACCGAGGGTTTTTGCACCTCCGTGAGATGGATACTTCCGGCTTTCCCCGGGAATACCGCAACGGCTTTCATAATCAGCCTCCTTCTCCTATCCTCACGAGGGGACCTTCCGAACGTGACTTCAGTTACGAGGAACTGAACAGAGAGACATTACTTGATATACACACTGAGGTTTCGAACCACGGATAGGGTGATATCGTTGCTTATCTCTCCCGTATGACGGGAGAGGATGAAGGCACCCAGCTCATGACTCAGGATTTACCACTCCTCGAACTACAAAAGGCTACCAGCGAGAGGTCCCATCCTGCAACTCGTAAAATTACTAGGTTTTCGTGAAAACATCGACGAGATGCTCAAGGGCCGCCCTGGATATGGCGTAGAAACCTTCTTACTTGCCGGGGAATCCCCTTGTCAAGTGATACCGATGTTTCCACCTCTCCTGGGGTCAAGGAAGCGGGAGAGCAAGGCAGCAGCCATCGCCAACGCCCCGATCGCCGTCAACGCGGATGGCAGCCCTGCGGCATCGCTCAGAAGACCACAGAAGAGGGGAGCCAGCGCGCCGGTTCCCAAGACGGCGGTGTAATAGAGGGCGTAGCCGCGCGAGCGCCCCTCCGGGGTGACCAGTTCCGCCACGGTAGCATACAGGACGGAAGACGTCCCGTTGAGAACCAGTCCGAGGAAGGGGACTAAGAGATAGATCGCGGAGGATGAGGCCGGAAGGACGGCCAGGATCAAGAGACCGGTCAGTCCCTCTGTCGCAAAAATCATGGGAACAATTCCTGTCCGTTCGGCCAAGACCCCGCAAAGAAACTTGCCGGCGGCTCCTCCGGCAAAGAGGAGGGCGAGGACAAACCCGATCTTCTCGGGGCCCATGCCTTTCTGAACGAGGAGGAACGGGAGGAAAGTGAGCAGGGATGTCCGGATGGAATCGTCCACCATTCCAATGGTTAGCAGGCGACGGAAGCGGCGGCGATCCAGAATTCCCCACCCCTGTGGTTGGAGCTTTGCCGCGGGCCGCGTCCCTTCATCCCCAGATGGTGTCAATTGCATCCTGGGCTGAAGTCCTAGGAATCCTCCGGCGGTCAGGCTGAGAAGGCCCAGGCCCACGAGACCCCATCGCCATCCGAAAGTGGCGGCCAGCAGCCCGGTGACCACGGGAATGACCACCTTTCCTAGATCGCCCGAAAAGTTGTAGGTCCCCAAGGCTGTTCGACGGTGAGTGGTCTCGTACGCCCTCGAGACGGTGGCGGAGGCCAGAGGGTGTTGAACGCCCGATCCACCTCCCGAGACGGCGAGCAGGGCGAGGAGAAAGGGATAGGTCATGACAAAGGCCGCCGCGACGAAGCCCAACCCGAGGAGGGCTGTTCCGCCATCCAGGATGAGGGCCTCGCCCGCCCGCTCCGCCATAAGGGACGCCGGGATCTGAGAGGCACTGAGCATCCCAGAGTATGCAGTCTTCAGGAATCCTACCTGGGTAAATGAGAGGTGCAGATCGAGAGCCATCAAGGGGAAAAGGACATAGAGGGCGTTGGCGAAGCCGTCGTGAAGAAAGTGGATGCTACAGCAGAGAGCAAGGGTCTTGAAGCGACTTGGGCTGTCCATTGTCTGTGGCTGGGAAGGGGGATTTTCAGTCATGGCAGAGCCAGGATGCGGGACAGGATAAAAGAGGTCAAGGAGTATTTCGTTCGGCCGCTGATGGTCGTTGATGGCCATTTGCCCTGTTGCCTGGCATGTTTCTTGCCCTCTCAGTCCGCCTTGTAATGCGAGGGGGAATCAATGGCTGCTCATACGACAGTCCGGCGCTGGCCGCGCTTTGTGGCGTATCTTCCCGTTCAGTGTATCCCCTGCGGGGAAACGGAACAGAGGCGGGTCGCGGGCGAGACGCTGAACGTTGCGGCTGGCGGACTGGCCCTCTTGTTGGACGAGACACTTCCATTGGGGATCCCGGTTCTGGTCGAGATCTGTCAGGAGGAACCCGTGCGCGGGCACGTGGTCTGGACTGACCAGCGTGTTCGAAGCCTCCTGGGGACCAAAGTTGCCCACGGAGTGGCCTTCGAGCAGCCTGTGGATCCGACCCGCGTCGGTCGATGGGTGCATCGGGGCGAACGGCGGTCTCACGTCCGGGCCCAGGTCGAAATCGACGTTGAGTGCACACACGGGGAGACAACCGTTGACGGAAAGTGTCTCAACCTGAGCCAGGGAGGGATGTTCATCGCGACCGAAAGTCCGATCGCACCGGGGACGGAGGTCACACTCCATTTCAAGCTGCCGGATCCGTTCGACCCTCTCTCGGTCCCTGCGCGAGTCGCTTGGATGTCGAGGGAAGAGATCGAGCCGGGTGCCACCACCGGGATGGGAGTGCTGTTCCTTGATCTCAAGCCATTAGAGGCTGCCGTGATCGGCTCTCTCGTTGATCGCCTCGACGCGGAGGCCTCTGCGCCAACTTCCTCCCAGTCCTCTCCACCATCTTCGTAGCGCTCTGTGTCGCGTCTTGTTCTTCTCCACAACAAGGGGCGGTCCCCTGAGGGACTTCGTCGTGTCAACCCACTCCTCAATAGTCCGATTTGGGACAGGGCTTAGGGTAATCCATCGTCCCTCAAAATGGCGGTAGAATGCGCTATTTTTCGGGACACTGCACCCCCCAATATGCTAACTTACAGTCCGGGCGAAGGCTAGACCTGACGGTGTTTCACAACCAGGAACCTGTCTCGCTGCGGGCAGGGGTGATCCGGCAGCGGATCGAAGGAGGGGGAAATGGCGGACAGAATTCGGCGCGTACCCTACTTTGTGATGCATGTTTCTAACAAACCGGGGGAAGGGGCCAAGATTTTGGACGTGCTCAAGAAGAACAATATCAACCTTCTGGCCTTCTCGGGATTTCCCCAGCCGGGGCGGCGGTCGCAACTTGACTTCGTCCCTGCAAATCCTACAGCTTTCCTCAGGGTGGCCCGAAAGGCGAAGTGGAAAGTTCGTCCGAAAAAGATTGGCTTCCTCGTCCAGGGGAAGGACCGTGTCGGTTCCTGCGCCGGTTTCCTAGGGAAACTGGCTGCGAAGAAGATCAACGTGACCGCCGTTGAGGCCGTCTCGGCGGGCGCGGGACGCTACGGCGCAATCTTCTGGGTCAAGGACCGCGACGTGGGCCGCGCTGCGAAGGCGCTGCGCATCTGAAGGCCTCCTCACTGCACTGCATCGTGGTGCGTGGTGAACCCTCTGATTGTCTGACGTGACCTGGCGAAGGGCCGGCTCCGCTGCCAGGCCTCTCTCCGCTTGATCTGCGGCTCGACTCTTTCCCCGGCTCATCATGGCACTTGTTCCCGTGTGATGGAGGGATAGCGATGCCGGAGTGGACGGATCAGATTGTACGACTGATGCGGGAATCGGTGAATGCCTCTGTGGAGGCGGCGATCCGGTTTCAGGAACAGACGTGGCGGATGGTTGATGAACTGGTCCAGCGCGGCGCTGTGGCCAAAGAAGAGGGAGATCGGCTCTTGGAGGGGTGGACCCGCCGGACCGAGGATTTCCAGGAACGCATGGAGGAGAGGTACCGGCAGTGGGAAGAGAATCTGAAGGCGGGCCTCGGGGGCCTTGCCCCGCCAACCGGGAAAGACCTCAAAGAGCTCCATCGCAAGCTTGATCAACTCATGGTTAATCTTGAGGGAATCGCCCGCAAGCGGCCGCAGGCGAGACCGGGCCAAAGAAAGGCGCGGAAACCAAAAACCAAGCCGGCCCGAAAAAGGAAATAATGGTGTTCGCGGTTTATGGTCCCGTTGACCGTTGACCGACTTCCGATTC
>VRUN01000083.1 GCA_019456075.1 Candidatus Methylomirabilota bacterium
CTGGCCGAGCCGAACCACTTGTCCTTGTACGTGAGGGCCGGTGCCCACTGGGCCGCGCAGAGGGTATAATCGGCAAGCGCGCCGAAATTCTTGATCACCTTCGCCGCCTCGCAGTGGGTAATGGCGAGCATCGGCACGTTGAGTTTCATGTCCGAGACCTGGCGGATGGCTAACGTCGCCCCCTTGGCATGGCCTGAGATTATCAGGACGTCGGGCCTCAAGGCCTTCGCCTTGGTCAACGTCGCCGACATGTCGTTCAGCTCCTTTGGCAGCTTGTCGTCGATGACAACCTTCATGCCCCAGCGCTTGGCGTCCTCGAGCACGCCGGCACGGATATCCTGCGAAAACGGATCGTTCTCGATGGCCAGGGCCACCTTCAACTTCTTCGGATCCTTACCGGCCTTCTTCGCCACCTCGGCGGCCAGGTTGATGGCTTCCCGAAGGTAGAAGTCCGAGGTCGAGAGGACGGCGAAGAGGTACTTGTAGCCCTTGTTGAAGAGGCTGCGCGAGGCGCCATTCCCCTCGACCATCGGGATCTTGTATTTCTCGGTCACCGGCGCGATCGCCTTGGTCAGGCCCGAGCTGTACGGGCCCAGCATGAACTTGATACCGTCCTGTTTGATCAGGCGTTCCGCGAGCTGCGCGCCGCGCGCCGGCGTCGACTCATCGTCGTAGTACTTGATGTCGATCTTGTACGTCTTTCCGCCGACCTTGACGCCCCCCATCTCGTTGATCCGCTTTTTGGCCAGCTCGTACCCGTTTTTGGTGTGCTTGCCGTTGGTCGAGTACTTGCCGCTAAACGATAGGGCGGCTCCAAAAACGATGGTGTCGCCTACGACCTTGGCACTGGAGGGCACTGCTGCGACAAGCGCGAGCGCAACAACACCGACCATCCACCATGTCGCGTTTTTAACTCTCTTGAGCATATGTCCTCTCCTTTTATCTATGATCTCTTTTTATCCTTCCGACCGCGTCTCCATGAGCAGAGATCCTGGAACAGCCCTGCGGGTCTCGTCTTTCCCGATACTCTCACCCCCCCCAGAAAATAAGTGGTCCGCGTGTGTTGTTTATTTCATCAAAACTCGTGGTGTGGAGGTTGACGCGCTGATAAACGGCATTATGCGGGACATGGGACGTCCACCTGTCGAAACGAAGACCCTCCGGACCGGTGTCGGCAGGGCGGCATAAATCACGGCCGGGAAAGGGCGACTATCCCGATTATCGTAACGTCGTTTCATTCCGTGGTCAAGAGGGAATTGAGTTGGGGTATGGGCGGCCTATGGGCGGTGCGTGGAAGGGGCCTTAAGGTGCTCACGCAAGACCCTTGACAGGCTTCACTCGGGCAGATACCCTGATACCCGTCCCGCGTTGCCCCTGTTGTAAGGCTTGGTTAAATAGCTATAAACTCTAAACTCTCGACTCTCAACTAGCTATCCGAGGGGAGGACTCCATGCAGACCGTGGCCCTCAGATCGAGACGCCTCGAGGCGGCGGACCACTTCGAGGCCATCGAGCTTTTCATCGCCCGGGGCTGGACCGATGGCCTCCCCATCGTCCCCCCTACCGAGGAGCGGGTTGAGGCGATGCTCTCTACCCTCAACCGGGATCCGGGCGAGGTCGTCGGGATCCTGGCTCCGCGGTACGGCAAGGCAACGCTGGAAAAGATCGCCATCAATGCGGTCATGGCGGGGTGCCTGCCCGCGTATTTTCCCGTCGTGGTCGCGGCCATCGAGGCAATCGCGGATGAGGCATTTAATCTCAGTGGCGTGCAAGCCACGACCCACGTCGCCGCCCCGCTCTGCATCATCAACGGTCCGGTCGGCCAGGCGCTCGAGGTCAACAGCGGGACCAACTGTTTCGGTCAGGGTTTTCGAGCCAACGCCACCATCGGGCGCGCGGTCCGCCTGTGCATGATCAATATCGGGGGTGGGCTGCCGGGGGTGACCGACAAAGCCACCTTTGGTCATCCCGGCAAGTACACCTATTGCGTCGCCGAGAACGAGGAGACCTCACCGTGGGAGCCGCTTCATGTGGAACGCGGGTTCCGTCCGGAGCAGAGCACCGTCACGGTCTTTGCCGCCGAGGCACCCCATAACGTCAGTGATCATGCGAGCCCAAGCGCGCGCGGTATCCTGACCACGGTCGCGGACACCATGGCCACCATGGGGAACAATACCATGTACAAGGCGGGCGAGATGTTGGTGGTCATCGGTCCGGAGCATGCCGCCACTATCGCGGCCGAGGGGTGGAGCAAACAGGACGTGAAAACATTCCTTTTCCAGGAGGCCCGGAGGCCGGTGGCGGAGCTGACGAGAGCCGGGGAGTATTACGGCGACGTGACATGGGAGAGATATTGGCCACGATGGATTGACCGGAACGATCCCACCGCCCGAATCCCCGTGGTTCACAGACCGGAAGACCTCTTGGTGATCGTCGCCGGGGGGGCGGCGGGGCGCTTCTCGCTGGTGATTCCCGGCTGGGGCGCGCATGGGATCCAGGCGGTCTCCAAGGCGATCCACTTTCACCCATCAGGCGGGTGTCACGACGGCACGTGAGGTCTCTAACGGGGGCCGTTGGCCCGCTGAAGGAGCCATGCATTATAGAGAGTGATCCCGGGACTGCGTTCGCCCGGGGTCCACGGAGGGTAAAGAATGGCGATTGAGAAGGCCGAGACCGGGTTGATCCTGCTCGAACCGGTCGCGGAGGAAGAGGCAACAACGTACCCCCTTGCCCGGCGGGTCCTGGAACTCAGCGGACAGCGGATTGGGTACCTGGACAACAGCAAAGAGCGGGCCGACGAGATCCTGGCGGTGATCGAAGAGATGCTGTCCGAGCGCTTCGAGTATGGAGAGGTCCTCCGGCGTCGCAAGCGCTATTACACCAAGAATGCCCCGCCCGAGTTGATCGAGGAGCTGGCCGAGCGGTGTGACTTGGTGGTCACGGCCGTCGGCGGGTGAGGCTCTTGCACGTCGGGCAGTTTGCACGACGCCATCGAGTTAGAGAAACGAGGAGTGGTCACCGCGGCCATCGTGACCGAGCTCTTCAAAGAGCCGGCTCGCCATCACGCCAGAAACTTCGGGATGCCCACGTACCCCATCATCGCCATTGCACACCCCATTGCCAACCTGCGGCCTGAGGACCTGAAGAAGCGCACCGAAGAGATTTTCCCCCAGGTCCTCGCCGCCCTGACCCGCCTCCCCGAGGACTAACGTCCTGGTGAAGGATCGACCCATGCCTGCACCCCCGTCACTCGAAGACCGTTTTCAGGGCTGTCTCGTCGGTCTCGCCATCGGCGATGCGCTGGGGATGCCCTTTGAAGGACATTCGGCTTGGGTCGTCGCCACAATCGTGGATCAGCTTCGGGGGTTCCAGGAGAGCGTGAGCCGGGAGCTCCGCGCTGGCCAGTGGACGGACGACACCCAGATGAGTCTGTGTCTCGCGCGGAGCCTCATCCGCCGGGGCGAGGCCGACCCGGAGGACATCGCCCGGGAATATCTCGACTGGTTTATCGGCGGGGATGTCCGGGGGATTGGTGCCACGACGTGGAACGCCCTGAACCGCCTTGAGGCCGGAGCGAGCTGGCAACAGAGTGGGGTAGAAGGGGAGGAGGCCGCGGGGAATGGGACCGCCATGCGGGCTGCCCCGCTGGGGCTCTTCTATTACAACGATCTGGAGAGGCTTCGCAAGGCATGCGCCTTGGACGCCGAGATCACGCACAAAAATCCCGAGGCGGTTGCCGGAAGCCAGGCGGTGGCATTTCTCGTTGCCCGTCTGGTGGCGGGCACGTCCCCGGGAAAAGATCTGCTGGACGAAATGGTCCAGTGTGTGGCCGGCAGTCGGGTGGCTGACAACCTGCGCCGGATCGCGGAGCTGATGGGTCGCAGGGCCGATCCGCTCGAGGCGAGCGCGGCATTAGGTACCGGCGGGTACGTGGTCGAGACCGTGGCCCGGTCGGTCTTTTGCTTCTTTCATGCGCCCGACGACTTTGCGACCGCGGTGATGGCCGCGGTCCAAGGGGGGGGCGATACGGATACGGCCGGAGCGATCACCGGTGCCTTGAGTGGTGCGCGGAACGGGCATGCGGCACTCCCCCCGTCCTGGCAGGCAGAGGTCGAGGGGCGCGACGAGATCGTGGCCCTCGCCCGCGAGCTTTTCGACACGACGGGACGGAGGCGGGGATGAGGCTCAAGGCCGTCTTCTTCGATGCCGGCAACACCCTCCTCTGTCTCGATTATGCCGCGATCGTCAATGCGCTCAAGGAGGAGGGCTTCCTGGTCAGCCGGGAAGAGGTCTGGCAGGCTGAATGCCGGGCCCGGGTCCGGCTCGACCCGTTTCTGGCTCAGGTCGAGGTCCGGGAGTCCGCCGAGGTCTTTTCCCGCTATATGCGTCACACGTGGGAAGAGCTCGGGATCCCCTGGGAAGAAAAGGCAGAACGAGCCCTCAAGCGGCTGTGGGAGATCAACCGGCGCCAGAACCTCTGGCAAGGCGGGGTGATGCCGGGAGCCAGCGAGGTGCTGGCGGCGCTCGGGGAAAAAGGGGTCCTCATGGGGGTCATCTCGAACTCCGATGGCCGGCTCGAGACCATCCTCAACGAAGCAGGCCTGGCGGGACATTTCAGCGTGATCGCGGATTCCCGCGTGGTGGGAATCGAAAAGCCCGATCCTCGCATCTTCCATTGGGCCCTGGAGCGGACGGGGGTCTTGCCAGAGCAGGCAGCCTATGTGGGTGATTTTTATAGCCTCGATGTGGTCCCGGCCCGCCGCCTGGGGCTTCACGCCATCCTCCTGGATCCGGTGGGTGCCTGGCCTCCGCTGGACTGTGTCAAGGCCAAAGACCTCTTCGAAGTCCTCAGCCTCCTCCTCCTGCTTCGCTGATTTCGAATTGCGACTTGCGGGTTGGGGACTATCCAGCACCTTCGGCCCCTCGCTCCGGACCTCACGCGGCGACCCCGTTCGGCGGCTTACGCCCTGGGTCCCTCCGTGTTCACGCTCCGTGCAACAACCATGGGCACGGACCGTGCCTCGGTTTCCCAGGCCGTCGCCAGCCGAGGGGCCCCGCCGCTCCCGGCATGTCGCTCGGGGCCTGCAGGTGCTGTTGCCAGCTGTCTCCTCGAATTTTATCGGTATGTGCTGCCCTTCAATCC
>VRUN01000016.1 GCA_019456075.1 Candidatus Methylomirabilota bacterium
CCCCCGTGATGTCCACACCCGTTATGAAGGAACCTGAACCGATGGTTATCGAACCGCCCGCATGGGCATCTCCGTTAACGGTGGCGTCTGCCCAAAGGCTGATATTACCATTACTCCCGATCGTGGCCTCGGCGCCGACGTTGGACCCCCCATATGGACCCTGGGCCGAGTCATAACTATCCACCACCACCCGATCCTCTATCTCCACCAGGGATAGGGCCCCCGCGGCCCAGCGGAAGGGTGAACTCCGCTGCACGAGGACCTCGACTTGGGCCATCGCCCTGACGAGTGACACACAGTCGCGGACGCATCCAGTACCAGTAACCAGGCGTTGATCAGGATTCGCCGGCGGGGTGCTGACCGCTATCCCGTATGTCCCGGGGCCCAAGGCTGTGTCCACAGTCCCCGGATACGTGTCATTGGCGCCTAACTCTGCGATG
This sequence comes from Candidatus Methylomirabilota bacterium, assembly GCA_019456075.1. Lineage (GTDB taxonomy): Bacteria > Methylomirabilota > Methylomirabilia > Methylomirabilales > CSP1-5 > CSP1-5. The sequence continues at coordinate 441 of VRUN01000016.1, forward strand.
GCCCTTTCGGCTCCGGCTTCGGCCAGGTGGAACGCTTGTAGTCGGTTCCGCTCGTTGATGGCGATCAGGGTCTCCGTGGAGGAAATGCTCAAGAAAGCGGTTCCCATCAACAAAAGAATGGTCATCACCATGAGCGTGATGACCAGTGCAATTCCCTCTTCTCCTCTCCCCTTCATGCTGAGAGGGACCTCCTCCCCGTGAGTAAGCCAGGGATTTTTCCGCCCGGCGGTCTGATCAATCGTAAGAGGCTTCATGCGCATTGTCAAGGACGTAACCCGAGATTCCTGGGGCGGATTTCCGCCCGCAGTGTAAAGGGTTGGGGAACTCTTCCGGTCACGGTATCGGCCGTCGTTACGATTACCGATATGCGCCGGATGCTACCGAGGCTGGTGGCCAGGACAGGAGTCGGAAACAGGTTGCCTGCCGCGTCGTAGTAAGCAATGGTGAGAGCTGTCACTCGCTCGGCAAGAGGCTGGGCGCCTGCTGTCCCCGTTGCGGTCCACACCTGTCGCCGCAGCCGTTGGGTGGCGCAATTGTAACTATACTCTACCCGCTCGGTGGCCAAAGGAGCAACCCAGTCGAAGTCGACATCGGCGTAAAAGCGGACGCACGTGGCCTCGGCGGTTTCAATCGCTTGGAGAGCCGCCGGTGGAGCCGGGCAACTGGTCGTGGCTCCGGGAATCGCGGGAACGCCGGACAAGGTCCCCGACGGATCACTCCCCACCAGTCGCAACTCCCGTACAATCCGGTCCATGCCGATCCGGGCGTTTTGCTGGAGATCGGTCTGTTGTTCCCCTCTGATCAAGGTGGCCTGGTTTACATCGTACAGAAGATACAAGCCGATGAGGACAATCATGCTCACGGTTGACGCAATGAGGACCTCCGCAAGGGTAAAACCCCCCTCACGCCGCGGACGGATAGTCCGGTCTCTGTGGTCACGCATACCGGGCCACATAGGTCACCAGCGTAATCGTCTGGCCCCCCCGCTCCCGCCACCCCACGGTAATGGTGACTTGCCAGAGGTCCGGCAAGCCCGCCACTGCCCCCACGGCGATCGTGCCCCACCCTTGGGGGAGGGCCCCCGCCGGAATGGCCGGGGCGATGTCGTTGGTCCACTGGGTGAAGTGAGCGAGGACGGAGGCTGGAAGACCGCCCGGGGGGGCATTCCGCGTGTCAAGACCGTTATAGCTGGAAACCGTGAGAAAGGGTTGAGTGCGGATCAGTTCGATCATCTCCTGGGCCAGGGATGAGCCCTGGCTCATATGTCCACCGTATTGGATATTTTGTAAGGCCGTGGGAAAGAGGCCCACAATCCCGAGGACCGCGATCATGATGATCACAGCCGACATCAGGACCTCGAGTATGGTGAGGCCCGCCTTCCCGCGAAGGATTCTGTTCATGGAGGACAGATTGTCCCTTTGCATACCCGCACTCGCCCCGATGGCGCAGCCACGACCACATAAGTCCCAATATTGTTCGTTAAAGTGATCGTACCCCCGGACCCGTCACCCTTTGTGCCATAAGTCAATGTGTTCGCAGGACTGGTGACGGCCACCCCATTGGGAATATCGTTCCGGGTCAGATCCAGGGCCCAACCGGTGGGATCTTGCCGCTCCAAGAGATAGGCTCCCGTTGGGACCGGACTCCCGCAAGCCGCAAAGCAGATGCGGTGCCCTCGCTGGAGTGAGACCGCTTTCTGGCGAGCTAGGCGGAGGTCCCCCGCCAGTTCCCAGGCCGCCGCGCGGACCCGGTAGGTTTGAATGGCCCCAAGAATCCACGGCGTTGCCGCCCCGGCCATAATTGCAATGACGACGAGGACCACGAAGATCTCGATGGCGGTGACCCCCCGTTGCTCTTTGAGCGCCAGAAAATTCTCACGGGATCGGCGCAAACCGGTACTCCTTCCCCTGTTCCAAGACTTGAGCGTCAGGAACGAGCTCCTCGAGTTCCTTCACGATCTCTGGTGCATACTGGGGCTTCATATGATACACGTACACACTGGTCTTTGCACACATCTTGGCGAGTTCTGCCTTGAGGCCCCGAGGAGTTAGATGCCCGCTCAGGTCTGCCAAATGCTGCAGCCGATTGGGGAAAGTGGTCCCAATCGTGACCGCCCGCAAATTCGGCATATCGCTTACCATGCGCCAGACCGCCTCGGTCGCTCCGGTATCTCCGAGGTGGAGCATGGCCCCAAACTCACCCTCGAGGAGGTAGCCCACGCTGATCACCGCATGCGACAGGCGGATTGGGGTGACCCGAAAATGGTGCACGGAGGTCGCCTTCCCCTCAGGGAGGGCGCGGAAATCGAGGATGGGCATCTGGGAGCTGGGGATTACGGTGAAGTCGGGCCACAAGACGTTATTGAACAGGGACCCCTTCAGCGCTTCCAGTATCGGCTCGACACTGTACACGAGGATCGGTCGGTCACGCCGACCAAACATGTTATCGGCCAGGTGGGCCAGCCCGCGTACGTGATCCAGGTGAGAGTGGGTCAGCAGGATACTTTCGATGTGGGCCTGCGCAGGGATCTCCAGGGTAGACGTCACCGACCCGGCATCGATCAGTAAGGTATCATCCAGGAGGAAGCTGGAGAGGTGAAAGCGTGGCATTTCACCGCCAAAGCACCCAAGAACCCGATACCTCATGGGAACCCCGCGGTCACCAACGGGACAGACCTCACTTTTCCCTTCTCCCTTGCCTTGTTGTCCTCGGCTTGCAATGCCTCCGAGCTAATCCGTCCCGCCCGGTAGGCGCTCATGAAAGCCTCGACTACCTTGGGGTCGAATTGTGAACCGGCGCACCGTTCAATCTCCGCGATCGCCGCTTCATCGCCTAACCGCGGGCGGTAGGGGCGATCGGTCGTCATCGCGTCGAACGTATCGGCCACGGCGATGATCCGGGACGCCAGCGGAATTTTCTCTCCTTTCAATCCCTCCGGATACCCCTGCCCATCGCACCGCTCCTGGTGATACCGAACCACCGGGATCACCGCCTCGAGCTGCTTGATAGGCGCAAGGATTTCCGCCCCCAGTTGTGGGTGCTCACGGATATGCTCGAACTCTTCCGGGGTGAGAGGGCCCTGCTTGAGGAGGATCACATCCCGAATGCCGATCTTGCCCACATCATGGAGGATGGCAGCAAGATGAAGGGTCTCCTTCTCCTCTGGGTTCAGACCCAATTCTTCCCCCACGGCGAGGGAGATGTCCACCACACGCCGGACATGTCCTCCGGTGTAGGGATCCCGCTTTTCGATCGCTTCCGCCAAGGTCGCCGCCGTGCTGAAAAAGGTTTGCTTCACCTGCTCGTACAGGCGGGCATTTTCAATCGCGATCCCCACCTGACGGGCCAGAGACTCGAACAGGCGTTGATCCTCCGCATCGAAAAGACGATCGGTCCGTCGGTTGATCGCCTGGAGGACCCCGATGATCTGGTCCCGGCTCTTGACGGAAACGCAGATCATGTTTCGGGTGATGAAATGGATTCGGGCGTCGACCCGGCGCGAAAATCGGGGATCGCGACCAACATCGCTTACGATGGTCGACTTCCCCGTCTTGGCCACCCACCCCGCGATGCCCTCTCCGACTTTCAGGCGAACCTCTTTCACCTCTCTGCCCCGCTCCCCTAAGGCCACATCAAAGACCAACTCGTCGCCCTCCTCGTTCAAGAGGAGGAGAGACCCAACCTCACACTCCATCAGGCGGGTGGCAGCCTCAACGGCGAGCCTCAGCACCTCCGAAATCTGGAGGGTGGAGTTCAGGATGGCACTCAGCTCCATCAGGGTTGAGGACTGCTTGACCCGTTTTGCCGACTCGGAGTACAAGCGGGTGTTTTCCATCGTCATCCCCAGCTGGTGTCCCATGGTGGCGACCAGGTCGGCGTGTTGGTGTTGGAAGGGAGGAGATGGCGGAAGGCGGAGCAGCTCGAGCACTCCGACCACGCGGCCGGAAACTCGCAGAGGGAGGACAAGGAGGGAGACCCGCCGCTTCTTGGATCGAGGAACGGTCCACCCAGGCGGCGGCGCCTCGAGCGTTCGGACGAGTGCAGTCTCGTTCGCCTTCAAGGCTTGCCGGCGATACCGTTGCTTGAGGGAGACATCTCCCAGGGGGACCGCGGACCCATCTTTTCCCCGCTGAACCCCGTACAGGGGCGTCTTCTTCTCGGGGTGCATCTGTAAGAGAATGCCGTAGTCAGCACCGATGATCTGGAGAACAACTCGCAAGATGGCATGGAACATCGAGTCGAGATGCAACGTGGCAGTGGAAGTCCGGCGGATCGCTTGGAGAAGCTTGACCCGAAGGTGCTGTGTCTTGACCTCCGTCTCCAAGGCGACGATCCGCGTCTTCTGACGATCTAGCTGCCGCTGGTACTGGGCGAGGAGCCGTCGTACCCCTGGTGGAGATTCGTGCCCGCTCTGGCGTGTCTGTTGACGTTTTGCCACGTGTCGTCCTACTGGATCGCCTGCTTCAAAGTCGAAATGAATCCGGCCACTTCCCCGACCATCCCTGGCTTGCCCATCCCTCGCTCGATGCGTTCGACGATGGCAGATCCCACGATCACCCCGTCGACGAACCCGGCAACCTGCGACACTTGGGCGGGTGTACTAATGCCAAACCCGACTGCAATGGGCTTGTCGGTCAACCGCCGCACGCGACTCAAGGACAATTCAAGATCGGTTTGCAGGGCATCTCTCGCTCCTGTGACTCCTTTGACGGAAACATAGTAAATGTATCCCCGAGAGGACTCCACGATGCGGCGTAGCCGGGCTTCGGTGCTTGTGGGTGCGGCGAGAAAGATCGTATAGATCGCCGAGGCTGCACAACAACTCTGCACCTCGTGCGCCTCTTCCGGAGGCAGGTCCGGGATGATGATCCCATCTACCCCGGCATCGCTCGCCCGCATTGCAAACTCACGGGGGCCCATGCGGAGAATTGGATTGATGTAACTCATGAGGGCCACGGGGATTTGGGACCGGGCACGGATCTGCTCTACCACTCCAATGACCCCTTTAAGGGTCGCTCCGTTCTCGAGGGCCCGTTGACTGGCGCGCTGGATGGTGGTTCCATCGGCCAGGGGATCGGAAAAGGGGACGCCAAGCTCCAGAAGGTCTGCCCCCGCCCCCTCAAAGGCCCACGCCAGTTCCCGGGTGGTAGCAAAATCCGGGTCCCCCGCGGTAATGAAAGGGATCAAAGCCTTTCCCCCGGTCGCTCGAAGTCCCTCAAAGCATCGATCGATCCGATTCATCGTCTCCGTTCACGGTTCACAGCACGGTTCACGGCTCAACCATTTTGGCCACGAGTTCAACGTCCTTGTCCCCGCGGCCAGAAAGGTTGATTAGCAAGATGCCATGCGGTCCGATCTCAGGGGCCAGCTTGGTCGCGTAGGCAACCGCGTGGGCACATTCGAGGGCCGGGATGATCCCTTCCTGGGCAGAAAGGAGCGCGAACCCTTCGAGAGCCTCCTGATCGGTCACCCAGACATATGCCGCACGCCCGATCTCTCGAAGGTACGTATGCTCGGGTCCCACGCCCGGGTAGTCGAGCCCCGCCGACACCGAGTGGGTGGCCTGAATCTGGCCGTCTCCGTCTTGCAGGATGTAGCTCAGCGTCCCATGAAGCACCCCCGGTTCGCCAGCGGCAAACCGCGCAGCGTGCTTGCCGGACTCGATTCCTAATCCTCCGGCTTCAACGCCGACCATCCGGACGCTGCTGTCTTCGATGAACGGGTAAAAGAGGCCTATGGCGTTCGATCCACCTCCCACACAGGCAAGCAGGACATCGGGAAGCCTCCCTTCCATCTCGAGGATCTCTGCCCTGGCCTCCTGGCCGATCACCGATTGAAAATCGCGGACCATCATGGGAAAGGGGTGAGCCCCGAGGGCAGATCCAAGGACATAATGGGTATCATCAACGTGTGTGACCCAGTCCCGCATCGCCTCGTTGATCGCGTCTTTTAACGTCCGGCTCCCGGCATCGACGGGCGTCACCTTGGCCCCCAGTAGCCGCATTCGAAACACGTTGAGAGCCTGCCGCTGCATATCTTCCGTCCCCATATAGATCTCGCACTCAAGACCAAAGAGGGCTGCCGCCGTTGCCGTCGCCACCCCGTGCTGTCCTGCCCCTGTTTCCGCGATGACCCTCTGCTTTCCCATTCGACGGGTCAATAGCACCTGTCCAAGGGTGTTATTGATCTTATGCGCCCCCGTATGGCAGAGATCCTCCCGCTTGAGGTAGATCTTTGCCCCACTGAGCTTTTCTGTAAGACGCTGGGCAAAGTAGAGAGGGGTCGGCCGCCCGGCGTATTTATGCAAGTAATAGTCCAGTTCCGCTTGAAACGCGGCATCCTGCTTGGCCTCGAGGTACACGCGCTCGAGATCCTCGAGGGTCGCCATCAAGGTCTCGGGAACGTACTGTCCCCCGTATCGACCAAAGTGTCCCTGACGATCCGGAAAGGACCAAGTCACGCTGCCCCCCTGACGCTTGCCAGAAAATCCCGGAGCTTTTGGGGATCCTTACGGCCAGGCTTTGCTTCCACTCCAGTTGAGACATCCACCCCATACGGATTCACCTGTCGGACCACCTCAGCCACATTCTCCGGCGTCAGTCCCCCCGCGATGATCACTCGCCCAAAGGCCTTGGCAGACGACGCGACCTCAAGAGGAAAGGTGTTGCCGGTCCCGCCCAGTTTTCCCTCGACGAAGGTGTCTAAGAGATAGGCGTGCACTCGATAGGCCTCGAGGCGTGGGAATTCTTGCCCCTCCCTAACGCGAAAGGCTTTGATCACCGATCCCGTGACCTGCCGGCAATACTCCGGGGGCTCAGATCCATGAAGCTGAACCGTCCGGAATCCACAGCGACTCATGAGGCGTTCGACCTCCTCAACAGGATGATCAGCAAAGACTCCCACCGGCGTGACCAGGGGCGGAAGATCGGTGATAATTCCATGGGCCGTATCTGGATCGATATACCGGGGCGTGCCAGGAACGAAGACAAACCCGAGCGCATCGGCGCCAGCGTCAGCCGCCAGCTCCGCATCCTTGGCGTTCGTGATCCCACAGATCTTAGCCCGAACCGCCACGTCCTGTCCCCAGGAGCTCCCGGACTTTCTCCTCCACATCCGGTGCTCGGAGGAGTCCTTCCCCGACTAAGATGGCATCCACCCCCGCCGCTTCAAGCTGGGCAACCTCGGTGTGACGGCTGATCCCGCTCTCGCTGACCACCGCCCGATCTGGTGGGATCTCGGGAAGCAGGGCGAAGGTGGTCTCCAGAGAAACCTGGAACGTCTTCAGATCCCGGTTGTTTATCCCCACAATAGGCACCTTGGCGTCCAGAGCTGTCTGCAACTCCGCTCGCGTGTGGACTTCGGTCAGGGGATGAAGGCCCACCTCTTGTGAGAGGCCCAGAAGGTCCTGCAAGGTTTGCGCATCCAAGATCCCGGCAATGAGGAGGATCGCGTCTGCCCCCCATGCGCGTGTTTCGTAAACCTGATAGGGATCAATGATGAAGTCCTTGCGGAGAACGGGGAGCGAGACACTTCCTTTTGCGTGGGCCAGGTCATGCAGGCTTCCCCGGAAAAAAGGCTCATCGGTCAAGATGGAAAGCGCCGCCGCTCCTGCCCCCACATAGGCGTTGATCACCTGGTCCAGGTCGAACGCCTCCCGGATGACCCCTTGCGAGGGAGACGCCCGTTTCACCTCAGCGACCAAGCGAATTCGTCCCCCGCGCGACCGGCGATCCAGGGCCTGGTGAAAGTTGCGCGGAGATGGCAGGTCCCGAATCTGAGCCTTGAGATCTCGCAGAGGGACCGTCCCCTTCCGGGTGGCCACCTCTTCCCGCTTTGCCTGCACGATTTTATCTAAAATCATCCGTCGCTCTCAGCCGTCCGCAGGTGACTGTCAGCTCACTCGCATTCATGCCAACCGTCGGTGGTTCACCGCCACTCCTTAATTATCTGCAGAAAGCCACCATCTTCTCCAATTTCTCCCAAGCCGTCCCGCTCTCGATAGAGCGCACCGCTGCTCCGATCCCTTCCTGGATATCGTGCGCACCCCCCCCTGCGGCTATGGCGGCACCCGCGTTCAGCACAACGATGTCTCGCTGCGGACCCTTACCTCCCTGAAGGATCTGCCGGATAATCTCGGCATGGGTAGAGGCATCACCGCCTTTGAGATCGGCCAGGGTTGCTCGGGGGATGCCGAAGTCCTCGGGCTGGACGACGTGCGTTCGTACCTCCCCTTCTCGAACCTCCGAGATCTTCGATTCGCTGATCGTGGAGATCTCATCGAGACCATCCATCCCGTGCACGACGAAGGCCCGGTGGCAGCCCAGCTGGTTCAGGACGCCGGCCATAACCTCAGTGAGAGCTCCATCGTAGACCCCGATCACCTGGGCCATCGCCTTGGCAGGATTGGTCAGCGGACCCAGCAGATTGAAGAGCGTCCGGATTCGCATCTGGCGACGAGCCGCCGCCACGTGCTTCATGGCCGGGTGAAGGAGCGGGGCGAACAAAAAGCCAATCCCCACTTCGTCGATACATCGTCCGACCCGCTCAGGGGGAAGATCGAGGGGGATCCCCAGTGCCTCGATGACGTCCGCGCTGCCGCACAATCCGGACACAGAGCGGTTCCCGTGTTTGGCCACCGGAATGCCCGCTCCCGCCACCACAAAAGCGGCCGCGGTGGAGATATTAAAGGTCCCCTGTGCGTCCCCCCCTGTCCCGCACGTGTCGACCAGCATCAGTTGCCCGGGACGGGAAATAGCTCCAGCGCCCGAGTACTGGGTGGGGACGGCGGCGGCTTTCTCCCGCATCACGGCGGCAAAACCACAGAGCTCCTCCACCGTCTCCCCCTTTATCCGCATGGCGGTGAGAAAGGACGCAATTTGCGCATCGGTGGCCTGACCGGACATGAGGACCTCCATGACCCGAGCAGCCTCATCCCGGCTGAGGTCCTGTCCTTCCACCAGTCTGGAGAGTGCCTCAAGAATCATTCGTCCAACTCCTCAGCTGTCAACTATCGGCAGTCAGCCCATCATCATGCGGACAGCGGACCGCCGACTGCTGACGGCCGATGGGTTTATTGCCTGAGGAAATTCCTCAGCAGATCCTTGCCGACCGCGGTCAGGATCGACTCCGGGTGAAACTGAACCCCTTCCACCGGATGCTCCCTGTGGCGGAGCCCCATGACCTCCCCTTCGGCTGTCTGTGCCGAGACCTCAAGACAGCCAGGAAGATTCTCCCGGTCGACGAGGAGGCTGTGATAGCGAGTCGCCTCAAAGGGATTCGGCAGCTCTCGGAAGAGGGTTTGCCCGTCATGTCTGATCAGGGAAGTCTTCCCATGCATGAGCCGTCCGGCTTGAACAATCCTCCCCCCAAACGCGGCTCCGATGCACTGGTGCCCGAGACAGACCCCCAAGATGGGGATCCGACCGGCGAAGTGGGAGATCAGATCGCACGAGATTCCCGCCTCCTTGGGGGTGCGCGGGCCCGGCGAAATGACAATCCGAGCCGGTTGAAGGTCGTCTACCCCCTTCAGGGTGATTTTGTCATTTCGGACCACTTCGACCCTCTCGCCCAGCTCCCCGAGGTACTGAACCAGGTTGTACGTGAAGGAATCGTAATTGTCGATCATCAGAATCATATCAGTTCACGGTTCACAGTTCATAGTTCACTGTTCACGCTCCGAGGTATTCTCCCAGTGTTCACCGTTCACGGCGAACTGTGGACGAACGAGCGGCTGTCGGTCGTCGGTCATCGGTTGACGTATGAGCCGTCGAAGCCTGTCTCGGCCATTTCGATGGCCCGAAGCATGGCCGCCGCCTTGCTCAGGGTCTCCTGATACTCCCGCTCGGGGTCCGAGTCCGCCACGATCCCAGCTCCCACTTGGATCCAGGCCCGCTCTCTGGCAAAGAGGATGGTCCGGATCGCGATGCACGTATCCATGTTGCCCGAGAAGCTGATGTAACCGATAGCCCCCGCGTACGGCCCCCGCTTGACCGGCTCCAGCTCTTCGATAATTTCCATCGCTCTGATCTTTGGGGCCCCGCTCACGGTCCCGGCTGGGAAGGTGGCTCGGAGCAGATCGAAAACGTCCTGCCCCTCCTGAAGCCTCCCCCGAACATTCGACACGATGTGCATGACGTGGGAGTAACGCTCGATCACCATCAGCTCATTGACCTCCACGCTCCCCGGCGGGGCGACCCGACCGACGTCATTCCGCCCGAGATCTACGAGCATGATGTGCTCGGCCCGCTCCTTCGGGTCCTCCAAAAGTTCAGCCGCCAGCGTGCGGTCTTCAATCTCGTCCCGGCCCCGAGGCCTGGTGCCGGCGATCGGCCGCAGGTCAATCTGCCCCTCCTCCAACCGCACCAAGACCTCGGGAGAACTCCCCGCCAGCAAGAGATTTCCTAAGCGGAGGAAGTACATGTACGGGGAGGGATTAATAATCCTGAGCGCCCGGTAGACGTCCAGGGGTTGAGCGGCCGTCTTTACTTCAAGCCGCTGGGACAGGACCGCCTGGATGATGTCACCTGCCGCCACATAGTCCTTACACTTCAGGACCGCTTGGCAGAAGCCTTCGCGGGAAAAGGTCGATGTCATTTCGGGGGACCGGGACGGAAGTGGAGCGACCACCGGCCGATCCAAGGGCTTGCAGAGATCGGCGACGAGCGCCTCGATCTTCGAGAGAGCAAGATCATAGGCCGCCTCGATTGAGTCGGCGGCGGTGTCGGGGACAAACGCATTGGAGACCACCTGGATCCGCTGACTCAGATTGTCAAAAATGAGCAGCGTATCGGTGAGAAGAAACACCGCATCGGGCAGTTCCAGATCATCCTCCGCCTGGTCTGGTAGGGTTTCGAAAAAGTGGACGGCATCATAGGCCAGATACCCGACCATGCCTCCGAAGAACCTCGGCAGACCATCCACCTTCACAGGTCGGTAGACGCTGAGCGCGTCCTTGACCACCTCCAAGGGATCCGCAATCTCACGCTGTTCCGGCGGCAAGCCAGGCCGCAAAAGCTCCGCCTTCCTTCCCTTGGTCCGGATGACCAAGGCGGGGTTCCGTCCCAAGAAACTGTAGCGCGCCCACTTCTCTCCCCCCTGAACACTTTCCAGAAGAAAGGCGTAATCCCCTCCCCCGATCTTCAAAAAGGCCGAGACCGCCGTCTCGGTGTCCGCCAACACCTCGCGGTAGACCGGGATCAGGTTCCCGAGATGGGCTTTCGCTTTGAACTCCTCACGGCACGGGTAATACATAATACACCCCTGCAAGTATGGCCGATAAGTTACCATGAACAAAAGAGAAGGTCAACCACATGCGCTGAAGACCACTCAGGGACTGATGGCGGAGGCGGGAACGCGAACAGACGGGGGAAGGCCGGTCCGCGACTGACCTGAAGAGACGGATCACTCGTCGAGGTAGGCGCCAAGCTTGGACTGGATAACGCCCCGGGGAACCGCGCCAATCACCTGATCAACCCGCTCCCCTCCCTTGAAAAAGAGGAGCGTTGGAATGCTCCGGATGCCAAAACGAGCCGCCGCCTGGGGATTCTCATCTACGTTCAGCTTGGCGACCGTCACCTTTCCCGCGTACTGCTGGGCCAGTTCCTCCAAGATGGGCGCAATCATGCGGCAGGGAGCACACCACTCTGCCCAGAAATCAACAATGGTGAGCCCCTGACCATTGATCACCTTCTGATCGAAATCGGCATCGCTCACCTGAACGATGTTCTCGGAAGCCATGTTCTCCCCCTACGTCCGTGTTCGGTTTTCGCGACACTTCATGCTACCCGCGCCCCCCGTCCCTGTCAAGTCCCCCACCTGCGGCTGATCCCCGCCGACCTCGGACGAGAAAGGGGCATCCGGGGTCGCCCTATAGTGTAAGTCCCGCTGTCAGAAAGACGAGACGTCGTGTACTATGGGGTGACAATTGCCAAGGAGGACATGAGAGGCGAACCGTGCGGATTATGACCGCCCATAAGATTCTGATCGGTAGCGCCATCGCGCTTTTTATCTTCTTCGGGATCTGGAAGTTCAAAGACTACGCGAATACGGGAGAGGTGTGGACACTCGTGAGCGGCCTTTTGTCATTGCTCGTTGCCATCGGTTTCGGCATCTACTTCCGGTCGCTGCGATGGAAAGAATTTTAGCCGTGCCAAGGAGGACCCGCCGCGTCAGGCGACAGGGGAAACGGCGGGAAAAGGATTCGTGGATCCAGGAGGCGGAAAGGAAGCTTGGACGGCGCTTCCGCAACCGTGCCCTGCTTCGAGCCGCGCTGACGCATCCTTCGGCTGGAGGGGAAGGGAGAACATTCGAACGCCTCGAATTTTTGGGTGACGCGATCCTTAGCCATCTCGTGGGCCTGCACCTATATAAAAGCTGCCCCGATCTTTCTCCTGGTGGGCTGACGCGGCTCCGCGCCAACATGGTCAACCGCGCCATGCTAGCCCGGGCAGCCAAGCACCTGGGACTCCCCACCATGCTCCGCCTGGGAAAGAGCGAGGAGCCGGGCGGCCGGCAACGGCCCACGCTGCTTGCCGCAGCTTTTGAAGCGGTCGTGGCTGCCCTCTTTCTCGATCGGGGCCTTGGGTCCGTGACGAAGTTCCTCGAGCAACATCTCCTTCCCTGGTCCAGCCCTGATCCGTCCCTTGATCCGAAGTCTGAACTTCAAGCTATTGTCCAAGCCGCGCTCAAAATACCTCCACGCTACCGTCTCCTGCAGCACTGGGGCCCTCCCCATGCTCGTCGGTTCGAGGTGGAAGTGGAGGTCAGAGGGCAGAGGCTCGCGAGAGGAAAAGGGGGTAGCCGACGGGAGGCGGAGCGGGTAGCAGCCCGGCGTACCCTTGCCAGCCTTCGGATAAACCACAATATTTTGGGTTCCTCCTCCGGATGACCCCATGATTTTGTGTATTTTTCTTGACAAGGATAATGGGCTATGCTATCCTGCCGCCAATTTGTAAAGCTCCTCCCGAAGTTCAGTCTCCAAGCATTTATTTCTAAAGTACTTACACGATGTCTTGGCGACGACGGACTTCGGACAGAGGACCCCTTGGAGGTATATGCACCTCAGCAATCTGACGGTGTTCGGGTTTAAGTCCTTCATCGACCGGGTGACGATCGAGTTCCAGCCAGGGCTTACCGCCCTCGTCGGACCCAACGGCTGCGGCAAGAGCAACATTCTCGACGCGATTCGCTGGGTATTGGGGGAACAGAGCGCGAAGGCTCTCCGCGGGGACCGCATGGAGGATATGATCTTCGCGGGGAACACCCACCGAAAAGCGGTGGGTATGGCGGAAGTCTCTCTCACCCTGTCTAACGTCGACGGCCAGCTCGCGGTCCCCTACGAGGAAGTGACTATCACCCGCCGTCTCTACCGATCGGGCGAAAGCGAGTATCTCCTCAACCAGAATATCTGCCGACTCAAAGACATCACCCGCCTCTTCCTCGACACCGGGCTTGGCCGGGAACCCTATGCCCTGATTGAACAAGGGAGCATCGGATTACTCCTAGGCTCGAAGCCGGCCGACCGCCGGGCCCTCTTGGAGGAGGCGGCAGGGATCATGTCATACAAGGTGAACCGGAATATCGCCCTGGGACGACTTGAGGCCGCCGAGCAAAACCTGCTGAGAGTTAGGGATATTCTCCAAGAGATCGAACGGCAGCGCAACTCCCTTCACCGCCAAGCGAAAAAGGCGGAACGCTACCAGCAGACGACGCTCAGGTTGAAGGAGATCCAGGCTATCCTCCTCCTCCAGCAAGACCGCCTCCTCGCGGAGGAGCTCACCCGTGTCACCGGCGACGAGAAGCAACTCACTGAGGCCCAGGAGTTGTGTCAGCTCCGCCTCTCGAAGGAGGAGACATCCCTGGAGACCGGCCGCCTTCAGGACTTGGACCTGGAGAAGCGGATCACCGCGGCCCAAGAACTGGGGTATCGTCTGCGAAGCCAACGAGAGCGTGAGGAGGCCGAAGTGCGGTCCCGCGAGGGCCTGGTCCACGACCTACGGCACCGCGGCGAGGAGCAGCGGGAAGAACTGAAGGCAACCACGGAACGGTTACATCGCCTCCTCCACGATCTCGAGGCCGACGCGAAGACGCGCGGCCTGACACAAGAGGAACTCGACGTGGCGTCTGGGCAGCTTGAGGAACTCGACGCTGACGTGACCGGCCTAGAGACCGAACTCCGTCAGAGCGAAGAGGCCTTGCAGCGCCAGAAACCAGAAATCGTGGCGCTCACCGAGCGACTCGTAAATCACCGGAATCACGTTGCCTCTCTTACGGAACGGCACCGGCTTCTCCACCAAGAGCGGGAGACCCTCGATCGCCAGCTTGCCGCCTCGCGATCAGAATCGGAAACCCTGCGGGTCCGCGAGCGCGAGCTGACCAGCCAGCAGCAAAAACTCGAATCCAAGATCGAGATCCTAAGGAAAGAGCAGGAGACCCTTTCTCAAGAACTCACCACCCTCCATCTCCGCCAGGAAGCGCTGAGCGGCCGACGGGCGGGCCTGCGAGAGGAACTCAGTGGCCTTGAAAGTCGACTGGGCTCTCTCAGGGAACTCGAGGCCGGTCTCGTCGGACTCGCCGAAGGCCAACAGTTCCTCCTCAAGGGAAAGGCGGCTGCGGTGCCAGTCTGCCAGGCCATTGAAGGCTCCCTCTCCAGCGTGGTTCGAGTTGACGTTGCGTGGGAGAAGGCAGTCGAAGCCCTCTTAGGGGATCTCCAGCAAGGCCTGGTCACCCCGACCGCCGCCGAGGCCCTTTCGCTGGTTCACTATCTTGAGCAGGAAGGGACTGGCTGGGCTACCCTGCTCCCCCGTCAGACGGAATGGCTTGCCGACGGTCAAGAGGCGTTACGCCTTGAGGAGGCGTTGCGGGCGGCAGAGGCCTCCCTCGACTCCGACGTGGCCCGGCGGGTCGTGGGACTCGCCTCACGACTTGTGAAAGCGCCGAAAAACCTCCAACCGCTCCTCCAGGCCCTCTTGGGAGATGCCGTGATCGTCCAGGACCTCCCCACGGCCCTTGCGCTCCTCCAGAGGATCCCCTGTCCTGTCCGGGTGGCTACGGCGTCTGGCACGGTGCTGAGTTCGCGAGGCCCCATACAGGGTGGCAAGACCATCACCCTAAGCCTCCTGAGCCGCCGGAGGGAACTCGAGGATCTTCCCACCGTCATCGCCCGGGCGGTCACAGAACTTCAGGAGGTCGAAGACGAATGGGAGAAGGTTCAGGAGGCACTCTCCCAACGCCGACAGGCCTCAAACGCGCAGGAGCAAGCTCTCAAGGAAACGGAAGGTGCCCGTCACGAGGTCGAGCGATCGCTCGCCGAGGTGTCCACGGTTGTCTCCCGTCTCGGAAGCCATGCAGAATTTCTGACTGCTGAGCTCGCACGCCTTGAAGAGGAACTCAGCGATCTCGGGACCGCACTCTCCACTGTGCAACGAGATCTGGAGCTATGGGGTCGGGAAGAGGAAACCCTCAAACGAGAAGCTGCTGAGTACGACCGGCAGGTCAGCCTCCTGCGTGCGCGGCAGCAGGAGCTTCACGCGGAAGTGGCGGAGGTCCGGATCCGATCGACCTCCCTCCAGGAGCGCAAGGAAGCCTTAACACGCTCCATAGAACGCCTGGAGGCCGATGTCGCTAGGGAACGCAGGCGCGAGGTAGAGATCCGCCAGGAGGAGGAAGACTCTCGGTCCCGAGAGGCCAGGCTCGTCCAAGAGATCACTGCTCTCCAGCACTCGCTCGGGGTCTTAGGGCAACAGGAGACCCAGGAGGCCCAAGCCCTCCAGAAACTCCAAGGGGAGAGGGATAACCTCCGGCAAATCCTCGTCGCCCACGAGGAGGCCCTCAAGGCTGCCAGAAGAGAGCTCGCCGGTATCCAGCAGCAGCAAACCTCGACCGCCACGCGGCGGGCCGCGTTAAGCACAGAACGTTCGTTGCTTCAGAAGCGCCTGCAGGAGGAGGTGTTGGGCGACGACACCCTTCGGGAGCTCCCCCACGGAGGAGATCCGGCGCAGGATCCCCAGGCGCTTGAGCAAGAAGAAGAAGAGATCCGAAAGAAGATGGCGATGATGGGTCCCATCAATATGGCTGCCCTGGAAGAGTACGAGGCCCTCTCGGAACGGTATCGTTTCCTGACGGACCAGGCAGAAGACCTGACCGCATCCGTCACTTCGCTCAAGGCCACCATCGCCGAAGTCAACCGGACAATCCAGAATCTCTTCAGGGAAACCCTGACTGCGGTCAACGAACACCTCAACCGCTTTTGGCAGCGTCTCTTCGGAGGCGGCGAGGCAGAGCTCGTCCCCAGCGAGGAGGCGAACGCCGACGAACCCGGCGTGGAGATCCGGGTGCGGATCCCGGGGAAGCGGACCACGACTCTCTCGCTCCTCTCCGGCGGTGAGAAAACCCTCGGAGCCATTGCCCTCCTCATGGCCCTATGGGCCACAAGACCCAGTCCCTTCGTCGTGCTGGACGAGGTGGATGCTGCCCTGGACGATCTGAACGTGGATCGTTTTGCCTCTCTCCTCCGCGAACTCGCCACCACATCCCAGTTCGTGCTCGTTACGCACCATCCCCGGACGATCGAGATAGCCGATCTCCTCTACGGGATCACGATGGAGGAGCCGGGCGTCTCGAGGCTGATTTCCGTTCGGCTCGGCAAACAAACGGAGCAGACGGCCACCGCAACGGCATCCTGATCGCGGCCGGGCATTTCACCGATGGCAGAGCACCCCGCCCTCTTTTCCCACCTCGTCGCCGGCCTCCGGAAGACCCGAGAGGCCTTTTTCGACCGGATAACTCATTTGCTGACCCGCCCCCGCCTCGACCCGGATGCTCTGGAGGAACTCGAGGAGATCTTGATCACAGCTGACCTGGGGATGCCCACAACCCGGCAGCTCTTGGATACCATTCCTCCCAGCATAAGTGAGCCCGAGGAGCTTCTTCACTTCCTCAGAGATCAGGTCACAGACATCCTCTCGGCGCCAGAGCAAAGCATCCCCGAAGGACATCCCCATGTCGCTTTGATCCTCGGGGTAAACGGGGTCGGCAAGACCACCACCATCGGTAAGCTTGCCTTTCGAGGGATCCGCCAGGGGAAACGAGTCCTCCTGGCCGCTGCGGATACCTTTCGGGCTGCCGCGATCGAGCAGCTCCAAATCTGGGGGCAAAGGGCTGGAGCAGAGGTTGTCGCTCATCAAGAAGGGGGTGATCCAGCCGCCGTCGTCTTCGATGCGCTCCAAGCGTCCCTGGCTCGGGAGATGGATCTTTTACTCATCGATACGGCGGGCCGTCTTCACACCAAAAAAAATCTCATGGAGGAGCTGAAGAAGATTGGCCGCGTCGTTTCCCGCAACATTCCGGGCGCCCCCCACGAGACCCTGCTGATCTTGGACGCCACCACCGGCCTCAACGCAGCCGTTCAGGTCCGAGAATTCCATCAACTCATGGGGATTACGGGGCTGATTGTCACCAAGCTGGACGGAACCGCCAAGGGAGGCTCGCTGATAGGGATAGTGGGCGAACTTCAAATTCCCGTGCGGTACGTGGGGTTCGGGGAGGGGATCGAGGACCTTGCGCCGTTCTCCCCCCCGGCATTCGCCGCAGCCCTTTTTAGCAGGGAAACTAGACCTGGATTCCCGTCTGCTTCGACTCCAATTGACCTTGACACTCGTGACCCCTAGTGATAGCTTGGGCGGAAAGTTCCTGAGAAATCAGCCTCTTACGAGGAGGAAGATGCTCGACATTGATCGGACATACATGCAGCGGGCCCTAAGCCTCGCAGCCCGAGGGAGGGGACGGACCTCTCCAAATCCCATGGTGGGAGCCGTCCTCACCCAGCAGGGGGCGATCATTGGCGAAGGGTATCACGCATGGGCAGGGGGCGACCATGCCGAAGTGGCGGCTCTCAGGGCGGCGACGGCCCGGGGGGCCGTGTGCTACGTCACCCTTGAGCCATGCACCCATTACGGAAAAACCCCTCCCTGTACTGAGACCCTCATCGAAGCCGGGATCGCCAAGGTGGTCATCGCTACCTACGATCCGAATCCCTTGGTGGCAGGGAGGGGAGTGCAGAGACTCCGAGAGGCAGGTGTCTCTGTACAGATCGGGGTCCTCGAGGAGGAGGCCGTGCGGCTTAACGAGGCCTATTTTAGATATATTCAAACTGGACAACCTTTTGTGCTCCTCAAGGCCGCTTTGAGTCTGGACGGAAAGTTAGCAACTCGCACTGGCGATTCACAATGGATTACTGGCGAGCTGGCCCGCCATCGGGTCCATGAGATGCGGAACGCGGTGGACGCGGTCGTGGTCGGCATCGGAACGGTTTTGAAAGACGACCCCCTGCTCACCACTCGTTTAGGCGGAGACGAGGGCCGAGACCCCCTGCGGGTGGTCGTGGACACTCGGGGTCGCCTTCCCCTTAGCGCAGGGCTTTTGAGGAGCGGATCCCAACCTCCGCTGGTAGCCGTTGGACCTGGAGTCTCTCAGGCTCGCCTCCGACGACTCCAAGAGCGAGGGGCCAGGGTGATGGTGCTGCCCCCGGGTGACGGGGGGCTCTCCTTGCCCGCCCTGATCGACGAGTTAGGACGCCGCCAGATCACCTCGGTACTGATCGAGGGAGGAGGAAAGCTCGCGACCTCTGCACTCCAGGAGAGGATTGTGGACAAGCTCGTTCTCATGCTCGCGCCCGTTCTGATCGGGGGCCAGAAGGCTCCAACGCTCCTCCAAGGGGACGGGGTTGAGAAGCTCACGGAAGCGCTCCGCGTCAAGCACCTCACGGTGGAGCGGATCGGGGATGATCTCGTGCTCGAGGGGTACCTGACCGATCCTGTCGCCCCCTGGATGCCATAGGAAGATGTTTACCGGTATCGTCGAAGAGCGGGGAACAGTGCTCACCCTGAGTCGGGGCGAAGGGGATGCCCGCCTCACGATCCAGGGAGGGGCACAGATACCGGATCTGGCGGTCGGACAGAGTATCGCTGTCGATGGGGTCTGTCTCACGGTCATTCAGGCCACCGGCGTGACGTTTACCACCAATCTCTCCGCCGAGACCCTTGCACGGACCACTCTGGGCGACCTGAAACCCCACGAGCGAGTCAATCTGGAGCGCCCACTGAAAGCCGGCGACCGTTTCGGCGGACATTTCGTCGCCGGGCACGTGGACGGTGTCGGACGGATCATTCGCTTCGAATCTGCTGGGGAATCTAAGTGGATGTGGGTGAGCTTCCCTACTCCGTTAGCGATCTACATCGCGCCCAAAGGCTCGATCGCCGTCGATGGGGTGAGCCTCACCCTCCTGGAAGTCTCGAACGAAGCTTTCTCGGTATGCCTCATACCCCACACTCTGACGATGACCACATTGGGATGGAAGGGTCTCGGAAATCTCGTGAATCTGGAGGTAGATCTCTTAAGTCGCTACCTTCAGCGGCTCCTCGCTGAGCAAACCATGCCGGACCGATCCATCGTTACGCGCCAACTCCTCCATGAACAAGGATTCGCATGGGCAGGGGGCGACAACTAAAGGGAGAAGGCATCAATGCCCTTTGATAGCATCGAAGACGCCATCAAAGAGATTCGAGACGGGAGAATGGTTATCGTCGTTGATGACGAGGACCGGGAAAACGAAGGCGACCTTACAATGGCCGCCGAGCGCGTTACGGCAGAGTCCATCAACTTTATGGCCACGCACGGGCGCGGCCTCATCTGCATGTCCCTTGCAGGCCAGCGGCTCGACGAGCTCCAGATTCCCCTGATGGTCGCAGAAAACACCTCTCCCTACGAGACCGCCTTTTGCGTATCGGTCGAGGCCCGACGGGGCGTCACCACCGGGGTCTCAGCCCACGACCGAGCCAGGACCATCCAAGCGCTCGTGGATCCCCAGACGAAACCCGAGGCCCTCGTACGACCGGGCCACATCTTTCCCCTCCGAGCAAAGGAAGGGGGCACTCTTGCCCGGGCGGGCCAGACCGAAGCGGCGCTCGACCTCAGTCGCCTCGCCGGTCTCTACCCCGCCGGGGTGATCTGTGAGATTATGAACGAGGACGGGCACATGGCCAGGGTCCCCCAGCTTGTCGAGTTCGCGACCCGTCACGGCCTCCGCATCATCACGGTCAAGGATCTCATTACGTTCCGGATGCGGCGCGAGAAGCTGGTTCGCCGCGTGGCGGAGTCTACTATCCCTACCCGCCACGGGACCTTCCGGGCTTTCTTCTACCAGAGTCGGGTTGGCCCCGACCAACACCTGGCCCTCACCCTCGGAGATATCACCCCCGCCGATCCGGTGTTGATCCGTGTACATTCCGAGTGCTTGATGGGTGATGTCTTTGGCTCGTTCCGCTGTGATTGTGGCCTCCAGATGGATCGGGCTCTCGCGTTGATTGCAGCGGAGGGCAGGGGGGTCCTCCTGTACATGCGGCAGGAGGGTCGAGGCATCGGCTTTGTTGACAAGTTCCGGGCCTATGAACTGCAAGACGAGGGCTATGACACGGTGGAGGCAAATGAGAAGCTAGGGTTCAAAGCGGATCTCCGTGACTACGGAATCGGCGCACAGGTCCTTGTTGATCTTGGGGTCAGCAGCATGCGCTTGCTCACTAACAACCCCCGCAAGATTGTGGGCTTAGAGGGGTATGGGCTTCGCATCGTCGAGCGCGTCCCCCTCGAAATCCAGCCACTCCCGGAAAACCGAGGCTACCTAGCAACGAAGCAAGAAAAGCTGGGCCATTTACTGCAGAGAATCAGCGAGGGACACGGGTAAGTAAGGGAGGAACCATGCCACGGAATCTGGAGGGACAGTTGTCAGCACTGGGGTTTTCCTTTGCCATCGTCGTCAGCCGTTTCAATGAATTTATCACGACAAGACTCCTCGAGGGAGCCTTGGATGCCCTCACCCGCCACGGGGCAGACCCGGACAAGATCGATGTCGTCAAAGTCCCTGGCGCCTTTGAGATTCCGGTCACAGCAGAGCGTCTTGCCTCGAGTCACCGGTACGATGCGGTTATCTGCCTGGGGGCGGTCATTCGGGGGGCGACCTCCCATTTCGACTACATTGCAGGTGAGGCGGCAAAGGGGGTGGCCGCTACCGCCCTCAAGACCGGCGTACCAACTATCTTCGGCGTCATCACGACCGAGACCATCGAGCAGGCGATCGAGCGGGCCGGAACAAAGCTCGGTAACAAAGGATTCGAGGCGGCCCTAGCCGCTATTGAGATGGCACACCTGTTTGCCCAGCTTGACAAGGAGCAGGGAGACGGCCCGGGTAGATGAGGGACATGGGATGGGTAATCGCCGCCGTGCGCGTGAAGCTGCCCTGAGCATTCTGTACCAGCTTGAGTTTCATTCCAGGAACCTGGAGGAGGTCTTTCGTGGCTTTTGCGCAGATCATCCGCTCCCGCTAGAGGTCCAGACCTTTGCCGAAGAGCTGGTAACGGGAACAGTAGCGCATCGCGAAGAAATTGACACGCTCATCGCGCACCATACAGAGCACTGGCACTTTTCCCGCATCGCCCTCGTCGACCGAAATATCCTCCGCGTGGCCACGTACGAGTTTCTTTACCACAAGGAGACTCCCGAAAAGGTCATCCTCAACGAGGCCATCGAGATCGCTAAACAATATGGCAGCGAGGATTCCGGCCGATTCGTGAACGGGATCCTCGATAAGATCCGTACGATCACTCGCCCCCCCCTCTTGGAGCCTGCCGAAAGATAAACCCTGCCCGGCCAGAAAACGGTAACCGGAACGTGAAGTCCCGCACAGATCGGTGGACTATGTGTGTGTCCGATAGCAACGGCTATCGGCCGAGTCTACTCGAAGAGAGGATGTGGGAAAGGCGAAACGGAGATATCGATCTCTGAGCGGGGGATAACCCTGTTTACTCTTCGTAGCGGCGAAAGACTGTCGTGGCGTTGGTCCCCCCGAAGCCAAAGGAGTTGTTCAGAGCGAGCTGGATCGTAACCTCCCGCGCCTTGTTTGGGACATAGTCGAGGTCACAGTCCGGGTCGGGGAATTCATAATTGATCGTCGGAGGAACGATTCCATGTTTCAGCGCCAAGACCGTGGCCGCGGCCTCAATCGCCCCCGCAGCCCCTAGGGTATGCCCAATCATCGATTTGATTGAGCTCACAGGTATACGATACGCGTGATCGCCGAAGACGCGTTTAATAGCCAGGGTTTCATTGGCATCATTGTATGGAGTGGAGGTCCCGTGAGCATTGATGTAATCCACCGCCTCTGGCGGGATACCGGCATCTCGAATGGCTCCCTCCATGGACTGGACTGCCCCCTCCCCTTCGGGAGCCGGAGCGGTGACGTGATAAGCATCCCCGCTCATCCCGTAGCCGACTACCTCAGCATAGATCGGTGCCCCACGGTCCAGGGCATGGTCCAGAGCCTCCAAGACGAGGACGCATGCTCCCTCACCCATAACGAAGCCGTCTCGCTCCTTATCGAAGGGGCGACTAGCCCGCTCCGGCTCGTCGTTCCTGGTTGAGAGGGCCTTGGCGTTATTAAACCCGGCGATGCATAGGGTGCTAATCACTGCCTCAGTCCCCCCGGCGAGCATAACGTCTGCCTCTCCCCGCTGAATGATACGCAACGAATCCCCAATCGCGTGATTGCCCGTGGCGCACGCTGTGGAGACACAAGAGTTAGGCCCCTTGGCCCCAAGGTGCATAGAGAGGCGCCCGGAGGCCATATTGGGAATGATGCCAGGGATGAAGAACGGGCTAACCCGATCCGGCCCTTTCTCCACAAGGACTATGTATTGCTCTACCAGCATTATAATCCCGCCCATCCCCGTCCCGACCAGAACCCCGACCCGATCTTGCCTCCCATCGCTCACCTTGAGATGGGCATCCTCCACGGCCATGAGGCCCGCTGCCAGCGCGTACCGGACAAAGGTATCCATTTTCTTGACTTCTTTCTTATCGATCCACTGAAGCGGATCGAAGCCCTTTACCTCCGCCGCAATCTGGCAACCGTGGCCAGTCGTGTCAAACCGCGTGATCCGCCCGACCCCTGAGGTTCCGTTGATGAGAGCTTTCCAAAAGAAATCAACCCCGATCCCGAGGGGGGAGACCACTCCTAATCCTGTTACCACCACGCGCCTCATGAGAACTCCCCGTGAGCTGGACACCGCCTTCAAAGCTCGACGCGTTCTTTGATATACTGGACGACATCTTTCACGTGAACGATCTTTTCTGCATCATCGTCCGGGATCTCAATCCCGAACTCTTCCTCCAAAACCATAATCAATTCCACCGTATCTAGGGAGTCAGCTCCCAGGTCATCGACGAACTTGGCATCTGGAGTGACTTCCGATTCCTCGACCCCGAGCTGCTCTACGATGATCTTTTTCGCCTTCTGCTCGATATCCGCGATCCCACTCACCTCTCACCTCCCAGCGAAAATGAGCACATCCTGCCTGTTACATCCATAAGCCTCCGTTGATGTGGATGACTTGACCCGTGATGTATGCCGCTCGACCCGAGGCAAGAAAAACCACCAGCTCCGCCACTTCTTCAGGGGTTCCGAATCGTCCCAGAGGAATCTGGGAGCGTATTCGCTCTTGATGTTCCGGGTCCAAGGCGTACGTCATATCCGTTTCGACGAATCCAGGGGCCACGGCGTTGACGGTGATACCCCGCGAGGCCACCTCCTTGGCGGTCGCCTTGGTCAAACCGATGATTCCTGCCTTGGCGGCTGCATAGTTCGCCTGTCCCGGGTTCCCCATAACGCCGACCACTGAGGTCAGATTGACGATGCAGCCTTCCCGCTGTTTCAGCATGGGTCGGAGGACAGCCCGGGTACAGTGAAAGACGCCCTTCAAGTTTACGTTCAACACCGCTTCCCATTCGTCATCCTTCATGCGAAGCAAGAGATTGTCGCGCGTGATCCCAGCATTATTCACCAAGATATTGACCGACCCAAATCGTTCAAGACAGCTCTCGATCATCTGATTAACTTCGACGGCCTGCGTCACATCGGCCTTGACTGCTAACACCTGCGCGCCGGAAGCCTCAAGTTCTGACGCAACCTTCTCTAAGGCAACACGATCCCGGGCACAGAGAGTCAAAGCCACCCCCTCCCGCGCCAACACTGAGGCCACAGTTCGACCGATCCCTCGCGATCCCCCAGTAACGACCGCCACCTTTCCCCGTAGGGTCATGCCTGTGCCGCCGCGGCGAGGGTTTCCTTCAGACTTCTCTGATCCTCCACGTGATAGACTCGTCCCACCCCATCGATCCGTTTCATCAGCCCCGAAAGGACCTTCCCCGGCCCCACCTCAATAAAGGTCCTTACCCCTTCCCGCGTCAGACGCCGAATCACCTCGACCCACCGTACGGGATGGTCAAGCTGTTCTATGAGGCTCTGGACGACTTCCGCCGCGGTCCCTTTGGGTTGTGCGTCAAGACTAGCGATGAACGGAACGTGGGGATCACGGATATCGAGGCTCCCTAGGACGGTCGCAAATTCCTGTGCAATGGGACGCATGAGACTCGAGTGAAACGGGGCGCTCACGGACAGTAGCTGAACCCGCTTTGCCCCTCTGGCCCGTGCGGCCGCAGCTGCGCCATTCACCGCGGCTGTATGTCCCGCCACCACGGTCTGTAAAGGGGAGTTGAGATTCGCCACCTCTACCACCTCACCCTGGCCAGCTTCCCGGCAAATCTCTTCAATCACCTCAGGACTGAGACCAACAATGGCCGCCATCGCGCCAGCACCCACGGCGACCGCCTCCTGCATCAACTCGCCTCGGCGCCGGACCGCCCGAAGGGCGTCTGCATAGTTCAGAGATCCCGCAGCCACGAGGGCACTATACTCTCCGAGGCTGTGCCCAGCCACAAAATCTGGTCGGATCCCATGCTCACCCACAACCGTCCAGGCCATCGCGCTCACCGCGAGTACCGCCGGCTGCGTGTTAGCCGTCAGGCTGAGGGCTTCCTCTGGCCCGGAAAAGCAAAGCCGCTCTAAATCTAACCCGAGAACTTCACTTCCCTTTGCCATGACGGCTCGTGCCGACGGAAAGTTCTCCGACAGCTCCCAGCCCATCCCAACATATTGGGACCCTTGTCCCGGAAAAATAAAAGCGGTCTTTCCCTCCATCGATCCCCACTTGCTGTGCGCGCTCGGCCGTCCTCCCTCTCTTGGGCCGAGGGCGTCGTCACCACCGGATCGCTGCCGACCCCCAGGTGAGGCCCCCTCCAAAAGCGACAAGGAGGACCAAATTTCCTTCACGCACTTTTCCGTTGCGAACTGCCTCATCCAGGGCGAGCGGGACAGAGGCGGCCGAGGTATTCCCATACCGAGCAATATTAGAGATAACCTTCTCTGGAGGAAGAGAGAGGCGATGGGCAAGCGCCTGCATGATCCGGGCATTTGCCTGGTGAGGGACAAGCACATCGATGTCGCCTATTTCGAGATGGTTCTGTTTTAAGGACGCGATGCAGGCATCCCCCATTGCCCTGACGGCGATCCGGAAGACTTCATTGCCGTGCGACATCTTGATCATATTCAGACGTTGCTCGAGCACCTCAGGGGTAACGGGGCACCGGGACCCCCCCCCAGGCGCCATGAGGAGATCCCATTGCGATCCGTCGGAGTATAGGTGGGTCGAGAGAATCCCCCGTCCCCCGCGTTGACCCTGCAGGACGACCGCCCCCGCCCCGTCGGCAAAAAGGACACATGTATTCCTATCGGTCCAATCAGTGATGGTGGAGAGAGTTTCGGACCCGACCAGGAGAATGGTCCGATACGTGCCGGTCCGGATAAAGTTATCCGCCACCGCCAGACCATAAATGAACCCTGAACACGCAGCAGAGATATCCAAAGCCGCGGCGCGTCGAGCATGCAGACTATCTTGGAGCAGACAGGCCGTGGCGGGGAATGGGAGTGCCGGGGTGATCGTAGCTACCAGGAGGAGGTCAAGGTCCATCGGGTCCAGCGCGGCGGCCTCCAAGGCTTGGACTGCTGCTTTTTCCGCCAGCGTGGCGCTATCCTCCCCCTCACCGCAGATTCGCCGTTCTGAGATCCCCGTCCGGGACTTCACCCATTCATCGCTCGTGTCAACCAGTTTCTCCAGGTCTGCGTTGCTCACAATCCGGGCCGGTACTGCTGACCCTGTGCCGATTATTCGGCTCCGCTCCATGACTTCCCCCTAGTTCTGGGCGACCCCTTCCCGGATGCTTTCGATCATCCGATTCTTGACGCACTCCCCTGCAACGCGGATTCCGTTCTTGATGGCCTTAGCCGTAGACCGCCCGTGGGCGATAATAATCACCCCGCTTACACCCAGCAGTGGGGCCCCCCCGTATTCTGTGTAATCGATCCTTCGCTGAAAACGTTCCAAAGCTCCGCGAAGGATTAGCAGGCCTGCCTTCCCGGCCACCCCGCGGCTCAGTTCCTCCTTGAAGTAAGTGAGTGTAGACCAAGCCGCACTCTCCCCCATCTTCAGTGCAATGTTGCCGGTAAAGCCGTCACAAACCACGACATCGGCCTTCCCGTTGAAGACATCCACTCCCTCCACATTTCCGATGAAATCTACCCCGGACACATCCTCCAATGCCCGGAAGGCTTCCTTGGTCAGCTCATTTCCTTTGGTCTCTTCCTCTCCGATGCTTAGGAGGCCAACACGAGGATGGGAGTTCCCCAGAATCTTTCGGGCATAGACAGTTCCCATGATGGCAAATTGAACGAGGTGGCGAGGCTTGCAGTCCACATTCGCTCCCGCATCCACAAGAATTGTATACCCACCGAGGATGGGCACCTGCGCAGCAATGGCGGGGCGCTCTACGCCAGCGAGGGGGCCAAGAATAATCAAACCAGTGGCCATGACTGCTCCCGTATTTCCGGCGCTCACCATAGCGTCGGCCTCTCCCTCCCTCACCATGTTTACCGCCACCCGAATCGATGAATCCTTCTTCTTCCGGAGTGCCGTCGAAGGGGATTCATGCATCTCCACGACTTCTGAAGCGTGGCGGATGCGAATTTCCAACCCCTGGGTCTCAAACCGCGAAAGCTCTCGGATGATTGTGTCCTCGATCCCGACCAGGACGACGGAACATCCCATCTCCCGGGTCGCCCCAATCGCTCCCTCCACTGTGACGGCGACTCCGCCGTCCCCACCCATGGCATCAAGAGCTATGGTGAGTTGACTGGGGTGGGACAGCCCAAAGGGTGCATTTTCCATCGCGCCTTGCCGTCCGGGAAGCTCACGGTTCATCTCTTACGCCTCTCCCCGCTTGACCACCTCGCGACCCCGGTAGTAGCCACAACTGGGGCAGGCCCGATGAGGGAGCATCTTTTCCCGACACTGAGGGCACACCGCCAATGAAGGCAACGAAAGGGCATCGTGTGCCCTCCGTTTCCTGCTCCGTGAGTTGGAATGGCGACGCTTGGGGAGGCCCACGATCCCCTTTCTCCCGTTACAACAAAGACTCCAACTTTCTCCACCGGGGATCAATGCTGGCTGGGGAGCAAAGACACGTTCCCCCATTCCGGTTGATCCCGCAGCGCGGGCAAAGTCCCTGACATCCTTCATGACAGAGAGGTTGCACCGGGAGTGCGAGTAAGAGATTCTCTCGGACAAGCCCCGGCACGTTGATCTTCGCCCCGTCGAGAAAGCTCACATCGAGTTCGTCGCGTCCCAGTTCGTGCTCCTCCTCTACGCTCTCCCCAAGAGGGTCACGGTATCTCATCTCAAAACCCTCGCATACCGGGAGGGCAAAGAGCTCAAAACACCGACTGCAGTGGAGCTGGAGGTCAGAGGAAATCTGCCCCCGCACCCAGACCCCGATCGGAGTCCGGCAGAAATGCAGCGTGGCCTCTACCGGCCGGAGAAGATGAACCCTCTCCCCCGAGGGATCCAGAAAATCCTCTCCTCCACGAAAGTGGAGGTCCAGACCCTCTAAGGGGATCTGGGTAATGTCAACGAACATTCAACCTCACCTTGCAAAAGCTGGCGGATTATACTGAGGCAACCCACTTATGTCAAGCAAAAACCGGGCCAATCCACGGATAAACTCGCGACGGAACAGCATTCCCTGCGGTGCCATCCCCTCAGGCCTCGCGATCCGGTCCGGCAACACGGTCCGCCCGGGTGTAATCTAAGAGCTCAACCGCTGCAAAGAAATATGGGACCTCAAACGCGGCAGACTCTGACGAGTCGGAGCCGTGGACCGCGTTCTGCTCAATGGTCGTGGCCAAATCCCGCCGAATGCTCCCTAGGGCCGCTTGAGCTGGGTCTGTGGCTCCCATGATGGCACGCACGGTCGGAATGACTCTCTCCCCCTCTAAGACCATGACTACGGAAGGGCCGGAGCTCATAAAATCAGTCAGGCTCTCGAAAAAAGGACGTCCCCGGTGGATATGATAAAACTGCTCCACCTCTTTCTTGTCGAGGCACACCATGCGGAGGCCACAGATCCGGAGTCCTGCCTCCTCAAAACGGCGGATGATTTCGCCGATCTTACCGCGGGCGACCGCATCCGGTTTCACAATAGCCAATGTCCGCTCCATGCCTGCCCCCGATCTTGAAACAAAGACCACCTGAGACGCAGGTGGCCTTATCTCGAAGCGCCGTGATCTTCACGGCACAGCTCCATGGAACCCTTTTCTTGGTTAGCCACCACGGAGAGCCTTTTCGACGGTCACCCCCATATCACCCGGGGACCGACAGATGCGGATCCCCGCCGCCTCCATGGCCTGAATCTTTTCAGCTGCCGTTCCCTTTCCGCCCGCGATGATTGCACCGGCATGTCCCATCCGCCGGCCCGGTGGGGCCGTCATTCCCGCGACGTACCCGACCACCGGCTTCTCCATGTGGGCCTTGACGAACGCCGCCGCATCTTCCTCCGCAGTTCCACCAATCTCTCCAATGAGAAGAATAGTTTCCGTCCCTGGATCTTCCTGAAAAAGACGAAAGCAATCGACAAAGCTCGTTCCAATAATCGGATCGCCACCAATCCCGATACAAGTAGATTGTCCGATCCCACGTTGAGTCAGCTGGCCTACCGCTTCATAAGTCAACGTACCACTTCGGGAGACCACACCGACTGGTCCGGGCATGTGGATGTGGCCGGGCATGATTCCCACCTTGCCCTTACCGGGCGAGATCACGCCCGGACAGTTGGGGCCAATTAAACGTAAGGCCTGCCCCTGCAGACTCCGCGACACCTTTACCATATCCAATGCGGGAATACCCTCGGTGATACACACGATCAGCGAGATGCCAGCATCGGCTGCCTCAAGAATGGCGTCACCGGCAAAAGTGGGCGGCACAAAAATGAGAGAGGTATTAACCCCGGCCTCCTTGACCGCGTGGGCTACGGTATTGAAGACGGGGATTCCCTCGTGGAGCATCCCACCCTTGCCAGGAGTGACCCCCGCGAGCACCTTCGTCCCGTATTCCAGACAACCTCTGGCGTGGAAACTCCCCTCTTTTCCTGTAATTCCCTGTACGACGACCCGCGTCTCCTCATTGACTAGGATGCTCACTGGATGCCTCCGACATCGTCGACCGACGACTGCAGACCGACGACCGGAAAAAGCCCTATTCCATCTGCAGAGATTTTTCGGTCAACGGTCATCGGTCTACACCGCGCGCGGCTTGGGCGGCCAATGCCGCGGCATCAGCCATGGTTTCCGCATTTACAAAGTTCAACCCTGATTCCTTGAGCATCTGCCTCCCCAGCTCCACGTTGGTCCCTTCCATCCGGATCACGATGGGGAGGGTGACACCTAGGGCCTTGACGGCCTTGATGACCCCCTCCGCCAACCGGTCGCATCGCAGGATACCACCGAAGATGTTGATCAGGACGACCTTGACATTCCGGTCCGAGATTAAGATGCGGAAGGCATTCTCGATCTGTTCGGCGCTAGCCCCGCCCCCGACGTCCAAAAAGTTGGCTGGTTCTCCCCCAGCCAATTTGATGATGTCCATGGTGGCCATTGCCAGACCAGCCCCGTTCACCATACACCCGACGTTCCCGTCCAGCTTGATGTAGCTCAAGTTGTATTCTGAGGCTTCAACCTCCAGGGGCGACTCCTCGTCTACGTCGCGAAGCGCCAGGACTTCGGGATGGCGAAAGATCGCGTTGTCGTCGAAAGCCATCTTCGCATCCAAGGCGAGTAGGCGGCCATCGCCCGTAATCACCAGCGGGTTAATCTCGGCCAGGGAGCAGTCCTTGGCCTCAAAGGTGCGGTACAGCTTGATCAGGAAATCGGCCACCCCCTTGAGCGTGTCCCCTGTGAGGCCAAGCCCGAACCCCAGCTTGCGGGTATGGTAGCCCTGAACACCTGTGGCCGGGTCCACGTGCACTTTTGTGATAGCCTCCGGCCGGTTTTGGGCCACTTCCTCAATGTCCATCCCGCCAGCGCTAGAGGCCATAATCACTGGCAGGTCGACCGAGCGGTCAATCACGATCCCGAGGTACATTTCCTGGCGGATATCCATCGCCTCCTCGACTAGCACACGCGTAACCCGCTGGCCTTCCGGCCCAGTTTGATGCGTCTTGAGCATCATCCCCAGGATTTGAGATGCGACCTGCTCCGCCTCTCCCGGAGACTTCGCGAGTTTTACACCGCCCCCCTTGCCCCGGCCGCCGGCATGGATCTGTGCCTTGACCACCACGGTCCCGCCGAGCTCCCGTGCGATGGCGCCAGCGTCGGCAGGCGTTCCGGCCACGCGTCCCCGCGGGACCGGCACGCCGAAGTCGGCCAGGATCGCCTTTGCCTGATATTCATGAATCTTCATGGATTGTCTTTCTCCGGCCAGTCTCCAACGCCGCTCCGAGGCTAGCGTGCCCGCGCTCTAAATATTCCCGATCCTTGGGGACGTAAGAACATCCGACACGTCAAACCTTTCTTGCCACCTGAAAGCTCGAAATTACTATCTAAGGAATGGCCAACAGAATGATTCCGCTCACCACGGTGCCAACCATAGCCGCCCCATAGCAGATGACTGCGATTGGGGTCTGAAATCCCCTCAAGCCAATGTCATACAG
>VRUN01000084.1 GCA_019456075.1 Candidatus Methylomirabilota bacterium
CATCAAGAAAACGATTCTCTCGCCTTGGCTAGCGAAGACTTCTCCATAGCGGATCTGCCCCTCATTGCCGATCTCGTACGGGATAAAGACGTCGATCGCCAACCCTGAGGCGTGCTCGAGGGACACCTGAATAGCACTCGTCTCCGCGTCTCCGTCTGAAGGCAATGCCCGAACGTCCGCCACCAGGGCAGTCGCCGTGCACTTGCCGCTGCTGGCACGCTCGCGGAACGCCGCCAAGAGCGTGCTGATCAACTCTTCAGAAGGTGGTTGGCCGCGACCGTCATTCGCGCCGACTAACTCCACCTCACCCAGCGGCGTGAGAACACCACCGTACGGATAGAACTCACCGTGCTTCGCGAGCATCTGCTGAGCGAAGGGAACCAATTGATCCATGAGGTTTTCAAGGTCGCCCTCGGACACTGCTTGTTTCTCTCCTTTGAGTGACTCGGGCCAGCCCCGTGTTACAGTAGTGGCCCTTTTAACAACCGAATATCATCAATCCAGGCAGTACCGGTGCCGTTGATAACGAGGTTGAGCTTTATATAATCCGGTTTCTGTCCCTTTTTCAGAAAGAACGACGTCTCTTCGGTGGTCCATTCCGTGGTTCCAGTGAGCGGCGTCTCAAGACCGCGCGAGAAGAACTCTCCCTTGCCGGGGAAGTGACACCACATCTCGAGGTAGACTTGGCCATCCACCCCTGCGGTCCGGACCTTCGCCTGGTAGATTAATCGGGCATTCTCAACGGTAAGATCTCCTACCTCAAACAGGCGCACAACGGTAGGCCCTGTGGCGTTGATTCGAAGAGAACCATTCCCATCGCTTGAGGTGTGTTTATCAAATGCCACATTCGACCGAGTGATGATCCCGTTACTGTTATTAAGGGGGAAGTGTCTCAATGCGGTGACTTGCGTTGCTGGCTGAGAACAGCCAAGAAGGCAAACGGTCATCACGCCCGAGATAAACAGGCCCGAACTTCGTACCCTTAGAGTTCTCAACCTCATTTCCTGCCGTCCTCCTCGGCTATGATGTGGTAGAGGAGGTGGCTAGCAATACCCGTGCCATGGATTCAGGGAAAACCGCGTCCATGAAAGTATCTGAAAATACGGTCTTCGCCTGGTATGGGGTAGCGTTTTGTATTGGAAGTTTCCAGTCTCTATGGCACAGTGTGTCCTATGTGGGTCGGTGGGGACGACGCCAGGCAAGCGTGGTGGGTGTGGTGCACACTCGGGCTCGTCGTGGTGGGGCTCGGGCTCTCGTGGCCCGTGCCAGCCCACGGCTGGGGCCTCGAGGCGCACGTGCTCATCAACCAGGCGGCCTGCACGACGGTGCCCGAGCCTCTCCGGCGGTTTTTCATGAGGCACCGGGCGTTCATCGGCGAACACGGCAAAGATCCAGATACGGTCCTCACCTCTCAGAACAAAGAGGCAGAGAGGGTTCACCACTGGTTCGACCTAAGCGAGCTAGACACTTTTCCGTTTCGTGCGATTCCCCGGAATTATGAACAGGCCTTGACGAAGTACGGCCGGGAGCGACTACAGGGGGCTGGGCGGTTGCCATGGCGGATCGCCGACCTTTATCGGAGACTCGTGCAGGCCATGCGAGCGTCGGACTGGAAGCGTGTGCCCTTGCTCGCGGCCCATCTGGGCCACTATGTGGCCGACGGGCATCAACCACTTCACACGACCACGAACTATGATGGCCAGCTGACCGGGAATCGGGGGATACACAAGCGCTTTGAGGACGAGATGATTCGCCGGCATTTCGCGCGATACCAAGATCTCGCCGCGTTTACGCAACCAGCCCAGCGGACCGCCGACCCCGTGGACTTCACCTTCGACTTCCTCACGGACAGCTATGTCTGGGTCGACAACCTCCTGCGCGCCGACACCCTAGCGAGCCGCGGGATTCGCGGCTACCACAACGCCTACTATGCCGCATTGTTTGTCTTTGCCGGCCGGCTGGCCAAGCTGAGCATGGCACAGGCAGCCACGGACCTCGGAAGCCTCTGGTTTAGCGCCTGGATCGAGGCAGGCCGGCCTAAAGTTCCATAGAGACGAGCGGACTGCGGGAGGTGGGGGGGCTTAGGGTAGGTCAGTCGATCCCATGAGGTACCGGTCGCACTCACGCGCGGCACCGCGTCCCTCATTGATGGCCCACACGATGAGACTCTGGCCACGGCGCATGTCGCCGGCAGCAAAAATGCCTTTTACACTCGTGGCAAACTCCCCGTGCTTTGCCTTGGCGTTCGACCCTTCGTCACGGTCGACACCGAGCGATTCGAGAAGCGTGTCCTCCGGCCCAAGGAAGCCCATGGCAAGGAGCACGAGCTGTACCGGCCATACCTTCTCGGTCCCGGGGATTTCCCTGGGGACTTTTCGGCCGTTGTCACCTGCGTGCCATTCGATCTGGACGGTGTGCAGCTCTTTGACGTGCCCACTGTCATCCGCGACGAACTTGTTGGTCTTGACGCAGAACTCGCGGGGGTCTTGGCCAAAGACGGCCGCTGCCTCCTTCTGGCCATAGTCCGCGCGGAAGATGTTTGGCCACTCTGGCCAGGGATTGTCGGGGGTGCGTTCCGGGGGAGGCTTCGGCAGGATCTCGAACTGTACCAGGCCCTTACATCCGTGGCGCATAACGGTGGCCACGCAATCGGTCCCGGTGTCGCCACCGCCGATGACGATGACATCCTTGTTCTTGGCGGAAATGTAATTGCCGTCCTGAAGGTTGCTGTCGAGCAGGCTCTTGGTGTTGGCCTGCAGAAACTCCATAGCGAAATGGATGCCCTTGAGCTCTCGACCGTCAATGGGCAGGCCGCGCGGTTTCGTGGCCCCACCACAAAGGACGACCGCGTCAAATTCTTTGACGAGCCGATCGGCAGGATAATCTTTGCCGACTTCGGTGTTTGTCACAAACTTTAATCCCTCCTCGGCCAAGAGGTCGACACGACGCTGGACGACTCCCTTGTCCAGGTGCGGATTAGGAATGCCGTACATTAACAATCCACCAATGCGGTCATCGCGTTCGAACACGGTTACCCAGTGCCCCGCTTTGTTGAGCTGGGCTGCACACGCGAGCCCGGCGGGACCGGAGCCGACCACGGCCACAGTCTTGCCCGTGCGAGTGGCAGGAGGCTCCGGAACCACCCATCCCTCTTCAAAGCCCTTGTCAATGATGGCCCACTCGATGTTTTTGATCGTGACCGGCGGCTCGTTTATCGCCAAGACACACGCGGCCTCGCAGGGCGCAGGGCAGACCCTGCCCGTAAATTCGGGGAAATTGTTGGTTTTGTGGAGAAGATCGAGCGATTCTCTCCAGAGCCCACGGTAGACCAGGTCGTTCCACTCCGGGATCAAGTTGTTGATCGGGCAGCCCGAGGTCATGCCGCTGAGTATGATGCCGGTGTGGCAGAAGGGTACGCCGCAGTCCATGCAGCGTGCCCCTTGCGTTTTCAGCTTTGTCTCAGGAGCGTGGAGCTGAATCTCCCGCCAATCACGAATCCGTTCGACGGGCTCGCGATATCCTGGGACTTCGCGTGGGTATTCCATAAATCCAGTCGGTTTGCCCATTCCAAATCCTTCAGGGAAATAAGAAGTGAAAGCCTGAAGCGTCAGTTACCGCTGACACGTGCGAGATCGGCCTTGTTCGCTTCGAAAGCGGCCATGATGGCTTCCTCACCGCTGAGGCCTGCCTTTGTGACGCGTTCCAACGCTTCGAGCACACGCTTGTAGTCCTTGGGCATGAGCTTGACGAACCTCGGCACCATTTCCCCCCACCGGGCCAGAACGAACCGTGCGCGCTCGCTGTTGGTATACTCGGCATGCCGCCGAATCATACTTTCCACTTCTGCGATCTCTTCCGCGTCTTCCAGCCGTTCGAGTTGAACCATCTCCTGGTTACAGTGGCGGTGAAAGTCGCCGGCCTCGTCCAGCACGTATGCGATACCGCCTGACATACCGGCGGCAAAGTTCCGTCCCGTCGGGCCGAGCACCACAACGCGCCCGCCGGTCATGTATTCGCAGGCATGATCGCCGACGGCCTCGACGACGGCCCACACGCCGCTGTTCCTGACACAGAACCGTTCGCCGGCCATGCCGCGAATGTAGGCTTCGCC
Organism: Candidatus Methylomirabilota bacterium; assembly: GCA_019456075.1. Taxonomy (GTDB): domain Bacteria; phylum Methylomirabilota; class Methylomirabilia; order Methylomirabilales; family CSP1-5; genus CSP1-5. The sequence goes on from VRUN01000084.1 coordinate 4,112, forward strand.
GCTCGTTGCACCATAAAATGCCACGTTCCCGATGATAATGTTCTCCGCGGGGGGAAAGGTCGAGCCTGCGGGGGGATAGACGATCACCTTTCCACCAGAAAGACCTTTTCCGATATAGTCGTTTGAATCCCCCTCGAGGATCAGCGTGATGCCTTGAGGGACGAAGGCACCGAAGCTCTGGCCGGCCGATCCCTGGAAGTGGAGGTAGATCGTGTCTTCCGGCAGGCCATCAGCGCCGTACCGCCGGGTGACCTCGCTTCCCAAAATCGTTCCCACCACGCGGTTCGTGTTGTGGATCGGGAGGGTGGCCCGTACCGGCTCGGCCCGGAGAAGTGCCGGTTCGCAGAGTTTCAGCAGCACCCGGTTGTCCAGCGCCCTATCCAGTCCGTGGTCTTGCGGGATCTGGCAGTACCGGCCCACCGCCGGCGGGGCCTCCGGCTGATAGAGGATCCGTGAGAAGTCCAGCCCCTGTGCCTTCCAGTGATCAATGGCTTTGTGCGGTTCGAGCTTGTCGACGCGTCCGATCATCTCGTTGACGGTACGGAAACCCAGTTTGGCCATTAATTCACGCATCTCTTCGGCGACGAAGCGCATGAAATTGACGACATGTTGAGGGTCCCCAGTGAACTTCTTGCGTAGCTCCGGATTCTGCGTGGCGACGCCGACTGGGCAGGTGTCGAGTTGGCAGACCCGCATCATGATGCACCCGAGGACGACGAGGGGGGCCGTCGCGAATCCGAACTCTTCCGCCCCGAGGAGCGCCGCAATGACGACATCGCGGCCGGTCTTGAGTTGCCCATCGGTTTCCACCACGATCCGGCTGCGCAGATTGTTGAGAACGAGCGTCTGGTGCGTTTCAGCCACTCCCAACTCCCAGGGAAGGCCGGCATGCTTGATGCTGGTCTGGGGAGAGGCACCTGTCCCTCCGTCATACCCGCTGATCAG
>VRUN01000085.1 GCA_019456075.1 Candidatus Methylomirabilota bacterium
GTCCATCCCCTGCCAGCCCCAGTTATAGTCAATGATCCGCATGATCCCGGCCGCGCCGGTCGCCTCGACGAACTGGCCACGGCCCGTGACCCGCTCCCGGTAATTCAGGGCGACCATGACCCCCATGGCCAGGCAGGTCCCGCCGACGTAGTCGCAGACCCACATGCCGGACCGGGTCGGCCGTCCGCCGAAGGCCGCCGGGGCCCCGGTGCCGTGGGTAAACCCACAGGCGTTCTGCCCTACTGGGTCATACATCCAGGGCCTGTCCTTCAACGGGCCCCACTGCCCCCGCTGCCCGATCCAGCCGTAGACCAGGCGGGGGTTGATCTCGGACAGCTGCCGATACCCGATCCCCCAGGCGTCGAACTGTCCAGGGGGATAGTTCTCGATCAGGATGTCCGCATCCACCACGAGCTTCTTCAAGAGTTCCCGGCCCTCGGGGGACTCGAGGTTCATCGTGATGGAGAGCTTGTTCCGGGCCTCGTGGAGGAATTTCCCCCCGATCGCCTCGCCCGTCACGTTGTCCTTGAACATCCACTGCTGGCGGTTAAAGGGGGTGAGCCGTCGGGTCGGATCCCCGCCCGGGGGCTCCACCATGATCACCTCGGCCCCGTGCTCGGCGAAGAGGGACGAGCACCAGTGCCCGCCCATGCTCTTCTGGGTCACGTCGAGCACCCGAAGCCGGTTCAGCTTCTCCGGCTTTTTCCCGACGTCCCGCCAGTGGACTTGGGTTTCCAGCCATCTTGGGTATTCCTGGGCCGCCTCGCTTAGCCCCTTATACACTTCATCGGGCGTCGGCGTGGGTACTGCAGGCCACGGCAGCACAGGAATGTCGCTACTTTTGATCTCTGCCATGTTATCCTCCCCTATGGTTGACAGGTTACCCGGTGTTGCTTCTCGTGCACCTTACCTAGCTGGTTTTACTTTCACCTCCTCTCTTCGACGTGAGGGTTCGGGGGATGCAGCTCGTAGCCTAGGCGTTGGGAGATCCTGGTTCCCGCCTCCTTCACGAGGGGGACCAACTCTTTTTCAATCCGCTCCATGGAAAACCGAGAGACCGGCCCCGAAAGTCCGACCCCGGCCACCACCCGATGCGAATAGTCCCTGACCGGGGCGGCGACACACCGGACCCCCTCTTCCAATTCCTCGTTGTCCACGGCGTAGCCTAGTTGAGCCACCTCTTTGAGTTGGGTCACGAGCTTCTCGAGGTTATCAATGGTGTTCCCGGTGTGCGCCTTCAAGGGACGGCCCTCAAAGATGCGAGCCAGATGGTCCCGGGATTCGTACGCCAGCTGGATCTTGCCAGAGGCGGTGCAGTACGCGGGCAGACGATGGCCGAGGCGGGGGACGATTCGCACTGTCTGGGAGGTCTCATGCATCAGGACGTAGACCACCTCGGCACCGTCCAGAATGGCGAGATACGCGGTTTCATCACACCGAGTGACGAGCTCCTCCAAGATCGGGCGGGCCTGCCGTCTCAGGCCCAGATGATGGAGGAAAATATTGGCGACCTCGAAGGTCTTGATCCCTAACCGGTAGTTCCCGGTTCGCGTATCCTGTTCGATATACCCCCGACATTCGAGGGTCGCCAGCAAACGGAAAACGTTGTTTTTGTGGAGCCCCAACTTCTGGCTGAGCTCGGTGACCCCCAGCTCCTCTTCCTGATAGTTGAAGGCCTCCAGGATGTCAAATGCCCGGTCGACTGACTGGACGATATATTCCGATTTTTCCTTACGCTGATGAGCCATCCGTCCGCCTATTTCCTGCTGGGACTTGGCTCTATGAAGGGTCCCGTCTCCAGAATCTCGCGGCTAGAAACGGGTTTTCTTTCTTAGATGGAGTCTTAATAGCGTTTGAACGGCTGGACCCTGGTAGAACTAACCAAGCCAGGCTACTATAAAAACTCGTTCTATTCTTGTCAAGTAAAAAATGAAACCCCGGGGGGGGAACCCCCGGGGGGTCCGTGCGCGGGGAGAGACCCTACCGATTGGGGCCGAAGATCCCCTGGGGGACCTTTTTCCAGTCAGCCAGAAACCGCTCGAGCCCGATGTCGGTCAGGGGGTGTTTGACCAGCTGCTCTAGCACAGAGGGGGGTATCGTCACCACGTGAGCACCCGCCAACGCGGCCTCCACGAAATGGACGGGGTGTCGGATGCTGGCCGCCAAGACTTGGGCTGGGAGGCCGTAATTCTCATAGATTGCCACGATGTCCCGAATGATATCCATGCCGACATGGGCGATGTCGTCGAGACGCCCGACAAAAGGGCTCACGTAGGTCGCCCCTGCCTTGGCCGCCAGCAGGGCCTGGGCGGCCGAAAAGATCAGGGTCACATTGACGCGGATGCCCTCCTGGTTGAGCTCTCGGACTGCCCGAAGCCCCTCCTTGAGCATCGGGATCTTCACGACCACATTGTCGGCTATCTTGGCGATTTCCCGCCCTTCGGTCATCATCTGCTCAGAGGTCGTCCCAACGACCTCGACGCTCACCGGGCCGGGAACGATTCGACAGATCTGCTCGATTACCCCCCTAAAATCCCCCCCCTCTTTGGCGATCAGGGAGGGGTTGGTGGTCACTCCATCAATGAGTCCGTGCTCGACCGCGTCCCTGATGGCCTTGACGTTGGCGCTATCCATAAAGATCTGCATCGCTCTTCTCCCCCCCTTCTTTTATCATCCCCCGGTGAGCCTTCCGCTCAGATACCACCCTAAAGAGCGTCTCGGGCCTCGCCCGGCCGCCGACCGCCGGCTGAACCTGCTGCACCTCCACCACCAGCTGGCGCCGGTGCAGGTCTAACGTAATCCGGTTCCCCACTCGAACCTGGCGGGTTGCCTTCGCCAGAAGCCCGTCAATCCGCACTCGCCCGGCATCGCACAGCGCCTTCGCCTGACCACGGCGCTTGACCAACCGAGAGGTCTTGAGAAACAGATCCAGGCGCATGGACCAGCTGTCTGTGACCAGCAGTCGGCGGTCGGCTATCCTTTATTTATATCGACGCAATAGCTGACCGCTGCCTGCTAGGGCGGAGGCCGCTCGCCAAAGATGGCGGTCCCGATCCGGACCATGGTCGCCCCCTCCTCCACGGCCACCTCGAAGTCGTGGCTCATGCCCATCGACAGATGCGCGAGGGCAAGGTCGGGGAAGTGTGCGGCGGCCTCGTCCCGAAGCCTGCGCAACCGCCGAAAGAAGGGGCGAGCCTCCTCAGCGTTCGGGTCGTAGGGGGGCATAGCCATCAACCCCTCGATGCTCAGGTGCGGCAGGGACCCTGCCCGCTCCAGCAAAGAGAAGAGTTCCGCCTCTACCACCCCCGTCTTGCCCGGTTCCTGAGCGAGATTCACTTCGACGAAAGCCCTCACCCGCTTTCCGAGTGCTGACCCCGCCTTCTCCAACTCCTGGGCGAGCTTCAGAGAATCGAGTGACTGGAGGCAATCAAAGAGCCGCACCGCCAGTCGGGCCTTGTTGGTCTGGAGATGTCCCACCATGTGCCATCGACAGGGAGCACCGACTTCGCCGATCTTGTCCCTGGCCTCCTGAACCCGATTCTCGCCGATATCATTGATCCCGGCGGCGATGGCCTCCTGAACCGCCGAGGCGGGATAGGTCTTCGCGACGGCCACCACAAGAACCTCGCCTGGATCCCGCCCTACTCTCAATGCGGCCGCTGCGATCCGGTCCCGAATGCTCTCGACCCGTTCCTTCATAGTCAACGACATCCACCTCGAAGTGTTCCCAAAGGTAAGGTAACAGAGGCCCCCAAAGGGTGTCAATTCCACACACTCAGCGATGACCGACGTCCGGTGACGGTTCGGCAAGCTCACCGCAGGCCGATGACCGTGAGCATTTCGAATTGCGGACTTCGAGTCGTGAGCGGTTCGGCCGAGCTCACCGTCGAGGCCCTCAGTCGAACGATTTCGGATTTCGAATTTGACGGCTGAAAAGCCTGGATCATTGAACTCCTCAGTCCTGAGCCCTCGACTCTCAACTCTAAGCTCTCAACCGTGAACTACATGAGGGCAATCAGGCTGATCATTCGACCCGTCTCGGGTCTTTCCGCCCGGTAAGAATAGAAGAGATCGCTCCGGCACACGGTGCAGAGACTGGTGTCAAAGATCCGATCCGGCCTGAGCCCCTCCTCTTCTAGGATCGCGATGTTTAGCTGGGCGAGATCGAGCATCCAACGAGCCTCCCCCGCCGGTTTCACACAGGCCTGCCACTGGCTCCAAGCACGCTGGAGAGGGGTGATCACCGGCTCATCCACTTCGTAACAGCAGCCCCGAATCCCCGGACCAACCGCTGCATAACACTCAGAGGGATCCGTCCCGTACGCCTCGCGCATCTTCCTGAGCGTATGCCTGGCGATGCCCTTCACACTGCTCCGCCACCCGGCGTGGACTGCCCCGACGGCCGGGCGGCGAGGGTCAACGAGAAAGATCGGGAGGCAGTCGGCCGTGCTGATGGCCAGGTTGAGGTGGGGGATATCGGTCACCATCGCATCGTACGAGTCGTCCCCATCTAACAAGAGCCGGGGAAACCTCTCACGGCCGGCTAGCGTCTGGTCCACAACCAAGACGTCGCTGCCGTGAACCTGGCGGACCCGGACGAGCCGGGACGGATCAAGGCCGAGGGCGCTGAAATACCGGCGACGGTTTTCGCGGACCGCGGCAGGATCGTCCCCGACGCTCAAGCCAAGGTTGAGGCTGTGATAGGGTGGAGCGCTCGCCCCCCCCTTCCGAGTGCTAAAGGCATGGCGGATGGGAAGGTGTTCCAGAGAGCGGATTTGCAGGAATCCCGGCTCGGTGCTCTCGCGGATCCCCGTGTCGGCTCGCCCCATATGATTCGCTACATCACGCGTCATCCGGCGGACCACATCACTTCAGAGCATACCACAGGGGGACACCCCGCCCAATTCTCCATCGACCGCTGGACGACTGGGCTCCGCAGCGAGATCGCGGAGGACCGAGAGAGGAAATTAATCGGCCTGGCGGCGGAGGAAGGTCGGGATGTCCAGTTCGTCCTCCTCTACCTCCTGGAGCGTCAGAGATCGGAAGAG
>VRUN01000086.1 GCA_019456075.1 Candidatus Methylomirabilota bacterium
TACGGGGTCGGGGAGGTTGGTCCAGTCGAAGTCCATCTCGGTGACCTTCTTTCCGTCCTGGTAAATCACCCGTCCTGGAACTCCGACAACCACCGAGTTGGGTGGAACCTTCTTGGTTACCACCGAGCCGGAGCCGATCTTGCTGTTGTCCCCAACAGTAAATGGTCCCAGGATTTTGGTCCCTGCCCCGATGATCACGTTGTTACCGATCGTGGGGTGTCGTTTCTTGCGTTCGAGGCTGGTGCCGCCCAACGTCACCCCCTGGTAGATAGTGACATTTTCGCCGACCTCTGTCGTCTCGCCGATCACCACCCCCATGCCGTGGTCGATAAAGAGGCCTGGACCGAGGCGGGCACCGGGGTGGATCTCAATCCCGGTCAGGAAGCGGTTCAGATGCGAGATAAACCGACCGATGAAGAGGAACCCCCGCTTCCAGAACCAGTGGGCGGTTCGGTGAAGCCACATGGAGTGAACCCCGGGATAGCAAAAGAGGATCTCGAGCGTGCTTCGAGCGGCAGGATCACGGTCCCGAGCAGCTTGGATGTCCCGTCGGAGCGTCTCGAACATTGTGATTTCTCTCTCGAAGGGGAAACGAACTCCTGTGGTCCGCGACCGGAGCCGAGAACGAAAGCGGACCGATTAGTTTCGTGAGACGATAGTTGCGTTCAGGTCGGCCAGGAGCTGATCAACATCGATGCCGTGGATTTTGGCCCCGACCTCGATATCGTCGTAACTGGCCCCAGAGCAGCCAAGACAGGCTACCCCGTATTGAGAGAAGACCCGGATCGTCTCAGGATAGGTCTGAACGACCTCTTCAATCTTCATCTTCTTGTCGATGCGCATCCTCCTTCCCCTCCTGATGGCTCTTTTCCATCGGCGGTCTGGACTTATGTCCAGGGTAAACCCGGGAGACGGCAGCAGTCAAGAAAATTTCGGGCCAGGCAACATCTCTCCTGATACGTATGAGGAGACGTCTTCAGAGGCCGGAAGTCCCGTTGACATTGATTAGGTCGCACTTTAGGGTGAGGACATGCATGAAAGAGTTCCGAGCATCCTCGTGACCGTTCAACATCATCCCGTGCTGCGACAGATGGCTTTGGTGGCAGCAGAGCAGGGTTTGCTGCCGGTCTACCTGGTTGGAGGCTTTGTGCGCGATGCCCTCCTGGAACATCCACGGACTCTCGACATCGACTTGGTATCCACCGACCCTCTCTCCCTGAGTGCTGCTCTCCATGAACGGTTTGGCGGCACAGTGGTCTGCCTCACCGAACGGGTCAGGCGCGTGGTCTTTTCCCAGGAAGAAGACCGGGTGCAGGTAGACATCTCTCCTCTGCGTGGCGGCGATATCGTCGAGGATCTTCGGCGCCGAGACTTCACGATCAACGCGTTGGCCGTCTCTTTAGGGGAGGAACCCACTCGCCTCTTCGACCCCACAGGCGGTCTGCGGGATCTCAGAAAGCGGCAGATCCGGGTGGGTAATCCGCAAGTGTTGACCGAAGACCCCCTGCGTCTCCTGCGGAGTGTTCGCCTGGCTGCTCAACTAGAATTCCGCGTCGACGAGACTACCGCACATGCAATTCGCCATCAGGCTTTCCGCCTGACCCAGGTGGCACCGGAGCGGCTCCGGGAGGAATTCTTTGAGATCCTGGACTGTTCTGGAGGCGGCCGCTGGCTCGCCGTCATGGACCAGCTTGATCTTCTCGAGGCCTTGCTCCCTGAGACCAGGGCGATGCGAGGATGTCTGCAGGGCCCCCCCCATCGTTATGATGTGTTCACCCATTCCATCGAGACAGTTCGGTCTCTGGACCGCATCCTCCTGGCGCTTCCAAAACTGCTGCCCACCGAGGCCGCATTCCTGATCGGGCCGTTGCAGGCCGAGGTGGAAGGAGGAATCAGCAGACAGGCCATTCTTCGCTTCGCGGCCCTCCTTCATGATGTGGGGAAACCGGACACTCGTTCGGTGGAGGATGGGCAGATTCGCTTCTTAGGCCACGCCGAGAGAGGAGCAGGTATCGTCCACGAGATCAGTACCCGGATCCGCCTCGGTACCCGGGCCTCAGCGATGACGACGGCTCTCGTCCAGGAACATCTCCGCCCCCTCTTCCTGCGGCAGGCCACAACCCTCACACCCCGGGCTCGGTATCGCTTCTGGCGCGACCTCGGTGTCCTGACACCTGAGCTCCTCCTCCTCTCCCTGGCCGATATCCGGGCAACCTGGGGAACGGAGGGGAGAGATTTTCAGAGCCACCTCCGTTTCGTCCGTGAGATGTTCAGTTTCCACCGTGAAAGAATGGGAGCGAGTGAGCAAACAGGGAAGCGAGAAAGCGTCATGGACGGCCATGAGTTGATGGCCCGGATGAACCTCAGCCCGGGGCCATTTGTTGGGTTCCTGTTAGAGCGGCTTCGGGAAGAGGTCAGTCTCGGCTCCCTGAGCACCAAGGAAGAGGCCCTGCGGTATCTCAAGCGTCATCTGGACACGCTGCGAGAGGCGTTCGCGAGAGGTGAATCTCCTTGATCTCCTCAAGGAGGGGTGATATGAGTGGCTCCGGATCATGCGAATCGACAACAGCAGTGAGGGACACGAGCGAGAGGGGTTGGGCGAGAAAGCGCGAAGGGCAGGGACCCGGCACTTGGTCCGGGGATTCCTGATTGTCGTTTTCCTCCTCTTTCTGGTCTCCTGGTGTTCTTTGCCGTGATGGTGATCAGCGTGGCAGCCCGCAGGTGGCGCATGTGTTTCTCCACCCAGGCCTTGAATCGCTTTGAGGGTCGCCGTATTCCGTTCTGTCGGGAGGCGAAGATCGTCTACAGGGTCATCGGACTTTGCGTCGCCTTAATTATTGCCTGTGCCGCATGCGCCCCCGCTGAGGGCCCTAAGTCGATGGCCGAAAGCTTCGTGGAGCGGTATTACGTCCACGCCGATCTTCCCAAGGCCAGAGCCTTGGCCTACGGACTGGCCCTGCGGAAGATCGAGGAAGAGGAGAGACTCCTTGAAGCGGTGACGCGACCGGCCGGTGCGGCGGACCGGGGGGTGTCTTTCAGCCTATACACGACGCGGAAAATGGGGGAGGATAAGATCTTCTTTGTTTACGACATCATTATCTCAGTAGACCGCCAGGTGATGAAGAAGCGAGCCACCATTGCCGCCGGTCGAATAGAGGGAGGGTGGCGGGTCACCAATTTCCAAGAGGTTGATATCTAAGCGATTGCTTCACTTCCCCATTGACAGTCCGTCCCCTTCCGCTATATGTTTTTAGAGGCTGCGGGAGTAATTCAGCGGTAGAATGCCAGCTTCCCAAGCTGGACGTCGCGGGTTCGACTCCCGTCTCCCGCTCCACCCTTCAGTGGGCAGCCTGGTCCCCTCCTTCGAGATCGACCACACTCCCCGATCATCACGTGACCCTTTGTCCGTTTCGTCGCTGTGACCCTAATGATTGGACCCGGGTGTTGACACGGTACGGGTTATAGGGGACAATACCTTCATGGTCAGTTCAAGGTGCGCCGACAAATTTTTCGGGTGAGCAACAGCTCCCCTTTTCTTTTGGCCTGTCAGGAGAAGAGACATGCAGGGTCGGCGGCGAAAGAGCTCGAGAGAGGCGGGGGAGGATCCATTCGTACAGAGTCTCGTCCGGGACCTGTTAAAGGAATTGGGTGAGGATCCGCATCGGGAAGGACTTTGGCAGACACCGGAGCGCGTGGCGAAAGCCTTTCGGTATCTCACCAGCGGTTACGGGAAGGATCTGTCAGAGATCCTGAATGGGGCCATCTTCACCGAGGAATACGACGAAATGGTCCTGGTGAAAGATATTGACATCTTCAGCCTGTGTGAGCACCATCTCCTCCCATTCTTCGGAAAGTGCCATGTGGCTTACATCCCGAAAAAGAAGATCATTGGCCTGAGCAAGGTCGTGCGGTTGGTCGAGATGTATAGCAGGCGCCTTCAGGTCCAGGAGCGGTTGACGCAGCAGATTGCTCAAACATTGAAGCGAGCCGTGCAGCCACGGGGAGTGGGGGTCGTCATTGAGGCGTATCATTTCTGCATGATGATGCGAGGGGTTGAGAAGCAGAGCTCCAAGGCGGTGACGAGCGCCATGCTGGGGACATTCCAGACGCGGCCGGAGATCCGCAACGAATTTGTGCAGCTCATAAAATAATAGGCTGTGAGGTCACAACGGACTCTGGGCGTGTTTCGTGCAGCGGATCTCACGTTGCCCATAAACTGCGCATGATTTCCCCGGGCAGTTGAAGATGTGAGTTGTGTAATGATAAGGTTTTGTCGAAATATGACTTGCATGGTATGGGAGTTGCAGAGCGCCATTGGGGAACGGGGAGTCGGTGAGCGGTCTTCTGGCGGTAGGCGAGGAACGGTGAGGCGAGGATTTCGGTAAGCCGGGCGTAGCCAAAGAGGCCGAGGACTGAACATGCGCGAGAAAGAAAAGCATCCGACGGAGATCGAGGCCCTACAGGGACAGGTGAAGGGGCTGGAGGAAGAGCTGTACCAGGTCCGGCGGCGGCTGGAGCAGGTGCCGCGGGAGTTTGAGTTGCTGCGGGCGCGGCTGCAACAGGGTCGGGAGCAGCTCGAGCAATCGCAGCGGCAGAACGAGCGGCTGGTGCAGGCGCTGACGCATGCAAAGGAACAGGTGGTAGCGTTGAAGGAAGAGGTGGAGAAGCTGACGGCCCCGCCGGCGTCATACGGGATCTATGCGGGGACGAACGCGGATGGGACGGTGACGGTCTGGACGAGTGGGCGGAAGCTGAAGGTGAATCTCCACCCGGGGCTGAAGGGGGAGACCCTGCAACTCGGGCAGGAAGTGATCCTGAACGAGGCCCTCAACATCATCGAGGCGAAGACGTATGAAGTGCAGGGGGAAGTGGTGCACTTCAAGGAGCCGCTGGAAGGGGGGCGGGCGGTCATCAGCCTGCGGAT
>VRUN01000017.1 GCA_019456075.1 Candidatus Methylomirabilota bacterium
AGTAGAGAATACTGAAGCCGTCGGTGGAGATGGAAGGATGGAACCGGGGTTAGCCCACCTCCGGCGCAATCATTCGTGTCCAAGAAAGTTGTGACGCCTTCACGGGCGAAGGACCGCCCACGAGGGCGTTTTCGTTTTCCGAGAAGGATCCGGGAGTCTCGGCCGGAGGTCACATGGATGGTGCATAGAGAAAATCAGCGGCTCACAAGGATCGGCGCTAACCCCTTCCGCTTGAGAGCTTTGATCGCCGGGAAGGCCTCCGATCGCTTTTCATATGCACCAACCCGCACCGCGTACACTGGGGTGAGGGCCGTCTTCGAGACGATTTTAGAGGTGTAGTTCTTCTTCTGAAGGCGGCGCGCCAGATCAATGGCGTCGTTCTGATTGAAAAACCACCCGACCTCGACCGCGAACTGCCCGTGCTCTCCTTCGACCAGCCTCGAGGAAAATCCATCTGCGCCGAGGCTCCGCGCGGTCTGGTCTGCTGCCTCGCGGTCACGAAACTCACCCGCGGTGACCCGATGGCGGGTGATGCGGACTTTGATCTTTTGGATGATCGGGTCATACCCGAGCCTTTCCAGTCGCTTTTTGAGGGAGAGGGCATTCCGTTTGACGACCAGGGAGGCAACCTGGACGCTGAACCGCCCTCTCTCTCTTACCTCGGGTACCGTCGGCTTCGCCGGCGGCTCGGGGGCTGGCTTCGCTGCCTGAGCCTGGGGTTCTGCTGGCTTGGGGGTCTCCCGCGGGGTTTCGGGCAGTTTGGCTATTGGCGAGGGAGCCTTTGGTGGAATCTTTGGGGGGACTGCTACGGGAGCCTCCGCCTTCGGCACTTTCTCTTCGGGAGGTGCGACCGCCCGTTTTTTTACTGGCGTGGGCGGCGCGACTGCCACGGGGGGCTTGGCGACCTTTGGCTTCCTCTCGGGAGGCTCGATTGGGGTCAGGGGCTTTGGCGGTCGAGGCTTCGTGACCCGCCGTGGAAGAGCCGGGGGTTTTGGCGGGGCCTCCGGGGCGCGAGTGGTATACCAATAGACGGCGCCGATAAGAATTATTCCCACTACGCTGATGATCACCAGGCGCTTGTTCATGACCGATGCTACTCCGTCGCGGGAACCCAGCCCTTCACTTTATACCTGATCTTTCCCTCTGACGCCAATGCCGGATGCGCAATCCGATTGAGATGCGATTTCGGTCTGCCTGGAGTCTGCCACCCCTCGCGAAGTTGATAATGCTGAGACGTCCTCTCGAGGTACAAGCATCAGGCCAGGATCGGGGTGGGAGGTTCGAGCTCACGTCCGGCACAATCATTGCACGCCTTTGGGTGGGGAAAATGGAGTTGCGGCCATGAGGAAGACGCCAAAAACGAAGCAATGTGATCATTGCAGGAAAAAGATAAACGTCAAATCTAGGATTTGCCCCTTCTGCGCCGGGAGAACCAAAGACCGCGTGGTGCCAAGGGCGGCAGTCTGTCCGCGATGTGAAGTGGCGCTGAACATTCATATCACTCATCCTGATCGTGAGGAATATGACATCTGCCCACAGTGTAGTGGCTTGTGGCTCGACCGGACGGAGTTTCACCGGGCGACTCGCAAGACGAATGTGTACCGGCATACCCAGAAGAAAGGGGAGTATCTGCGGGGACCCTTGAGGGATCCCGTGAAATACATTCCCTGCGTCCGATGCGGGCAGGGGATGAATCGCAAGAATTTCGGCCGAATGTCTGGGGTCATCATTGATGAATGCAGATCGCATGGTGTCTGGCTTGATTCGGGTGAACTCGAAAAGATACGACATTTCATTGCAGATGGTGGTCTGGAGAGGTCCCGAGACCGGGAGATCGAAAAGGTCCGTACGGAACTGAAAGAGCTTGCAACGCAGGTCGACAAGGTCACTTTTACCCATAAGCTTATTCACTTCTGGAATCCCAAAAGGTGGCTCTTCTCTGGTCTCAGGTGATGGTTTCCGTCGCCGGTCCCATCCATGACCCTTCCGCAGGGCGCTTGACACCCCTTGTCCGGCGGGGGATACTAGGTTTTTCTAGAAGACATTTGCCTTCCTCACCACGAAGCGGTCCTCTCTCCTGGTTGCTACAATCCGCATCGCGTCGGGGCCTCTCTTGAGGTGGCGTGCCGTGTCGAGACAAGAGCGATGAGAGCCTTGGGCGTGACATTCGTGTGGAAACCCCTCATCCGTGAGCGGTGGCGATGATCATCCGCGCCGACGAAGGCGGGCTCACGCTCATCCGTCAGACGGAACACGCTCGCCTCTGTGGAGACATGGCCCGGGCGTGGGGCATCGATGGCTTCGAGCCCGTTCAGCCCCTGGAGGCGGTCACCTGGGCCGCGGCTGAGCACGATAACGGCTGGGCGGAGTGGGAAGACACCCCGCAGCTGAATCCGCGAACGGGTCGGCCTTACACGTACATCGATATCCCCATCGACCAGCACCAAGAGATCTACCGCCGTGGCATCGCCCGCGCGATCGCGCGGGACCCATATGCCGGCCTCCTGGTGAGCCTTCACGGCTCGTTGCTCTATTCCCGATTCCGGTCGGGCCAGCCGGGCGCCGCGGAGTTCCTGGAGGAGCAGGGCGGCGTGCAGCGCCGGCTCGTGGATGAGATGAGGGCGGATCCGGCTCTTCGGCCCTTCTGCGAGGAGGACGCACTTTCCACCAACCGTGACCTCTTGTTCGCGTGGGATACGCTCTCGCTCTTTCTCTGTCACGGCGCCGCGTGGATCGACCACCTCCAACTCCCCTGCGACTACCGCGGGTCTCAGGCCCGGGTGGCCGTCACTCGTCGGGGGGAGGGATGGGTCCTCGATCCTTATCCGTTCCGGACCACCCCGCTCGCGCTGTCGGCTGCGGGGCTCTACACGTCGCGGACGGAGTTTCAGGCCGACTCCGAGCTGCAGGAGGTACTGAAGGCCGCCCAGCAGGTGCGGCTCGTCTTCATCATTCAGGCGGGTCAGGATCGAGAGAGCCCCCGTACCAATGGAGGAGAGGCGTGAAAAAACTGTCTCGGTCTCAAACAGACAAAAATATCGCGGGGATTTGCGGTGGACTCGGTGAGATGTTTTCCATCGATGCTACGCTCATCAGGCTCGCCGTGGTTTTCGTCGCGGTAACCTTTATTGTCATGAACGGAGCGGTGGCAGGATTACTCCCTATTCTGATTGCGTACCTCGTCGCGTGGGTCATTGTTCCGGCGAGCCCACCCGCACAGGAGGGGCAGGAAGCGACCCGCATGAAAAAGATTCATCGTTCGCACAAAGACAAAAAGGTAGCCGGCATTTGCGGTGGACTCGGTGAGATGTTTTCCATCGATGCTACGCTGATACGACTGGCCATGGTTTTTATAGGGCTGGTGACGGCGATAGTCCCAATGATTATCGCTTATGTGCTCGGATGGATGATTATTCCGGTTGCCCCTCCCCAAGAAGACGAAAACGGACAGAAGCTCGCAAGCCCCTAACGCGCATTTCCGATACTTCGCCAATAGTCGGCTGTATACACTGGGGTCTGGGTGGCGAGCCTAAGGCGTTGGAAGTTTGAAATTCGCCAGGACGTTCTCTATTTCCTGGAGGTTACGGCCGATCTGCTCCAGCCCCGTCAGCACGTCCCCGTTTGATCCCGCCTTGACCTTCCCTTGGACGGCGGTGAGCTCCGTGGTGGCCAGCACCTGTTGCTCATTAATCGCTGTGAGCGTCGTAGCGAATCGCTTGAAGGTGCCATCGAGAAGGTCCACGAGCTCCTGGAGGTCATCGCCAGTTCGAATCCGAACAGAGCGTGGGAAGTCGCCCTCCTTGAACCTCCGGAGGGTCTGCTCGACCCGGTAGAGGGGGCCGGCGAATTTATTGGTGATGAAATAGCTCAGGAGGCCGGAGGCGATCATGCTGAATAAAAGGGCAAGCCACACGCGGAAGTCTCGCAGGGCGTAGGCTGGCCCCTGGTGGGCCGAACCAAAGGGAATCAAGGCCAGAAGGATCAGGAAGAAGGCAAAGAAGAGTAGCGGAGCCAGAAAGAGGGAGAAATACGTCCGCTGGATCGGATGGACGTTGAATTTTCGCCGCGAGAACCGTACAGGCTGCCCCATGTTCTTCTCCTTTGCTGGGTCCAGAGGGATCCAGGCGCGTCCCGGCGACTCGAGCCCCCTCTTTATTTGGGCTGTTTTCTGCAACGGTCATGCCAAGAAAGGCGTATCTATTTGTAAGTACTCGATTTCAGGCATCACAATGACGGACAGAGAGACGCGGGGCTGCCAGATTTTGCCCCCGTCTGTCCCCGTTCTCGACACCCCGGCCCGGCGCGCAGTACTTGGGCGGCATCCTCGCACATCCCACGCCCGGTCGGGCGAAGCGCGGGCCAGGGCCTCAGTCGGCCAATTCGCGATCCAGGATCTCGTGGAGGAAACGATCGATGGAAACAGGGTAGAACTTGACGTCTGGTGAGAGAATCAGGCCGGTGTCCAGGATCTCGCCCCGTCTGAGTTCATCATGGATCCGCTCGACGCGGACCCCAGGGTCCCCTTCAGCAGGGCGGATGGAAAGGTCCTCGCTCTCGATGAGCGCGTGCTGACGGGCTGCGTAACGGAACGCGAATACGCGCGCCACCAGCGCCTGGTCCATGAGCTCGGACTCACCGAACACTTCCCCGTAGGTCTGCCCGCCACCCCCCGGCCGTATCACGAGTCGGGGCGAAACCCTGATCTTTCCCCGGATCTCGACGGCGGTGCGCTCCATTTCCACGTCGGGTCCCACCAGGATATAGGAGAGCACGTGGTAGCCGACCACGATGTTTGTTATGGGCTTCCGCAGGATCCGCGTTCGATCGAAGATCCCGCGGAGGAATATGGGGTCATACGGGCGGTCAAACATCGGAACCTGGAATCCCAGGCTGCACGCCAGGAGCCTACGGCTTTGGGCGCAGTGGCTCCCCGGGTAGAACTCGAACCTGCAGCCCCGCGGTCAGCAGTTTTTTGGACGGGGAGCGATTGCCGTTCATTATCTACACCTTCCAGAACCGCGTCAAGGCCGGTGACCCATTGTTCTGACCCCACGCAGGCAGACCCTCAGATTCGTTCGGGAGGCGGGAGGCTTGTACAGGGTGTCCGGAGGTCAAAGGCTGACGGTCATTCGTGTTTCTTGTGAAGGGCCCACCGGATTGAGCCGAGGGCGTTCGCAACAGTGTTACAGTGGTAACGTGCGTACGCCCACGGGTCTGGCTCATCGAGCTCGACGAGGTGGCAATCGAGCTCCTCGCGGATCTCTTCCAGGATCTCTTGGCCCTGCTGGTCCTCTCGACCCGGCTTAAGCGTGAACTCTACCGTGTAGCCCCTGCCGGGACCCGCCGCGAGAAGGGCGAGCGGTGTGGAGCGCTCGTCGAACTCTCTGTACGAGATCACGACGTGCTCGTCATCTGGATTAACGAGACCTTCAATCCACATCTGTTTCACGTTGCGCCGTCTCCCTTTGATGCACTCCAGCCGCCTGTAGCCTGCGCTGCGATTCATGTGCATCTTATGCGTAAGCGGGGGATTGCGTATATACTCCCTCGAACCTCAGGATATGGATTCCGGGACGCCATGCGGCGAGTGTCTGGACTGCCGCGACAAAATCGGGGGCCGCAACTTCCGTGAGTTCGACCTCGGAAGCCGGTGTGACCTTCACCCTGAAAAGGAACATTGGCATCAGTTCTTCCTTCATGGTGCTGTGATTCCTGCAACGGCTGTGCCAATAACTTGGCGAGCGGTAATTTTCGGTCCTTAGGGACCTTCTGAAATCGCCCTGGGCTCCATTGGGTGCTGCGCGGCCGAAAAGCGTACAGCGGATTCACCCCCCTCAAGAAACCTTTGGAAGGCAAGAGAGGGCAGAAGCGGCGTGACCGGAAGCATCAGCACAACCGTCTGTCCCGACCAGCGGTGCGCCGAGAAAAAGTAAGGCAGGCGAATCAGCGGTTCGCAAGCACCGTCTGATACGGCCGGTTCAAGATCACCGGGAGGGTCCGGTCAACTTCGATAGGGCAGCCTTGGCTTGGGGGTTCAGAGGCAGCCAGTGGAGGTTATGTCGGTACATTCCGCCCCTCGGCTGCACCGTCGCTCCCAGGACCTCTGCGTATCCGCGGAAGATTGGTTCCCCGATCTGCATCAGGATAACGAGCCGGCCAAGGACGGGAAAACGTTCCGGGAGCCAGATCTGCGCGCCCCCACTGCTCACGTCCCAGATTTGGCCGGTCACCTGGCCAGTCCTCGGTTTGGAGGGTGACGAGCGCGGGGCACCCAACAGATAACACTGGACAGGTAGCCTGACGGGCACGCGGGGCTCCCGGCGCCGATTCGCCCGATGGCCGCGCCCGTCAGCGCCATGGAGAGTGCCCCGCTTGCGAGCCCTCTTGGTTATCCCATGGGCGGGGGACGAGCCGTGGCCAAGCTGCTCTGTGAGGAGACGATACTGGGTCTGCGTCAGGATGCGGCAGAGGTCCGAGAGCACACTCACGGGCACCGCTATCGCTTCCCGTGCTGGCAGGGAAACCCGACCGTGGCGCTTGGAGCGACTGTAGACGCGCAGTTCCACGTACTGTCGCCCGTCCGCCTTCCGGAGCGAGACGTGGATTGCTTCAGACTCATTACGGCTGACCCGACCAAGGTTCGTCTTCACGGCCTGCACTCCTGACGGAGGCACCGAGGTCACCAGTCTGAGACGGCGATGTCACTCGGCGGGAACTCGAAGGAAGAGACGTTCCGCTTGCCGATCGTTTTTTGCAACGGCTGTGCCAATAACCTGACGAGGTGTGATTTTTCAGGGACGTGGTTCATCGGCTCCTCCGGATGGCTCCTTGAGGACAACCCAGATTGCGGTTGACAGGCGGTTCCGCTCTTGGTGAGAAGGGAGACGTAAGCATGGGCGATAAGGCCGCCCTTCCGCTTGAGGCTCGTGATCCATTATGGAACACTCAAGTCTGCTCCTCGGCCTAAGGCGTCCCGCCTAACCGAGCCCTCACGACTGCCTCCCAGACCGGAAGTGCCGCCATTCCGCATGTCTTGTATTGATTATTCCTATTCTTATCATCTGAATTATTGATTTGACCTATAGTGAGAAGTATTCGAGAATGAAAAGGCCAATGAGGGCGAGGAATCTTGAACTTTCAGGGACACGAAAGAGAGCCGGGCGTTGTGCTAATGAGGGTATTGGCAATAATTGCTCCGCAAACCATACCCCAATGACTTCTGTCGAAATGAAGAAAGGAGAGAGGAGAGATGATTTTTCGACAGTTTCTTAGACCAGAGACCGGGTGTGCCTCGTACCTCTTTGGGTGAGGGGGCAAAAGCCGCGCAGCTGTGGTGGATCCACAGCAGGACATAGATCAGTATCTCCAGGCGTCCGAGCAAGCACGCATACGGATCACGCACATCATCGAAACCCACATCCAGGCGGACCATCTCTCTGGCTGCCGCGAATTATCGGCCAAGACCGGTGCGCCCATCTACCTCCACAAGGCGGCTCAGGCACATTTTGACTTCCATCCCCTGCGCGATGGGGATGAGCTCGATCTCGGCAACGTGCGGGTGCGCGTCCTGCACACCCCGGGTCATTCGCCCGACAGCATCTGCCTCTTAGTGACTGACAAGACACGGGGGGCGGAACCCTGGCTCCTCCTGACCGGGGATACGCTCTTCGTCGGGGACGCGGGACGGCCGGACCTCCACGGGGTGGAAGAATCGCATCGCCTGGCTGAAGAGTTATATGACAGCCTGTTTGCCAGGCTTCGCGCCCTCGATGATACATTGGCCGTCTATCCAGGTCACTTCGCCGGTTCTGCCTGCGGCCGCGGGATGAGTGGCAATCCGAGCTCCACACTGGGGTTCGAGCGCCGCTTTAATCCGGCCCTCCAACCTCGGTCACGGGCGGACTTTGTCCGGTTCATGCTCGAGGATCTGCCCCCGCAGCCTCCGGAGTTTGACACCATCCGGCGAAAGAACCAAGGCACCCCTGACGATGGCGTGGGAACCTCGGGTTCGACTCATCGGACCCGTTAGGCGTCTCTCCAGCGTGTGCCTCGGCCGCTCTTGCAACGTTCTTGACATCGCTGACACAGGCGGGGATACTTAGGCTCATTTCAGGAGAGACATCGATGGAACCGGGGTAGGCATAGCTCCTAGCCCACCTCCGGCACAATCGACGGTGCACCGCCCATTCAGACACCCCAATCCAGCATCTGCCTTTTTCGTCAGTGCGGCGGGAATGCATCTGGGAAGTTGAACAACTCATAGGAGGGAAGTCGGATGGCCTTAGATACGAATATCCTGCGCGACGAAATTCAAAAAGTGTACACCCAAGTCGTCTGTGATCCGAAACAAGGCTACCATTTTCACACGGGGCCGGACTATGCCGCCGATCTCCTGGGATACTCGCGGGCGGAACTGGCTGAGCTGCCCGATTCGGTTACGGCACCCTTCGCCGGCGTGGGCAATCCCCTCTCTATGGGACAGCCGGGACCCGGGCGTACCGTCGTCGACATCGGCGCGGGCAGCGGCATGGACGCATTTCTGGCGGCGAAGGCCGTCGGAGCGTCAGGCCACGTCATTGCCGTGGATATGACCGACGCGATGCTCGAGCGCGGTCGGGACAATGTAGCGCTGACTGGAATGAGACAAGTTGAGTTTCGCAATGGTCTCGCCGAGGCGTTGCCCGTTGACGATGGGACGGTGGACCTTGTCATCTCGAATGGCGTGATCAACCTCTGTCCCGACAAGGCCATCGTACTCCGTGAGGCCTTCCGCGTCCTGAAACCCGGCGGCCGACTCCAGATTGGAGACATCATCGTGCATAAGGACATCCCGGCGGCCGCACGGGAAAAGGTTGAAATCTGGACGGCTTGAATAGGCGGCGCTCTGCTGGAAGCAGAGTACGTGGCCGCCATCCAGAACGCTGGATTCGTCGATGTGGACATCACATGGCGCGGCAAACCATTTACGGGGGCGGCCGGTCAGGCGAAGGCTGACATGTTCGAGTTAGAAGGATTCAACATTCGCGGACGCAAGCCGTAGGCGAAGGAATGAAGAAGTAGGAAGGCATACGCCCTCTCGGGCTGAGTACTGCCCGGGGGGCGTTTTGCTTTTTGAAGGGGACCATTTCTAGACACAGGGTGAACGACACGGTGCTTGACGAAGGTTGCCCCAGTCCGGCAGCCAGCAGCGTTGCCTCGTCCGGGCCGCGCCCTGCAAAGCAATCAGCAAGCCTGCCGTCGATCACCTCCGCTTCTTCATTTTTTCTCAACCATTTTATTATATAATGGAGTCTGTGCCTCAGTGTGAGGTGAAGACCTTTTTCTGATTTTCGTCGGGACGACATAGCACGCGTGGAAAGAAAGGGAGAAAGCATGCGTTTGGAAAACAACCAGCAGTTTCCGACAATAGTTGCGCGAAAAGTCGGGGGTGGTGAAATGACGATCCCCGCTGATCTGGCTGGGAGCTGGGCTGTGCTCCTCTTTTACCGAGGAGATTGGTGACACTACTGCAATCAGCAGTTAGCTGACTTTCAAAAAAGCATTGAGCGGTTCAAAGAGATCGGCACCCGGGTGGTGGCGCTTTCTGTCGACTCGGAAGAGGACGCAAAAAAGATCGTGGAACGCCATACGCTCACCTATCCACTCCTTTTTGGGCTCAAGGCTAGAGAGATCGCGGCGACCATCGGCGGCTACATCAACGAGGAGCCGCTTCACCTCCATCCCTCCGGGTTCATCTTGCGGCCAAATGGAACCATCGTCTTGCTCGTCCAATCGAGCGGTGCGATCGGCCGCCTCGTGGCTGCTGACACTGCCGGGTTGATCCAGCATTATCAAAAGAAGGGAGCCTAGCGGAATAGGGATTTGGTGAAGGGAGCGGGATGGGCCTCAGGGCCACCCGCGAAGCCGATGCGACTGGGGGGAACGCCCTAGCGATTGCACCGGTGCTGGAAAGATACCCCTACCGACTCGGCAATCATAGCCCCGGCGAAAAAACCGCTCACCCCGCCAACGAGCATCCCGAATGCGGAGCCGAGGCCCCCGAACCACTCACCGAGCCAGCTCCCGGCCATCTGGCCTAGGAAGATCAAAAGGGTCGTCAGGCACACTACGCCGAGGGTGAGCAGCACTCCTCGACCCGGCGACCGCCATCCCCACAACATCAGATCGTATTTCAAGTTCGAGACCCGGGTTCGGATTTGCGTCATCATCTGAGCAGGTCCCTTTCCGAGGAAAATCATCCTGCGTTTAGCATATGAGAGGGTGGGGAGTGCCGTCAAGAGGAATGGGCGGATTCTACCAGAGGGCAGTATCAGCCCATGCCGGAGCCGGTGGGCCCGGACGCGTCGGGCGGGAACATTGGGCTAACCTTGATATTTTCAGGGCCCAGGCAAATTTAATGGGACACACAATATCTAGTAGACAAGGCAGAATAGACATACTATAAGTTGAGGAGGCGGCCAGGTCAAAGTTCGCTCCGGAGAGGGGGGAATGGGGACTCTCACCGGCAGTAGAGGAGGGGCCATGGGGTATTCGGCCGTCATGCAGCAGTACCTCGCCGTCAAGAACTCCCTGCCGAAGGATTGTCTCCTCCTGTTCCGACTCGGGGACTTTTATGAGCTCTTCTTTGACGACGCCGTCGCCACCTCGGCTTTGTTAGACCTGGTATTGACGTCCCGGGAGGGCGGGCAGGGGCGGGTGCCCATGAGTGGCATCCCGTACCATGCAGCGCCGGGATACGTGCAGCGCCTGATCCGGGCCGGGAAGAAGGTAGCCATTTGCGAGCAGGTCGAAGATCCCAAGAAGGCCAAGGGTCTGGTACGCCGAGAGGTGACTCGCATTATCACACCCTCGACCTTCTTCGAGGATGAGTCGTCTGATGGAAAAGACTCCCGTTACTTAGTCGCCGTCGCTCGCCTGCCCAAACTCTGGGGCCTGGCCTGTTTGGAACCCACCACGGGTGAGTTTACCGTTTCAGAGTACGGGCACACCGAGGAAGTAATCGCGGAACTTCAGCGTCTTGGTCCCACCGAGCTTCTCATCCCACAGGGTATCCACGAACAGGGCAGCGTACAGCCCTTCATGAATGAGAGGCGTGCGCTTTCACT
This sequence comes from Candidatus Methylomirabilota bacterium, assembly GCA_019456075.1. GTDB lineage: Bacteria > Methylomirabilota > Methylomirabilia > Methylomirabilales > CSP1-5 > CSP1-5. The sequence continues at coordinate 11,106 of VRUN01000017.1, forward strand.
CACCACGTACGAAGACTGGCGGTGTGAGGTTGGCGACAATCGAGAACGCGTGCTGTCAACCTATACGCTCGGGTCCCTGAAAGGTCTAGGACTCGATGCTCACACCGCAGGCCTGGCTGCCGTAGGCATGATCTTGCAGTACCTGAAGGAGCACCGTCCAGGGTCTGAATCCTGTCTCCGACTGCCGAAACCCCATATGCCCCATGAATTTCTCCTCATGGACCCGACGTCAGAACGCAGCCTGGAATTAATTCCGACCGGGTGGGCAGACACAGAGACCCCGACCTTGCTTGCCGTGCTTGACGAAACGGTTACCCCGATGGGCGGACGGCTTCTGCGGCAGTGGCTGAAGCGGCCGCTGATTTCCTCCGCGGCCATCCTCGGCCGGCTGGACGCTGTGGCCGCGTGGGTCGCTCATCCAGCAGGAATGAACAGGGTGCGGCAAGACCTCCAACCCGTTCGGGACCTCGAACGCCTGCTGAGCCGCGTCAGCTACGGCGTGGCCACGCCACGGGACTTGGTTGCACTGCGGGTCTCGCTTGATCAAGGTCCGTTCCTGAAGGCCCATCTCGAGGAATATTCCGCCCCCCTCATCCGTGAGCATGAAGCGCGCATTCATGAGCTGGCAGACGTGCGCCAGCTGCTCGCCGCAGCTCTGACCGAGAATCCGCCGACTCATCTGCGCGACGGGGGGGTCATTCGCGAGGGATTTCATCCCCCGCTGGACGAACTGCGGGCCGTGTCACGGAATGCCAAACATCTCATCGCGGATTTGCAAGCCCGAGAAATCGCCCGCACCGGAATTAAGTCCCTCAAGGTGGGCTACAACAAAGTGTTTGGGTATTTCATTGAGGTGTCGAGTGCAAACCTGAATCACGTGCCGGCCGATTACATCCGCAAGCAAACCCTGACCAATGCCGAGCGCTTTATTACTCCCGAGCTGAAGGAACACGAGGACAAGATCCTCAATGCCGAGGAGCAGGCGCGTGCTCTGGAACAGACGCTGTTCGGGGAGGTGTGTCAGCGCATCGTCCAAGAGCTCGACGCCATTCGGGATACGGCTGAAGCCATCGGGAACCTAGATGTGCTCAGCACGCTCGCTCTGGTGGCGATCCGGGAGAAGTACGCGCGGCCAGCGATCGATGAGGGGACGGTGATTCAGATTCGGAACGGGCGCCACCCGGTGGTGGAGCGGGTATTGGGGATGGGCAGGTTCGTTGAGAACGACTCTCTTTTAGACCGCGATCGGCACCAGTTCTTGATTATCACCGGCCCCAATATGGCGGGGAAATCCTGTTACCTTCGTCAGACCGCCCTCATTGTCATCCTGGCTCAGATCGGATCGTTCGTGCCGGCGAGCAGTGCTCGGATCGGAATCGTGGACCGGCTGTTTACCCGCATTGGTGCCTCGGACAACCTTGCACGGGGAGAGAGCACATTCATGGTGGAGATGCTCGAGGTGGCCAACATCCTTCACCATGCGACTCCCCACAGCCTCGTCCTGTTAGACGAAGTTGGCCGGGGGACTTCCACGCTTGATGGGGTGAGCATCGCCCGCGCGGTGGCCGAATACCTCTCCGCCCAGGATGGGCCTCGACCGCGGACGATGTTTGCCACCCATTATCATGAGCTTACAGATCTCGGGGAACGAATTGCAGGGATCGAGAACCTGACCATCGCGGTTCGCGAAGGAAAGGGTGGGGTGGTCTTTCTCCATAAAATCATTCCTGGAGCGACGGACAAAAGCTACGGGATTCACGTAGCGAGGCTTGCGGGTCTGCCACCCGCAGTGGTTGAACGGGCTGCGGAGATTCTCGACACCCTTGAAGTCTCGCAGAAGGGCCAGCCACCCAGCTCTCGCCCCCTCGTCCGCGCCCCCGCTCCCGCCCGAGCCCGGAGTGGACAGTTGACGTTCTTATCTCATTCCGCGAAGGAGCAGACCGATGGGCATCATACGGATCCTTGATGAGCTTGTCGCCAATAAGATTGCGGCCGGGGAAGTGGTCGAACGCCCTGCGGCCGTCGTGAAGGAACTTGTCGAGAATAGCCTGGACGCTGGGGCTGAGACCATCGAGGTGCGGGTACACAAAGGAGGGAAAACGTTCATCCAGGTTGCGGACGACGGCTGCGGCATGAGCCGCGAAGATGCTGAACTCTGCCTGGAGCGACACGCCACCAGCAAAATCACCCGCGAAGAAGATATCCTTGCCATCACCACGTTAGGGTTTCGCGGAGAGGCACTCCCCAGTATCGCTGCGGTTTCCCAGTTCACTCTGATCACGCGTGAGTCGACAACAAATGAAGGGGTAAAGATCACCGTGGAGGGAGGGAAAAACCGCGCCGTGGGGGCGGGTGCCACCCCCCCCGGGACCACCGTAGGGGTCAAGAGCTTGTTCTTCAACAGCCCTGCGCGGCGCAAGTTTCTGCACGCCGACGCTACCGAGTTTGGCCATGTGCACAGTATCCTTGTGGCCACAGCCCTTGCCCGTCCCCGAGTGCGGTTCCGGTTGCTGCACAACGACCAGGTGATCTTCGACCTGCTGGCGGCGGCCAATACCATGGAACGAATGGCTGCGCTGTTTCCGGAGGAATTCTGTCGGGGTCTTGTGGATGTGGAGCACACATCGCCGCACCTGACGGTCACTGGATACGTGGGGGCTCCGACGCTGGCAAAAGCCAATCGCTCGGGTCAGCTCTTCTTTGTGAATTCCCGCCCGATCAAGAACCCCTCGTTGAACCTGGCCCTCAGGCAGGCCTATCAGGGCCTCCTCCCCCAGGGCCGCTTTCCGGTGGCCGTACTGTTCATCGAGATGTCCCCGACGGCATTGGACGTGAACGTTCATCCCACGAAACGGGAAGTGCGCTTCCACCGTGAGCGTGATCTGCTTGTCCGGCTCACGGATATCATCAGCGAGAGCTTGCGGAAGGCTGATATTTTTAAAGAACTCGTTTTGTCCACCACCCGGGCATTTCCCCTTGAAGCACCACACCACGCCGGGGGGCCCCGGGTGAGGGAAACACCACAGAAGTACGCGACCGCTTCGGTCACCCCGTCTCGCGTCGGCCAGTCCACTCGCGGGCCGATCGCGGTCGAGGATGAGAGCCTCCCGAGGGGTACGCCGACCTTTGTCCCCCCAGCTCCTTTTCGGCTCCTGGGACAGTTTCGTGGGACCTATCTGATTGTCGAGGTCGAGGGAGGATTGTGGATTATTGATCAGCATGCCGCGCATGAGCGGGTGATGTTTGAAGAGGTGCTCGCCTCTTTCGAGGCTGGCAACCCTGAGGTACAGTTCTTTCTCACCCCACCCATCCTCGAGCTCCTTCCCCATGAGCGCGCGATCCTGGAAGAGTATCGCGAATCCCTGGAGGCCATTGGTTTTTCGTTTGCCCCCTTCGGCGGCAATAGCTATCAGGTGCAGTCAATGCCTGCCTACTTCCGTTCAGGAGAAGTGACCCCGCTGCTTCGGGAGTTTATCGACCGCAAACACGAGGGTGACCTCGCAAGCCTGGCCGAAAACCGTCGGGCAGATATCGCTGCTCGCGTGGCCTGCAAGATGAAAAGCATCAAGGCGGGGGAGACGCTAGCCGCCGAGGCGATGGAGGCGTTGGTGCATTCGCTCCTGGCATGCTCCTCGCCCTTTACCTGCCCCCACGGCCGTCCCACGATGATTCGACTCACCGCGAGCGAGCTCGACAGACAGTTTGACCGCCGGTAGCGCCCCTGAGCCGCTGGAGACCCCTTCAGGAAAAATGTGTGGCCTCGCTTTCAGGAGGTCTTGCATTCGAGGCCCTCTCGTGGCATATTTCGCTATCTAGAGGAACGGGCGTGAGTTTTTCCGGTCCGCGGAGGAGGCTGCGGCGATGAACCAATCCACCCAGCGCTGGGTCGACGAGATGGCCAAGATGTGCCGCCCGGCGGACGTCGTGTGGTGCGATGGCTCCGAGGCCGAACGCGAGCGGCTCTTGGAAGCTGCGGTCCGCGTGGGTGACCTCATCCCCTTGAACCAGCAGAAATTGCCGGGTTGCTTCCTCCACCGGAGCGACCCCGACGACGTCGCCCGCACCGAGCATCTCACCTTTATTTGCTCCCGGGACAAGGCCGAGGCCGGCCCCACCAATAATTGGATGGCCCCGGCGGAAGCCTACGACCGCCTGTCCAAGCTCTTCGCCGGCTCCATGGAAGGCCGGACGATGTATGTCATCCCCTTCCTCATGGGACCGCCCGGTTCCCCTTTCAGCAAGGTCGGCATTCAGGTCACCGATAGCATTTACGTCGTCCTCAACATGCGGATGATGACCCGCATGGGGACGGTGGCCTTGGAGCAGCTTGGTACCTCAGGCGACTTCACGCGGGGCCTGCACTCGAAGGCTGATCTGAATGTCAAACGGCGCTTCATCTGCCACTTCCCCGAGGACAACACCATCTGGAGTGTGGGGTCGGGCTATGGTGGCAACGCGCTCCTTTCCAAGAAGTGTATGTCCCTTCGCATTGCGAGCGTCGTCGGCCAGAGTGAGGGATGGCTTGCCGAGCACATGCTGATCATTGGGGTCGAGAGCCCTGACGGCGATGTCACATATATCTGCGGCGCATTCCCAAGCGCCTGCGGCAAGACGAATCTTGCGATGCTGATTCCTCCAGCCTCCATGAACGGCTGGCGGGTCTACACGCTTGGGGATGACATCGCTTGGCTGCGCGTCGGTCCTGATGGCCGACTGTGGGCCATCAATCCGGAGGCCGGATTCTTCGGGGTGGCTCCGGGCACCAGTTCGAAGACCAACCCCAACGCCATGGAGACCCTCGGGAAGAACACCATCTATACCAACGTCGCACTCCGGCCCGATGGCACCGTGTGGTGGGAGGGGCACGATGATCCCCCGCCACAGACCGCGCTCGACTGGCGTGGGCGACCGTGGACGCCAGCAAGCAAAGAGCTGGCGGCGCACCCCAATAGCCGGTTCACCACGCCCGCGCGTGAGTGCCCGTCTATCTCGCCCGAATGGGAAAACCCGAAGGGCGTCCCGATCAGCGCCATCCTCATTGGCTCGCGACGCCAGCGGCTTGTGCCGCTCGTCTTTCAGTCCTTCAGCTGGCAGCACGGCACCTTCCTAGGCGCCACCCTCGCCTCCGAGACGACCGCTGCCACCACCGGCGCCGTGGGCGTGGTGCGCCGGGACCCCATGGCCATGCTCCCCTTCTGCGGTTACAACATGGCCGATTACTGGGGCCACTGGCTGTCAATGGAAAAGCGGGCATCACATCTTCCCAAGGTGTTCCGCGTCAATTGGTTCCGCACGAACGAGAAGGGAAAATTTCTCTGGCCCGGTTTCAGCGAGAACCTCAGGGTGCTCAAGTGGGTGATTGAGCGCTGCAAGGGCGGCGGCGAGGCGGAGGAAACACCTATCGGATACATTCCCACACCGGCTGCTATCGGCGGCAATGAGCTCAACGTCTCCGACAGGGTCCTCAAGGAGCTCCTCACGGTGGACCGCGAGGGATGGCGAAACGCCGTCCGCAGCCAGGCCGAGTTCTTCGAGAAATTCGGAGACCGTCTCCCTGCGGGCATCCGCGAGGAGCGCGAAGGCCTGACCCGCCGCCTCAAGTCGAAGTGAGCTCGAATCCCCTATGGGTGATACTGAAGCCCTCCACAGGAGATGCAGGCATGGACCCGGGGTAGGGAGAGTCCAGAGCGCGGATTCCATATCACCGAAGATATTTGGCAGCAGAACGGTCCGGGGCCGCAGGGTCGCCGGGCCTTAGTGTTTCACCACCCTTCAGGGGAGGAAAGAGCGATGGCGATGGCGATCATGCTGATCAATGCGGACCCAGGGAAGGATCGGAAAGCCGCCCAGGCACTGAAGAAGATCAAGGGCGTGAGTGAGATTTACCTCGTCAGCGGTCTATATGACGTGGTGGCGACGATCCGGAGGAGTAGCTCCGAAGAGATCCTGGCGACCGTCTACGACAAGGTCCGGGGGCTATCAGGCGTCCGAAGCAGCCACACCATGTTTTGCCTCGAAGCATAAAAGCGGTGGGCGATCACTGCGGGGTGCCGATCAACTTCGACAAGGCAGCTTTGGCTTGGTCGTTCAGGGTCAACCAGCGGAGGTTGTGTCGGTACGTTCCCTTCTTTGGTTGTGACGCGGCGCCGACCACCTCTGCCCGTCCTCGGAAGATACGTTTCCCGACCCTGATGACGACGGCAAGCCGGCTCGCGTGGGGAAAGTGTCCGGCGAGCCAGACCTGGGCGCCCCCGCTGCTCACGTCTTTCATTTCGCCTTCCACCTTTTCAGTGGCCGATTCGGCGGGCGAGGAGTCCTGGGCACTCAAGAGATAACACTCAACAGGCAGTCGTACTGGCACACGGGGCTCGGTGAGGTTGTATCGCCGAGGGCCGCGCCGGTCTGCTTCGCGTGACGTGACTGGCTCGCCGGCCTCCACGGGAGTCTCCGTGGCGGGGGACGGCGCGTGCGTCAACCCGTCTCTAAGGACACGGTCCTGCGACTGCACCAGGACGCTGCACAGGGCCGAGAGCGCGGTGAGAGGCACGACGATCGCTTGTTGTTCCGGCACGACAGCCTGACACTGGCCCGCTGGGCGAGTAGAGACCCGCACTTCCACATACAGCTCGCCCTCTACCTCCTGAAGCGAGACGCGGATGTCCTCTGACTCATTGCGACTGATCCGGCCGAGGTCCTCATTCACGGGTCGAGCTCCTGGTCGAAGGCACCGATGCTAATTGGCGCACCCAAGTCAACGCGTCGACAGGTTTTTCGTCTTCGCCAGTCTGAGACTGCAATGTCAGGAGGGGGGGACGAGAGGGAAGACGGACGAAAAGTCTCCCCGTTGACCCTTACGCGTGCGCAGGGGAATTTACAAAAATGGCCTCAAACTTCAGGATATGAATTCCAGGACGCCATTCCGCGAGCGTCTGGACCGCCTTGGTAAAATCTGGGGCCGCAACTTCCTTGAGTTCGGTCTCAGATTCTGAGGTGACCTTCACTCTGAAAAGGAATATTGGCATGGCTTTGTCTCCCATGGTTTCAATTACTGGTTGAAGGTTGCAATGACCGTGCCAATAGCTTAACTATCCGTAATTATTAGTTTCGGTGGGGTTGAGGGCCGGCTCGATGGCGAAAGATGAACACATCTGTCGGGAAACCGCCACTCCCGTACGCAGCGGTTGTGCAGGCGCTTGACACGCCCTTCACAGTGCGGAATACTGCACGCTGCAGCCCTGTGGAACCACCATCGGGAGGTTCCAAGAAAGGGGAAGTCCCATGAAGCGGGCCGACAACCGGAGGAGGGTGACAGAGAGAAACCGGCGGGCTCCCCATTCGGCTCGCATGGAAACGCTTGTAGAGTCGTATCTCAGAGCAGTCGGTATCGGTGGTTGCCAGGACCGGAATGTCTTCCGGGAGCGGCTCAGGAAGAAGCACGGCCCGATCGCTGAAAGAGTCGCCGCTGCGATTTCTGCCCGAGAAGAGGGAGAAGACGTTGACGTCTACGTCCTGAAGAATCATACGCTAGCGCTCACCATCGACGTCACTTCGCAATACTGCGGCCAGATGTATACGGAGTTCCTGCGCTGGTTTCTTCGAGGCAGATTTGCCCAGCCAAAAACCCTCCTTGATGTTGGATGTGATAATGGAATCTTGACGTGCTTCTACGCTTCCTTGTATCCCGAGGCGGAGGTCGTGGGGGTCGACAAGTGCGAGCAGGGGATCGCTTGCGCCCTCGAACTTGCCGGCCGGCTGAACCTTCGGAACGTCCGCTTCGCGGTTCGCGATCTCCAGAGCCTGGAAGGGGTGTTTCCCGATCAGTCCTTCGACCTCATCGTTTCTACGACCGTGTTCCAGGAAGTCCTGAGGGTCCCTGAACACTTGCCGGAGCGTGGAGGCTGGTCGATTGACGCGATGGAAATCGAACTGGAGGACCCGGATTCCGTGCAAGTCGTGGCAGACCTGGTCAGGCTTCTTCACTCGGAGGCGGGGGTCTGGGTATCGATGGAGCGATGGCTAGATGCATCGAGCCTGGCCTGGTGGATTCGGTTGATCAACGAAGCTGGACTCGGCGTGATTGCCGATCAGAGCACGCTCCTGAAGTTTCGCAGCTGGGATGGCGAGCAAGAGACGCTGCCCATCTTGGTCGCGACGCGACATCGCCATCCGTCTGTTGGTTCAGGCGAGCGCATGCTGGCGTATCGCATGTACTGCAGCCTTGCAGAAAACCAAGAACGCACCGTTGGCTCAAAGGGCCCGAGCCGTAACCTTCGACGGCGGAACATGGCCACGTAATGCATAGGAGAAAGCCCCTGGGTACTGTCTGGTCCATCGTGCTGATCCTGGTCGGAGGCTATGTAGCCCTGTTGCTCTACCTGTACTTTTTTCAAGCGAAGCTGCTTTACTTGCCTCGGATTCCTTCTTACGAGATCCTTGCCACGCCGGACACCATCGGGCTTGCCTATGAGGAGGTAACGATTGTCACGGATGACGGCGTTTCCCTGGATGCCTGGTTCCTGCCGGTGAACCAAGCGCGAGGTGTCTTATTGTTTTTTCACGGGAATGCGGGGAATATCTCTCATCGCCTCGACTCGCTGAAGGTCTTCAACGAGTTAGGTCTCGCGACGCTTATCTTTGATTACCGAGGGTACGGACGCAGCCGTGGTGTGCCCTCGGAGGAGGGCACGTACCGTGATGCCGAAGCAGTCTGGCGCTACATCACCGAGCAACGGCACACGAAACCGAAAGACACGGTGCTTTTTGGGCGTTCGCTCGGTGCGGCCATCGCGGCGCATTTGGCGACTCAGCACACGCCGGGAGCGCTGATCATCGAGTCTGGCTTTACATCCGTCCCCGACATGGCGGCGGAGGTCTATCCCTTCTTTCCGGCGCGGCGGCTGGCCCGCTTGTATTATGACACCAAGGCCTATCTTGACTCCGTATCGTGTCCTGTCCTTATTGTGCACAGCCGAGACGACGAGATCATCCCGTTCGGGCATGGGCGCCGATTATTCGCGGTGGCCAACGAGCCGAAGGAGTTCCTAGAGATGCGCGGTGGGCACAACGATGGGTTTCTCGTCAGCGGGCAGGCCTACGTGGACGGCTTCGATACTTTTCTCAGGGCGCACTTGGGACGATGAGCGAGATTCAAGCGGGCGAGGGCGCTGTCGGATGGGCTAGAGGCTGCTCCGGTACTGGAAGAAGACCCCGACAGCCTCGGCAATGAGGGCCCCGGCCACAAAGCCGCCCCATGCGCCGACGAACATCCCGAGGGCGGCGCCCAGGTCCCCAAGCCACCCACCGAGCCAATTGCCGGCCATGTGGCCCAGGAAGATGAGGAACGTCGTCAGACACCCCAGCCCGATCGTGAGCAGCACGCCGCGACCTGGCGACCGCCATCCCCAGAGCATCACGTCATCTTTGGCTTTCAAGAGACGTGCGTGGACTCGTGCGGTCTTCATGACAGGTCCTCCGTCATTCGAACCGCTTTCGCCCGTGAACATCGGCTACCCCTTGTAGATCTTATTCAGCTCGCGCACCGCCCATTGAATGGCCCTTGTGGGTGACACCCCCCGGACGATGGCTTTGGTGTACATCTCCACGACGATATGCTTAGCCAGGGCCTGCGTGGCCTGGGCGGTGGGTGGCCCGGGATACCCGGGAGGCCGCCCGTACTGGTTGATCTCTCGAAAGGCTACGATCCTCGGGTCAGTTTCCCAGAGGTGATCCCGCTCCCAGAACGTGGTGGGGGCAGTCCGGTATCCCTCCTGGATGTGAAACCACCTCGCCCACTGCTCCCGTTCCATGAGCCACGCGAGGTACTCCTTCGCCGCCTTCTGGTTCTCGGAGTACTTCATGATGGCGTGCTCCTGGGTGATATGCCAGGCAAACCGCCCGCCCGGTCCCTGGGGTAAGGGGGCGTGGCTCGACGCGTTGGCGATGTGCGGAAACTTCTTCTTGGCGACGAGATAGATGCTGGCGTCGTTCAGGGTGGCGGAAATGGTCTGGCCGAGGTAGGCGCGGTTGTTCGAAGCATCATCCCAGGCCGCCCCCCCCTCGTCCAGGGCATCCTCGAAAAGCCTGACGGAGAACATGATCGATTCCTTCGTTTCTTTGCTGGCCAGGGCGATGGTCTTGCCGTCCTCTTCTGTCTCCTTTCCCCCGAAGCTCCAGAGCAGTGGGTACATGAGGGCGTGTGATTCACGGACACTGGGAGCAAGCACAAAGCCAAAGGGTCGCCCTCTGGCCTTCAGCTGTTTCCCAACTTGCCGGTACTCGTCCCACGTATCGGGGAACACCTCGACCCCGATCTCCCGGAACCAGTCAGCCCGGTAGACGACTGCCAGCGGCACAAAGCAGAAGGGGACCGCCTTCCAGCGGCTGCCGACCTGGCAGACCTCTTCGATCTGCGCGTAATAGCCGCCGTCGCGCTGCCTGATGGGCTCGGCAACCTCGGCGACGTCCACCAAGGCATTGGCGTACAAATGAGGCCAGTTGTGCGGCATCTGAACGATATCCGGGCCCATCCCTCGCTCGATCGCCGTGGCGGTCCGCGTCTGGAGGTCGTGGGGATGGATGGTCTCGATGGTGACTTCAACCCGCGTTCGCTGCTGAAATTCGCGGGCAAGCTGGCGATGGACCTCGTCGGCTTCCTTGACAAAGCTGGAAGGCTGCAGGAGGTGAAGGGTTGTCCCCTTTGCAAAGGCCGGGGGCCTTCGGGCATCGACGATGCTCGCAATGCCTCCCGTGAGGGCAAACCCTGTTGCAATCCCCGCCGCCTTGAGGAATTGTCGCCGGTCGATCTCTTTCACGCAATGCTCTCCGTGGTGACCTCGACGGGCATCATAGTTTGTTACCGGTTTGTGTCCAAGTGTTTTCCCCCATGCCTTGGTCTCACGCCGTCTGCCACCGGCGATCGGGTCAAAGGCTGTGCGGGGGATATCACTTGACAGCCAGAGGAGGAGATTCCTACCATAGAACGAATGTTTCGTCGGGAGTGAAGGGGATGAAGGTTTCCAGGGACTTCGAGTTTGATGCGGCACACCGGGTGCTCGGGCACTCGGGTTCATGCGGGTACCTGCACGGGCATCGGTACCGCCTTCAGGTGGTGGTGGAGGCGGCCAATCTGAACGCGCTCGGCATGCTCATCGACTTCGGGGATCTCAAACGGATCGTGGAGGAGCGGCTGGTAAGCAAATGGGATCACGCCGCGCTCTTCCGCTACGATGATCCCCTCGTCCCGGCGATTCTTGAGGCCCAGCCTGAAGCCCCCGAGCGAGTCATCACGTTACCGGACAATCCCACCGCCGAGGTGATGGCCAAGACGGCCTTTCAGGATATCGGGAAGGCGTTGCCCGAAGGCCTGACCCTGACCGAGGTGACGATATGGGAGACCCCTCACTGCTCGGCCCGCATCAGCCTCAGTGATTTATGAGCGTATCTTCCCCCCCCGAAGTGGTCGTGATACCCCTTGTTTCCGTTTTAATCGGCTCCGTCAAGGATTGACCCCCACTCTTGCTCCCCACTCCCAGCCATTCAACGCCTGGAAAGCGTACGAGTCAGACTGGCCTTTCCTTTGCAAGCCGAGGACCTCAGCGAGTTTGGGTCGCAGGCACAGTCGTCGCGTAAGGGGAGGGGTCGGGGGGGATGGCGCAGCTGGAACCCACGGGCAACAGAAGAAGCTTTTTCAATTGGCGCTTCCTCTGGGCCGAGAGGCGGAGAGCCAACAGGCTTGCCTTTATCTTATCATGGTCCATCGTGATGTATTTCTTCATGAAAGCCTATGTCGTCAGCGTCGGGATTGTTGATGACATCAGCATGCACCCGACGCTGCCGGAGGGGGGCTATCACCTGGTGAACCGGTACATCTACCACTTTGTCCATCCCGAACGAGGCGACATCGTCGTGGTCCGAGGAAGTGAATATGGTCCTGAGGAGATCGTGAAGCGGGTCATCGGGCTGCCGAGCGAGACGGTCGCCATACGGTCCGGCCACGTGTACATCAACGGCCGTCGGTTAGCCGAGCCGTACGCCGTCGGCGCCACCTTGCCAACCCTCGGCCCGATGCCCGTTGGGAAAGATACCTACTTTGTCCTTGGGGACAACCGTCTGGTAAGCAGGGATAGCCGCCACTTCGGGACCGTTCCGTTCAAAAATATCAGGGGGAAAATCAAACCCGGCTTCCTGTTCCCATTCCGCTAGCCGGCATCCGGTACCTCGGAGCTCAGAGATGCGACCGGCCGCCCTCAAAGCTCTGCCTCGCCCGGAGATCGGGCCTGGCCTAAAGTTTGCAAATAGACCATGTGAGATGGAGTTGTGTCTCGGAGATAGCGGGTTTGGGATGGCGAGACACAAGCGGGAGACTGGGTGATGACGGGAACCCTTTTTGAGAAGGCCCCGCAGAGAAAGTTTTTTGACTGGCGCTATGTCCGGAAGGAGAGGCGAAGGCCCTACCGGATGGCGTTTATCCTGTTCTGGGGCATCCTGATGTATTTCGCCTCTAAAGACTATATTGTGAGCCTCGAGTATATTGCGGACCATAGCATGCAACCGACGGTGCGCAAGGACGCTTATTACTTGGTGAACAGGTACATCTACAATTTTGCCGATCCCGAGCGAGGGGACATCGTGGTGTTGCAAAGGGGCAGCTATGGCTCGGCTGAGGAAGTCAAGCGCGTCATCGGGCTCCCCGGAGATACAGTGCAGATCAAGTCCGGCGCAGTCTACATCAACGGTGACCGGTTAGACGAACCATACGCTTCCGGTCCCACCTTTCCTGATTACGGTCCGAACACCATGGGGGAAGATGCCTACTTTGTCCTTACCGATCACCGAGGGGTGCGCGAGGACAGCCGCGACTACGGGCCCGTTCCGGTCAAAATGATCGAGGGGAAGATCAAACCCGGCGATTTATTCCCCTTCCGCTAATCCCCCCGCGAGGCCCTGGGGCCTCTTTAGGTATCACCCGCTTCAGTCCTCCACACATTCCCTGTAAGAATCCATGACACCCCGTTATAATCCCCCCGTTTCCTTGCGCGACGACTTGCGATAGAATTACGCCAACTCTTGTATCCCTGCTGATTCGATCACCTGGCCGATTTTCTTGGGCGGTCTACTTCTTCTCCTAGGTGTATCGCATGCAAGCGAAGACGATCGATGAGGTCATTCAAGAGCTCGAGAGCATGATCGACTGGGCTCGCAGTCACAACAGTCGTCTCGGGTATTTTGCTGCCTTGTATCGCAAGGTCACTGTCAAGGTGAAAGAAGGGATCGCGGACGGATTGTTTGACGATGGAGAGCGGATGGAGCGTTTGGATGTGGTTTTTGCCAACCGCTACCTCGCGGCGTTCGAGCAATTTCAGAATAATGCAGCACCGACTAGATCATGGCAGGTCGCTTTTGATGCTGCAACGTCGTGGTGGCCCATCGTGTTGCAGCATTTACTGCTGGGCATGAATGCGCATATCAATCTTGACCTGGGTATCGCTGCGGCGAGAACCAGTCCTGGAGGTGCAGTCCATGATCTCAAGAATGACTTTAATAGGATCAACGAGATCCTGGCATCACTGGTGGACGAGGTGGAACGAGAACTCTCCCAAGTCTGGCCAATCCTCGGACTCTTGGATCGTATTGCGGGAAGAACGGACGAAGCCCTCATAAACTTTAGTATGGAAAAGGCAAGGGATCACGCCTGGAGCGTTACGGAACATTTGGCTCTGCTTGAGGCACCAGAACAGATGCCCAAGATCGATGAGCTCGATCGAGAAATGGCAGCCCTCGGGCGGAGAGTTCGGTACCCGCGCTTGGTCATCGGTGGTGTGACGAAGACGATCCGCCTCGGCGAGAGAGGGACGATTCCTCAGATTATAGACATTCTCAAATAGATCGGATATATTTCACCAGTTCGTCATCCTGAGCAAAGCGCTCCCATACCATTATTGCCATTTGCGTACAGCAAAAGGAGGGAAGCCATTGGCCTACTATCTGGTGCGAGCCAAGGCAAAGCCCGAGCAGCTGACGGAACTTGAAACGTTACTCTCGCAGAAGGCCTTCATTCGCATGCGCCCATTCGGCAAAGCGCTGACCGCGGGTCTCTGCGGGGCGCGCGTCGCCGCCGACGGGGCAGCCGTGTGGGAAGAAGAAGATTATTGCTCGCCGCCGCTGGCCATGGAGCGGGACGCGGTGCTCGACACATACTTTGATGATATCCAGGTCGAGGCGGTCAAAGTGGGCGAAGGCTGGAAGCGCATTCGGGAGCTTCCCAGACTGTTCCCCTCCCTGCCGTCCGCCTCGGACTGAAAACCGCTAGACCCCCAACTAACGTCTCCTGAGAGTAGCAATATACCGCGAGGGGCGCTGAGGGGTTGTAGGGGAGAGGCTCCTCGACGCCTGGGGGGTGCTCAGCGAGGCCAATGCCGAGTGCCGAATCCCGAAGACTTTCGGGACTAGCGGATGTGCCGCACCAGGGGAGATTGGTAGCTAGGCCAGAAATAGTTGGTGCGGCACGTGTTATCGGAGGCGGATATCCCCGGTGGCGGGGTCATAGACATACACGTCGGTGTCAATTCCCTGGTTCTTGACGAGAGGTAGGTCGTTCAGACTGGCAGGGAAGCGTCCCCACTCTACGTAATAATGCTGGACCGCCGTCTTGAGCACTTGCATGTCTGCCCGGGCCTTAACCTTTTGTGTCCGTTCGTGCGCCTGGATGACCTCTTTTCCGTATTGCTGAATGGGGTTTTGGTTCTCACCACATCCGACGACGACCAGCGCAAAAATGCCGGCGACGGTGACCAGCGCCAGGTGCTTTCGGAACATGATTCTCCTCCTCAGAGATTTCTAGGGGAATAAAGGTGCAAGCGGCGTGCCGCAGACCGTGAAACCAGACCTCAAGACAACAGGGAGGCACTAATGCCCAAGGCTATCTGGAATGGAGCTGTCCTGGCCGAAAGTGATAGATGCGAGGTCGTCGAACGCAATTACTACTTTCCCCCAGAGTCGATCACCCGGCAGTACTTTCAAGAGAGCGACAAGCACACCACGTGTTCCTGGAAGGGCGAGGCGAGCTACTATGACATCGTGGTCGGGGGTCAGGTCAATAAGGACGCCGCCTGGTATTACCCCACACCCAAAGAGGCGGCCAAGCACATTCAGGGCTATGTCGCCTTCTGGAAAGGCGTAAAAGTCGAGCCCTGAGGGCGAAAAAGCACCCTTCACGGATCTCGGGGGCCCTCGAAACTTTTTTGCTGAAAACTAGTAAATTTACGAGTTGCCTGATACGACTCTCCGCTGGTAGACTTGCTCCCTTCGAGGACGTCTCAAACCAGAATAATTCGCCCTCGCTTTCCGTCTGAGCCAAAGGGAGGATCCTTGATGCGCACTCGGTTCGCCTTCGGACTTTTGATTCTGGGTATGCTTTGTGTCCTCGTGACTGTGGTCTGGGCCCAGGAGGTGGTTGTCGTGGACTTCGGCCAGGCAAGTGACGAAGTCCCCCCGGGGTGGCAGCTGTCGGAGAAGGAGGGGAAGGCGGACTTGGCCCTCCTCTATGACACGGACGGCCAGGTGCTCAGGCTCCGGAGCAATGCGTCGTCCTTCTCTATCGAGAAACAGGTTGATGTCGACCTGAAGCAGACCCCTTTTCTTGTGTGGACGTGGATGGTTACCGAAGTACCCAAAGGGGGGGATTTCCGCACCAGGGTCACGGACGACCAGGCGGGTCAACTTCTTGTGCTCTTTCATTGGGGATATATTCGGAAAGAGGCAATCGCTTATATCTGGGATAGCACGGCTCCACAGGGGACCATGGCAAAGGCCCCGTCTCCAGCGATGTACCCACTATTCAACATAAAGGCGGTCGTGGTCCGTTCCGGGGAAACGGAAACGGGAAAGTGGATTATCGAGACGCGGAACGTCGTCGAGGACTACAAGAGGCTCTTTGGGCGTGAACCGAAAAAGGTCCAGGGCATCAGGATCCAAATCAACAGCCAGCACACCAATTCGCACGCCGAAGCCTACTGGAAGTCGGTGGAATTTAAGGTGCGCCCCTGACGCACCCTCCCCATCGATCCCACCGTAAAGTCCCCCAGTTATCAAAGAGCACAACACTGGTACAATCTTTGCTACGCAGGGGTGGAGCCGCTCAGAGGGCGAATGGCTTTAGCCCCGAGATCTAGAGGCGTCACTCCTGGTGGGGGGCGCCCCGCCGGCTGAAAGAGGGAGCATCGATATGGTCGGGGTTTCTGGTTCCAGATATTTCCGGGCCTTTTTATATCCGGTCTTTTTTCTCATCCTTCCGAGCCTCCTCCTTTCCGCATGCGCCGGGAAAACGCCGGGTGCCAAGGATCAGGGACTCGAGGGGGAGCACCGGACGCTCCAAGAGACCTTAGCGAAGCAGACCGCCGCCCATCAAAAACTGAAAGAGAAGGTCGCCAATCTCCAATTACGACTTCTGGAAAAGGAAACCCAGGTCAAAGAGCTGCAGCAAAAACTGGATGAGGCCATCCAAGAGGTGGTGCGAGCCAAGGCAAAACTGCATAGTCTGGAAAGCAAGGCAGAGGCAGCCTCCGTCATGGCAGAAGCAGAGGTCGCCTTGAAGGCCTTGAAGGCAAGGGAGATCGGGCATGAGAATGGGTCAGAAGTCGCTCAGGCTGAGCAATTGCTGAAGATGGGTGCCGGGGAGTTTGAAAAGCAAAATTACGGAGGGGCCCTCTACCTTACCCGCCAGGCCAAGAGTTTTATTAAGTTAGGTGAGGCCCGGGTGATGAGTCGAGAGAAAATACGCATGAGGGCGGGTGAGGTGCTGTTCGCCTTGCCCCTCCCACTCCAGGTGCTCAGGACAAGCAATATCAGGGAGGGGCCCGGCCTCGGTTTCAAGGTCCTCTTTACGCTCAAGAAGGGCACTTCGCTCGTCGGGACCTCGTATAAGGACCAGTGGGTGCGGGTCAAAGACAAGGATGGCCGCAGCGGTTGGGTCTTTCATGCCCTGGTTGACAGAACAGATGGAAAGGACAGTCAATAGGTCATTGACTTACCGATGAGGGATCAGCCGAACGTTCTCGTTTTCTCTCCCTGACTGTTGCTGGCACGGACCACCCGGTTACGCCCAGACCGCTTGGCTTCGTAGAGAGCGGCGTCGGCACTCGCGATGATGGATTCCGGGGTATCGCCGTGCCCTGGGAACCCAGCAACGCCGATACTGACGGTGACCCCGGGCTTTTCGTTGCCGTCGCTGAATGTCTCTCGGGCGACTCGTGTCCGAATGCGTTCTGCCGCCTCGATGGCTCCATCCAGCTCGGCTTCTGGAAGCATGATCAGGAACTCCTCGCCGCCGTAACGCGCTGCATACTCAACACTGCGGATCGATGTCGTAAAAATTGACCCCATTTTGATCAGGACGGCGTCGCCTGCGAGGTGACCGTAGCTATCGTTATACTTTTTGAAGTGATCAATATCAATCATCAGTACCGAAAAGGGGTGGTGGTGCCGCTGGGCGCGGGCCGTCTCATTGGCGAGGGTCTCCATCATGTGATTCCGGTTATAGAGTCCGGTCAGTCCATCGGTGACCGAAAGCGCTTCCAGCTCTCTATTCTTCTCGCTCAGGGTCTTGTTGATGGCAGCTAATTCTTCCCGCCCTTGGCGCAGGTGCGCTACCATATGATTGAAGACCTCGGTCATGTAACCGACCTCGCCGTGGCTCACGACGGGAAGATCGACTTCTAGATCGCCGGCAGCCACCTCGGCCGCACCGCGGGTCAAGCGATCCAGGGGGCGAACAATGGTGAGTCCCAGGAGATAGGCGGTTAGACCAATGCCCAGCAGCAGCCCTGAGACCATCAGGAAGGTCAGATTTCGGAGCCGGGCAATCTGCGCGTAGGCTTCTTTCCGCTCTATCTGGGCCACGACCCCCCCATTCAACAGCGGCAACCGCTTGAGGGTCCCCACGACCTTTTTCCCCTGGTAATCGGTGTATTCGAGCGATATGGGTTCTTTTGCCGGCAGGGTCCGGACGGTCTCGGCCGCCAATTTTGTCTTCTCGAGTGGCGAGGGAGTGAACCGGGAACTGATCACGACGGTCCCATCCTTGGTAATGAGATACACCTCTCCTGTATTTCCAATGGAGAAGCTTTTTATGATCTCGTCGATCCGGCGGAAATTGACTTTTGCGGCCAAGACGCCCAGGAAGCGGCCGTGCGCGGCCTTGATGGGAACGGCGATCATCATGACCTTCTTTTTCAAGGTCTTGTCCCAATACGCATGCCCGAGGATGGTCTTATCTTTTCTTGCCTCCTTCAGCCAGTTGCGTGGCATGTTCACCCCAGCGGCCTGGCCCGCGCTCGTCGCCACGACCTCGGCTTTGGGGCCGATGACCAGGAGTTCTTCGTAGTGGATAAATTTTTCCCGGACCGAGTTGAGGTAGCCATTCAGGCGACGGAGTGCCCGCACTCCCTTGATGGATGTTCTGGGTGCCTGAAGGATCTTCTCCAGGTTCTCTGAAACCTCGTAGGAGCTGGAGAAGACGCGCACGTCGTAGAATCGCTCCTTGAGCCATAAGTCAATCTCGCGGGCAGTGTGGGAAGTGACATTTCGCTGTTCTTCGGTGATTTTTTCTGTCAGGGACCGCTTGTTGTGTACGTACGACAGCCAACCCGTGATCAGGGATGGGATGAGCGTGGCCAGCAGGGCGAAGACGAGGATCTTGCTCTTGATGCTGTCCAGGCGAAAAGTATGGAGAAAGCTTGAGATGGCCTGTTCCCACGAGCGCAACGGGGGCCTCCTTTGGCAGCGTGGCAAGGTGCAAGAATCAAACCAGAATACGAGCCTTTCCGAGGAGATGAGGCGAGCGCGGCCTGCCGTATTACGTCCCGCTCTGCTGGGCGAAGCCTAATTGCAGGTCCGCAAGCATTTGCCGGAGTTGGTCCCGCTCGGATGGCGCTCCGGAGGAGCTGAGCTGCTCGATCAGTGCCGCCACGCAGTCAATGGCCAGCCGGGCTTCGGGCAAATCTTTTGTGACGAGGCGAGTCTGAGGGTTGGGGATCAGCCCCAGGTGCACCAACGCCCGCGCCTGCAGCTCGGCGATGAAGATTCGCACGAGGTCAGGGGTCGAGAGGAGTTCGGGAGGCGGGGTTTCGGCCTCTGGGGGAGGGTCCGTCGTCCTGTCCGCCTGGGGTTCAGGTGCCTGCGCAGGCTCTCGAGAACCCTCCGGACTCACCCGGCGTCGGTCG
>VRUN01000018.1 GCA_019456075.1 Candidatus Methylomirabilota bacterium
CAAGAGGATTCGAACCTCTGACCTACGGATTAGTAATCAGATCCCCACCGCCCAGTCCCAGTAAATCAAGTCCTTCCATGACCCTGCTACCACGGTGCTACCGCCATGACACCCGTCGTTTGCGGCCTTTTTCCAGAAGTCTTTTCCGCCGATTTCAATAAGCCGGCGCAACAACAACCGCCACTTTGGTGGCCGGGGAAACTCCTCGGACTCTATGGGGGGTACTTTTTGAGGAGAGTTGTTTGGATGAGATGCCCCGCGGGTATTCGGGCGGCCCCTCTCGCGGACAAACTCCGGGATGTCCTCCTCGAGAAACTGGACGGTCCCGGGCGTGAGGACAGCCACGACCCCTCCGACGAAGTGTGTAAAATTTGAGTAATGAAATTCCAAAAACGGGGTCACAGTATCGAAAAAAACACAACTAGATAGAGAAGGTTTTCGCTGAAGAAAAACGGAAGGTTATGCGTAAATTACTAACCTACTTGGAACGCAAAAAATGGCCTGGGTCGCTTTGCGAAGGCAGCGCTCTCCCAACTGAGCTAACCCCCCACGCGGCACATAAATATACTCAACATCGCGGATGGTGTCGAGGCCCTTTCAATCCAATGGGGCCTTGGGGGTCGTTCGGACTTTAAAGAACAGCACGATGGTGTAGCCGAGGCTGTTGACGCAGGGGACGCGATCGCGATCTCCGATCCAGCCTGGACACACGAGGACCCCCTCGCGACTCTCCTGTCGCTCGTGCACCATGTCATCGACGATCCGCTCGATCTCAAAGCCTCCCCCGTGACACTCCGGATGCTGGCATCCGATCCGTCCTTGAAACGTGCCATCGATGGCACTCATGGTGAAGCGATCGTGTGACGTGTCGGTCTCGGCGAGGTCTCGGCTCGACACCTCGTACTGCACCACCGCATCCTTCAGTTGGGGAAACACCTTCGCGAAAGGTCGATCGAAACCCCACGCGGTGCGCTGCTGCCCTTCTGTCATTGCCTCATCCCCGCGGTGCGTGTTTACGGCGTGGGAATGACCCCCGTCGGTCGCTTCTGCCGGAAGATATCCTGGAACGTAAACCGTGGACCTTTGGGGATAAACCCAAGGTACACATAATTGGTGCTCGGGTCCCTCGAGACGACCCAGACATCTCCAGTCGTGCTGTCCACCAAATACTCGAGTTCCCCCGGGGACTGGGCCGGGTACAGGACAAATCGCCCGACCTTCCCAGGTGACGTTGTCCTGGGCTTCGGTTTGGTGGGGGTCGGTGGGGCCTCTTGGGCGGTGGCGAGCCCTCCCCCCAGGATGACCATCGTCACGAGCGCGATGCCGATTCGTCTCATCGTTCCCCTCCTTCCTAGCTGTCTCTCAATATGGGTCATCCGTGAAGCAGGGCGGACACGGGTCCGTCCCGGCGCAACGCGTTCACCAATAGATGGGCCTGCCGGGTCGGCTCGGGAACCCGATAGCCGCCGTGCGTATCGAGGACGATCTTGCGCGCCCTTGGAAAACTCATCCGATGACCGGGGGAGACATAGACTGGTGCGACCCCGTCCTTGGTCCGCAAAATGATCCCCACCTGTTCGCCTTTGTCGAGCAGCGCCCGGAAGCTCCGGCGTTTCCGCGCCGGCTCCCGATATTTGCCGACCAGCAGGCTCTTGGCGCAGCCAATTGACGGCAGATCCAGCAGGAGGCCGAGATGGCACGCAAGCCCAAAGCGGCGGGGATGGGCGATCCCCTGGCCGTCGCAGAGGAGGCAGTCGGGCGCGCGACGGAGCCTCTTGACCGCTTGCAGGACGGCCGGCGCCTCACGAAACGAGAGGAGGCCGGGGATATAGGGAAAGGTGGATGTCGTCACCGCGGTGGCGGTCTCAAGGATCTGACGGTCATTCAGGCGCATCACGACCACCGCAGCGTACAGCGTGGGAGCGTACTTGTCGAACGAGACATCGACTCCGGCGACGGTCTCGATGGTCCCGCCGTACTCTCTCAAATCCAGGCGCCGTCGCAGCGTGTGTTGGATACAGATCGCCTCGGTGGGTGAGACGTTCCAGGGGTGGAGGCGTCGAACCTTCATCGGTCCAGTCGAAAGGGGTCCAGTGAGAGGGAGGGGTGCTCATCCCGAAGCAGCTCGGCCATGAGTTGGCCGGTGACGGGGGCCAGCAGGATTCCGTTACGGCCGTGCCCGGAGGCGATGTACAAACCGGGCGAGCCCGGCACGGCGCCAAGATACGGGAGCTCGTCAGGGGTCCAGGGGCGAAAGCCTGACCAGGTCCTGAGGATCGGTCGGCTCGCCAGGGCGGGGACGAGGCGTCTGGCCATTGTGAGCAGTTCCCCAATACCCGCGACGGTGATCTGCTTTTCAAATCCCACAAATTCAATGGTGCTCCCGACGACCACCTCGCCGTTCGGCCACGGAGTCACGTAGCCCTTCCCTGAATACAGTATGTGGCGAGAGAAATTTCCTCCGGTTTCCACTGAGAGGAGTTGTCCTCGGGCCGGCCGGATGGGGATATCCTGATTCAGGAGCTGTCCAATCCCTCCTGACCAGGCGCCCGCGGCGACCACCACCTTACCGGCGTGGTAGGTCTCGGTGAGGGAACGGACCCCGATCACCCGGTCCCGATCCCGCACGATCCCGGTGACGGCGGATCCCTCGACCAACTGGACCCCGCGGCGGGCCCCAAGCAGCGCGAGGGCCCGAACCATGCGGGCATTCTGGACCTGGTGATCGTCGGGGAGGCACAGGGCGCCACGGACCTCGGGGGTCACGTGGGGTTCGGCCTCCAGGAGCTGCTGGCGGTCCCACCACTCAACCGTGAGTCCCCGGCCGCGCTGCTCCTCGAACATCCGTTTCGCGAGGATTTCATCCTCTTCGGTGAAGAGGAGAAAGAGGACCCCAGACCGGACGTACTCGATATCGATCCCGGTCTCCTCCTTCAGCACCTCTTGGAGGGGGTCAAACATCTCCCGGCTCTTGAGGCAGAGGTCTAGAAAGGGGCCGGGGGAAAGGCCTTCGGCCTGAGGGGCCAACATGCCCGCCGCCTCTCCCGAGGCTTCACAACCGATCCGATCTCTTTCGAGGAGGAGAACCTGGACGCCAGCGCGTGACAGTTCGAGGGCGATCGAACACCCGATGATGCCCCCGCCGATGATCAGGACATCTGCCGTCTTCATCCGTCCATCAATCGCCGGACCGCTTCACCCCTTGTTCGGTCATCCCGTCCTCAAGGGGACTCGGTCCGCCGGTTGGTGAGTGAGGAGATGATATCAATGGGGAGAGGAAAGACGATGGTCGAGCTTTTCTCAGTCCCGATCTCTGTGAGCGTCTGGAGGTACCGGAGCTGGATGGTGATCGGTTCGGCCGCCATGATGTGGGCCGCCTGTGCGAGCTTCTCCGAGGCCTGGAGCTCGCCTTCGGCGTGGATGATCTTGGCCCGCTTCTCCCGCTCGGCCTCCGCCTGCCGCGCCATGGCCCGCTGCATGTCGGACGGCAGGTCCACGTGCTTGACCTCGACTACCGTGACCTTGATCCCCCAGGGATCGGTGTGGTCATCGATGATCCGCTGGAGCTTTCGATTGATGTGCTCCCGTTCGGAGAGCAGCGTATCCAGTTCCGATTCCCCGAGGACGCTCCGTAGGGTAGTCTGGGCGATCTGGGATGTGGCGTAGAGGTAATCCTCGACCTCGACGATGGCGGACTCGGCTTTCACCACCCGGAAGTAGATGACCGCGTTCACCTTGACCGAGACGTTGTCCCTGGTGATTACGTCCTGGGAGGGGACATCCATGGCGATGGTCCGCGTACTGACACGGACCATCTTGTCGATGAAGGGAAGGAGGATCATGATACCTGGCCCGTTGCCCTCCCCCCCGGGATTGATGATCGCCTTGGCTAATCTCCCAAACCGGAAGATGACCCCCCGTTCATATTCGTTCAAGACCCTGAACGAGGAAGCCATAATATACAGGAAGACCACCAAGAAGAAGACTACACCGATATTGAAAGTAAAGAAGCCTGGCATTTTGGTACCTCCCTACCCCTCTGTGGGTTGTACTCCCCATAGGACTAGCCCGTCCCGTGCGCCTCCGGGGAAAGTTTCCTGACCTTTAACGTCAACCCAGAGATCCCGGTCACCTCGACCTGTCCGCCGGGTTTCACCGGCTCCTCGGACCTCGCCTTCCAGATCTCTCCGCGGAGAAAGATCTGACCCTCCGGTTTCAGGGCGGTCTTGACCAACGCGATCTGACCGATCAGGCCTTCATGCCCTGTCACCGGCTGACGACGATGCGCGCGGATGGCGGCCCCAATCACGAGAAGGAAAAAGCCGGTGGTGGCCGCGGTGACCCCGATGATGGCCGAGAGGGAGATCTGCAAGAAGGGGGCTGGGGAATCGATCAGCATCAACGATCCCAAGAACATCGCGATAATCCCGCCAGCCGTGAGCACGCCGTGGGAGACGACCTGGAGTTCGGCGATAAACAGGAGGACTCCGAAGATGATGAGCAGGAGACCGGCAAAGCTGATGGGAAGGGTCTGAAATGCCCAGAAGGCGAGGATGAGGCATATGCCGCCCAGGACTCCCGGAAGGATGGCTCCGGGATTCGACAGCTCGAAGTAGAGGCCGGCCATCCCCAGGATTAGTAAGATGTAAGCGATGGTCGGATTGGAGATGACCTGGAGGATTTTGTCCCGAAAGCTCATCTCCACCTCGGTGGTTGTAGCCGCCTTGGTCGCCAGCGTCACCTGTCCGGCTCCGGTCTCGATCGTGCGTCCGTCTACCTGTGCAAGGAGATCGGCAAGATCGTCCGCGACGAGATCGATCACCTTCAACTTGACCGCTTCTTTCTCGGTGATCGAGACACTCTTGCGGACCGCCTCCTCGGCCCATGTGGCGTTTCGCCCTCGGCGCTCTGCCAGGCTCCGGATGTAGGCCGCCGCATCGTTTTCGACCTTCTTGGCCATCACCTTGTCCATCTCCCCGCCCCCCATCTGGACGGGATGGGCAGCCCCGATATTGGTCCCAGGGGCCATGGCCGCGACGTGGGCGGCGATGGTGATGAAGGCTCCGGCTGAAGCGGCCCGCGCCCCACCGGGTGAAACGTAGACGATCACCGGGACCGGGGATCGCAGCATCTCCTTGATAATGATGCGCATCGAGAGATCCAGGCCCCCGGGGGTATCCATCTCGATGACGAGCGCTTGGGCTTGCGCCTGCTCAGCCTTGTGGATCGCCCTCACAATGAAGTCGGCGGTACTGGGCGAAATGACCCCGTCCACGCGGGCCACGTAGACCTCACCGGGGCTCGCCCTGCTGGCCGGGGCGAAGACGGCGAAAAGGAAGACCAGTAGCGGCACAAAGCGAAAGAACCTCATACTCTGAGAGTACTCTCACCGGTGCAAATTTGCAAGGCACCCGTCCGAAGGACCGGCCGTCAGCCGCCAACCTATTTCGAATGTTCGGTTTCGGATTTCGCATGTGAAAATCCAGGGACTATCCCACAAAACTCCAAATCCGCAATTCCAAATCCGAAATACTTCAAGTTGACTGCGGATTGCTGGTGTCCCAGAGGGCGAGGAGGCTGGGGGCGATGTCGGTCAAGGCGTGAATCCGGCGGGCGAAGCGCTCCTTCCCCCGCCCCCAGACCATGGTCGGGACGCGGTTCCAGGTGTGCCCCGCGGTGCTGAGATCTTCGACGTTGCCGTGATCGCTAACGAGGACGAGGAGATGACGAGACCGATCTATGAGCTCGACCAGTTTCGAGACAAAGCGGTCCAAGTCCTCGAGCAGTTGAACCAGCGTGTCTGGGCCACGGCTAACGGGTTGCGATCCGTTTCCGGCTCACCGAGGCCAAGACCGTCCACGAGGAGCAACAGGATGTTACCGGCCTCTCGCTGGATCCTCCCCAACCTTTGCCTCTTCCCAGAGGGCATCCATCTCTTCCAGGCTGCTCTCTGTGAGCGATTTTCCTCGCTCGGCGATCACCGTTTCGATGTGGCGAAACCGGCGGGTGAACTTCTCCATACATTTCCGGAGGGCCTCTTCTGCGTTGAGGTCGAGAAACCGGGTGAGATTCACCAGGCTGAAGAGGAGGTCCCCCATCTCGGCCTCCGTCGCGTCTCGCCCCCTCCCGATTGCCGCCTTGAATTCCGCAAGCTCCTCTTCCACTTTCTGAAGGACTTGAGCGGTCTCCCCCCAGTCGAACCCCACGCGGGCCGCCTTGTCTTGGAGACGCTGTGCCCGGAGAAGGGCAGGAAGGGTCTTGGGGACGCCCGAGAGGGCCGAGGCCTCCTTCACGCCCCCCCGTTCGGCCTGCTTCAGCCGCTCCCAGTTCGAAAGCGCCTCCGCGGGGGTTTCTGCGCGACTCTCGCCAAAGACGTGGGGGTGGCGGCGGACGAGCTTGTCCGTGACATTTTTCAGCACCTCGTCCATGGTGAATTCTCCGAGCTCGGCGGCCACCTGGGCGTGGAAAACCACCTGGAGGAGGAGATCCCCAAGCTCCTCTTGGAGTTTCTCCTTTCCTCCATGATCCAGCGCCTCCAAGACTTCGTACGCCTCTTCAATGAGAAAGGCCTTGAGGGACTCTCGGGTCTGTTCGCGGTCCCAGGGACAGCCCTGAGGCCCTCGAAGGGTGACCATGATCTCGACCAATCGTTCAAAAAGGGGTCCAGTTTTGTCGCTCATCCCCCCGCCTTTCTCCACGCGCTCAGGCCGCCCTATTATACACCCCACTCCCCGGCCGACAAGTTGAGAGTGTTTTTACCTTGACGGGGACGATGGGTCGGGTAGAATTGATTTTGCAAATCATTTGCAATATATGCCTATGCGCCAGACGATGCAGCACATTAAACACCTCCTGGGAGAGCAGGGACACTCCTGGACTCGGGCCCGGTCCGCGGTCCTGACCGTCCTCACCACGGTCCCGAGTCCCCTCCGGGCTGAGGAGATTCACCGGACGGTTCGCAGCTCGGGCATCAACCTCTCTTCGGTCTATCGAGCCCTGCGTCTCTTTGAGACGCTGAACATCGTCCGCCGGGTGGAGCTGGGGGGAGCCGCACGGTACGAATTGGCCGACGACTACCGGCATCACCATCACCATCTGGTGTGTGACGCCTGCGGGCGGATTGATGATGTGGCAACCTGCCCGGTCGAGGCGGCCGACCTCACGCGGCAGATCCGGAAACGAACCGGCTTTGCCGTGCGGTCCCACGTGCTCGAGCTGTTCGGCCTTTGTCGGTCGTGTCGGCGGGACGGGCGATGAGGAGGCTGGTGGGATGATCTACCTCTACGCCATCGTGGCCGGATTATCCGACGTCGCGGCCGGCTGGCTTGCCCTGGAAGGGAAGACGGCGAAAATCGAATCCCGATATATCATCGGGTTCGCGGCGGGGGTCTTGCTGGCCGTGAGCTTTCTCGACATCCTCCCAGAAGTGAATCTCAAGGAGAACGCCCACGTCCTAGCCCTCGGATTTCTCACGTTCTATGTGCTGGAAAAGGTGATGATGATCCACGCCTGCGGGGAAAGCGAGTGCGAGACGCACCAGATCGGTCCCGTGGCGGTGGTCGGGATGGCCCTGGACAATTTCATTGACGGGGTAGGCATCGCTGTGGGATATCTCATCAACCCGCTGCTCGGGCTCTCGATTACTGGTGCCGTCGTGCTCCATGAGATTCCGCAGGGGATCACCTCTGCCGTGATCATGAGGGAAGCGGGATGGAGCAAGAAGCGCACTATGGTTGCCCTTGTCGTGGCTGGCCTTCTCTACCCGTTGGGCGTCACAATGGCCGCGCTGATTCCCGGCCCGTTCCTCGAGAAATCACTGGCATTCATCGCGGGGGATTTCATTTACATCGGGGCGAGTGATCTGCTGCCAGAAGCGCATCGGAAATTCAACTGGAAGGTCATCCTCTCGGTGGTGAGCGGAATGGGCTTTATGGGAGTCCTTCGTTTCCTCGTCCCGCTGGTCTAACGTCGAAGGTCTTTCCGGTAGAGGGGTTGCAGACGGTACGGGACTTGCACCGCTGTGTTGGAGCTCATTCCGAACAGGGGAACGCCATGCGGAAGACCGTCTGCCTTTTGTGGGGACTGCTCCTCCTCGCCTTACTCCCTGAAATGGCAATCGCGAGCAACGCGAGAGTCTACCGGCGGGTGAATGCTTCCGGGGCTATCCGCTACAGCAATATCCCTCCGCCTACCCGTTCGTTTGCCTCGTACCGGGTGAAGGCAGTACCGGCTCCCTCTCGCTTGCGACCAATGATCCGGTCCGCTTCCGATCGCTACGGAGTGGATCCTCGCCTCGTGGAGGCCATTATCGCGGTCGAATCGGCCTTCGATCCTGGGGCGGTCTCCCCCAAAGGGGCGATGGGTCTCATGCAACTCATGCCCGAGACCGCGGACCGGTACGCGGTTCAGAACCCTTTTGATCCCCTGCAAAACATTTCCGGGGGGATACGATACCTCCGGGATCTCCTCTCTCGCTTTAACGGCAACCTCCGGTTAGCCCTGGCCGCGTACAACGCCGGAGAGACAGCGGTCAACATGTATCAGGGTGTCCCCCCGTACCGCGAGACCCGCACGTACGTCAAAAGGGTCTTGCGGCGCTATGGCTGGCCGACCGCTCTAATTACTCGCCGCGCTTCGCCGGTCCGCGTGTACCGTTTTCCTGGGTCCCGAGGACAGATCATTTACACTAATATCCCCGCCCGCATTCCTCTCCGATAGCCGAATCCATCGCTCCATTTGGAAGTTCGCGATTGACAAGGCGGAGTGGGTGGAGTAGCATCAATTCCGTTAAGTGCTCAATTTTTCAGGGCCTGGAAGATGGCTGCGGTCTCCCGATTCTACTATATTGATGAGATCGATCCCCACGAGTTCCACGGCTACGCCGTGGCCGGCTCTTTATACGTTGGCCAGACCAAGTTTCAGACGATCGAGATTTTCGAAAGCCCGAAGTTCGGCAAGATGCTGATTTTAGACGGCAAGATCCAATCGGCGGCCCTGGATGAGCATATCTACCACGAGGCCCTCGTCCATCCGGCGATGCTCCTGCACCCCCACCCCCGCCGCGTTCTGATTCTTGGGGGCGGAGAGGGGGCTGCCCTCCGGGAGGTATTACGCTACGGCCTCGTGGAGGAAGCCGTGATGGTGGATCTGGATGAAGAGGTCGTCACCCTCTGCCGCCGATACCTCCCGGAGTGGTCGGGGCGGGCTTTTGAGGACCCTAGGGTGACGCTCGTGTGTGAGGATGCCCGTGAATTTCTTCAGCGGCCAACCGGTCTCTTCGATGTGATCATTCAGGACATCACCGATGTGGTGACCGCGGATTACTCTGAAGCCTACTACCGGGCGGTGCATGGGCGCTTGGCCGACCGCGGGATTTTGGCCATGCAGGCCCTGGAGCTGAGCCTGGCGGATTTTGCCGCGCACCTACGTGTTCGTCAGGATGTAGCAATGGCCTTCCCCCGTTTGTTATCCTACCGGACGTTTGTGGCTTCCTTCCGGGCCGATTGGGGATTTCTGCTGGCAACCGCTGGAGCCGAGCTCGACCCCTTTGCCCCTGATACCCTGGTGGCCCGGTTCAGCGAGCGATTGGGACCAGAGGCCGGCCTGCGTTTTTACGGACCGGCGGTGCATACCGCCATGTGCACCCTCCCTGCGGAGCTCGGCGATCTCATCGGGCAAAAGCCAGCGGGGGCCTGAAGAAGATGCACAGGAGGGCTGTCCGCAGTCAGCTGTCAGCCATCAGCAAGCATTAAAAGGCAAGCATACATCTCTGAAGTTCTTTGCGGACTGCTGCTGGCTGATACCTGACCGCTGAGAGCTGACTGCCGACAGCGAACATGGGGAGGAACAGGTGAAGCGCTTGCGCGACGTGGACCCGGAGATCCACGAAGCCCTCCGGTTGGAGGCGGAACGGCAGGCCTACGGCCTTGAGCTGATTGCCTCGGAGAATTTCGTGAGCGAGGCGGTCATGGAGGCGACGGGCTCTGTCATGACCAACAAGTACGCCGAGGGGTACCCGGGCCGGCGGTACTATGGCGGTTGTGAGTTTGTGGATCAGGCGGAAACCGTGGCCATCGAGCGGGCCAAGGCGTTGTTTGGCGCAGCGCATGTCAATGTCCAGCCCCACTCCGGTACCCAGGCCAACATGGCGGTGTACTTTTCGGTCCTGCAGCCCGGGGACACCATCATGGGGCTCGATTTGGCGCATGGCGGTCATCTGACCCACGGGAGTCCGGTGAATTTCTCCGGGCGCTTCTTCCGCGTCGTCCACTACGGCGTGCATCCCGAAACAGAACAGATTGACTTCGCGCAAGTAGAGCGGCTGGCCCGCGAGCACAAACCGAAGATGATCGTGGTCGGCGGGAGTGCCTACCCGCGGGTCCTCGACTTTGCCCGTTTCAAAGAGATTGCGCGTTCAAGTGGCGCGATCCTCATGGCTGATATCGCGCATCCGGCTGGCCTCATCGCCGCGAAACTTCATCCGTCGCCGATCCCCTATGCCGAGTTCGTCACCACCACCACCCACAAGACGCTTCGGGGCCCGCGGGGGGGGCTGGTCATGTGTCAGGAGGAGTATGCACCGGTCCTCAACAAGAACATCTTTCCCGGGTTCCAGGGTGGCCCCCTGATGCACATCATCGCCGCCAAGGCGGTGGCCTTCAAGGAGGCCTTGAGTGAAGAGTTCCGCGCGTACCAGCAGCAGATCCAGCGCAACGCGGTCGCGCTCGCCGAAGAGCTCAGTCGGCTGGACTTTCGCCTCGTGGCGGGGGGGACGGACACTCACCTGATGCTGGTGGATCTCAGGCCAAGGAAGCTGACCGGCAAAGTGGCGGAAGTGACGCTCGAGAACGCGGGGATCACCGTGAACAAGAACGCGATCCCCTTTGATCCGGAGAAGCCGGCGGTGACGAGCGGCATTCGGATCGGGACCCCAGCGGTCACCACCCGTGGAATGCGAGAAGAGGAGATGCGTCTGATCGGCCAGCTGATCGCTGAAGTCCTGCAGGATGTGGCCGATGCGGGGCGCCACCAGCGCGTCAAGGAGAAGGTCCGCGAGCTGTGCCAGCAGTTTCCCCTGTACCTTGAACGCTTGGGACTTGGGGCGGGGGAGTGGGCGTCGTGAGATGCCCCTTTTGCGGGCAGATGGAGGAGAAGGTCGTCGACTCCCGGGAGGCCCGCGACGGCGGGGTGGTCCGGAGGCGTCGGGAATGCCTCAACTGCGCGCGACGGTTCACCACCTATGAGCGGATCGAGGAAATTCAGTTCATGGTGGTGAAAAAAGACAGCCGTCGGGAGCTCTTTGATCGCAACAAGGTTCTGAGCGGCCTGCTCAAGGCGACTCAGAAGAGACCGGTGGGGGTGGCGGAGCTCGAGAAGATCGCCGACGAGGTCGAGGCGCGCCTCATGGAGAAGCCAGACCGTGAGATCGGCTCCGGCGAGATCGGAGAGGTGATCATCAAGCGCCTGTATGAGTTAGACGAGGTGGCGTACGTCCGGTTCGCCTCGGTCTACCGCCAGTTCAAGGACGTGAATGAGTTTGTGGAAGAGGTAAAGGGCCTTCTGGAGGCCAGCCAGAGGCGGGCCCGGCGGACTTAAGTTGGGAGTTGGTCCCATTCAGCGTCCAGCCATCAGTACTCACCTCGCTAACGCTCTGCCATCGATGACCGCTCACCAACGATAGACCATCCACAGGCGACGACCGACGACACCCAGTATTTGGGATTTCGAAATTCGAATGTGTCTTATCTGTGGACCATAAACTAGGTTGACCAGCGTGGATGTGACCTTTTTCTTCGGAGCCCTGGTGTTATACGTTGTGGGGACGGTGGCCTACCTGCTGCTCCTCTCCGTCAAGGGTACCCGCCTCTCTCGACTCGCCACCGCGGCCACAACCGGCGGCTTTATCCTGCACACCCTAGCCCTGCTCGTTCGCCTCGTTGCCGCCGGGCGCCTGCCGCCCCGTAACACCTATGAGGCCCTCTCCGTCTTCGCCTGGGCCACGGTGCTCGTGTATCTTGGGCTCGAGTTCCGGTTCCAGCGGAAGGTCATGGGAGCCTTCATCCTGCCGATTGTGCTTTTGACCACCACCGCCGCGGCCAGCCTTCCAAAGGGCCCCGCGGGCTTGAACCCTGCTCTG
Source organism: Candidatus Methylomirabilota bacterium (assembly GCA_019456075.1). GTDB lineage: Bacteria > Methylomirabilota > Methylomirabilia > Methylomirabilales > CSP1-5 > CSP1-5. Next base: position 12,137 of record VRUN01000018.1, read on the forward strand.
ACCAGCACATGGGTCTGGATGCATGTCACGTTGATCCTCCTCGGGAATGCCGCCTTGGCCCTGACCTGCGGCGTCGGGTTGATGTATCTGCTGCAAGAGCGCCAACTCAAGTCGAAAAGTCTGGGGGCCATTTCTCACCGGCTCCCCTCGTTGGATTTTCTGGACGGGCTGAGTCACCGGACCCTGTTGGTGGGGTTCCCCCTCCTCACCGCGGGGCTGATCACCGGCGCGCTGCAGGCCCAGGCCGCCTGGGGCCGCTTCCTCACTTGGGACCCTACGCAGGCTCTCTCCCTCATCACCTGGGTGATGTACGCGGGGCTCCTGCAAGCCCGGCTCACCGCTGGGTGGCGGGGCAGAAAGGCGGCGCTCCTCGCGATTGTCGGATTCGGTTCGCTCCTGGTTGCGTTTGTGGGGGTGAGCGTACTGCTCGGCCACCCCCATGCGGGTAATTGAGCTATGGTGATCCTGACGGTGGGCTTGAATCACACGACGGCGCCGGTCGAAATCCGGGAGCGCCTCCACATCTCGGACAGACAGTTGCCCGCTGTCCTGGAGCGCTTAGGACAGGAGCCGGCCGTACTCGAGCGGATGGTTCTGTCGACCTGTAACCGCGTCGAGGTGTATGCCGTGACCCAGGATCCGGCGCAAGCCGAGGCTGCGATTCCTGAGCTCCTGGCAGAGGGGACTCAGACCCCGCTCGCCCTCTTTGCGGACAGGCTGTACCGCCATCATCAGGAAGCCGCGGTCCGCCATGCCTTCCGGGTTGCGGCTAGCCTGGATTCCATGGTGCTCGGGGAATCCGAGATCTTGGGTCAGGTCAAGACGGCCTACCAGGTGGCCCTGGCCCAAGAGGCGACGGGCCCAATCCTGAACGCGCTAATGACGCGAACGTTAGGGGTGGCCAAGAAGGTGCGGACAGAGACGGGGATTGGAGAGTCGCCCGTCTCGGTCCCCTCGGCGGCTGTCGAGCTTGCCAAGAAGATCTTTGGGGAGCTTAGTGGCCGGCGCGTGCTGATCCTGGGGGCGGGTGAGATGGCGGAACTGGCCGCTCGGCATTTACGAGGCGAGGGAGTTCAGGCGGTCCTTGTGGCCCACCGCCAGTTCGACCGGGCAGTCGAGCTGGCCGCGCGACTTGAAGGGCGGGCCGTCCGGTTCGATCAGATCCGCGAGGAGCTGCGGGAGGCCGATATCGTGGTCAGTTCCACCGCCGCCCCGCACTATCTCCTCCACCGAGCCGACATGGAGGAGCTCATCCGCCTCCGGCGAAACCGCCCCCTCTTTCTCATCGATATCGCCGTCCCGCGCGACGTCGATCCGGCGGTGAACGAGATTGACAACATTTATCTGTACGACATCGATGACCTCGAGGGGGTTGCGTCGGTCCATCGCCTGGAGCGACAGCAGGAAGCGGCGCATGCGGAACTCCTCATCGAGCGAGAGGTGGCCAGTTTTATGCGGTGGCTCAAGAGTCTCGACGTGGTCCCCACGATCGTGACACTCAGGCGACGCTTGGAGGAGATTCGAGAGACAGAGCTCGCCAAGGCACTGGACCGCCTGCCGAACCTGAACCCTGAGCAGCAGGCGGTGGTGCGGACGTTAGCCCACGGCATTATCAACAAGGTCCTCCATTATCCCACCACCGAGCTCAAGCGCCAGTCGGTCAACCGAGACGGTTTGCTCTATGTCAACGTCTTGCGTCGTCTTTTTGGCTTGCAAGACGACGACCGATGACGGCTCGACTGAGGCCTCGACGGTGAGCTTGGCCGAACCGCTCGCCGAAGTCCGACGACCGTGCGAATTTCGGATTTCGAATTGCGAATTTCTCATGCTCTGAACTCTCAGTTCTCAACCCTAAACGGTGAACTGTGAACCAGCAAGTCCGGATTGGCACAAGGGGGAGTCTTTTGGCCGTTACCCAGGCCGAGCAAGTCGCCGCGGCGCTGAGGCAGAGATACTCGGACCTGAGGCCGGTGCTGGTAAAGATCAAGACGAGCGGAGATAAGTTTGACAAGGTCCCCCTGTCCCGAGTGGGAGGCAAGGGGCTCTTCATCAAGGAGATCGAGGAGGCGCTTCACGAGGAACAGGTGGATCTGGCGGTTCACAGCATGAAGGATATCCCGACCGAGATCGCCTCGGGTCTCACCATCGCGGCCATTCTCGAGCGGGAAGACCCGTTCGATGCCCTCATCTCCCGGCACGGAAAAAAATTGGATGCGCTGCGAACCGGTGCCAGGATCGGCACCAGTAGCCTGAGACGGCAGGCCCAGCTCCTGCATTATCGCGCCGACTTGACGATGGTCCCCCTTCGGGGCAACCTGGATACCCGGCTCAGGAAGCTCGGCACGGAGGAGTTGGACGCACTGGTGGTTGCGGCAGCTGGAATCCACCGTCTCGGACGGCAGGCTGAGATCACCGAGGTTCTTCCGGTAGCGGTCAGCCTCCCCGCGATCGGCCAAGGGGCCCTCGGGGTGGAGATCCGGACGGAAGACCGGAGGATGCATGATCTGGTTGGCGCACTGAATCACGGACCAAGTGCCATAACGATCACCGCAGAGCGGGCCTTCCTGGCGCGGTTGGGGGGCGGGTGTCAGGTCCCCATTGCCGCGTATGGGCGGCTCGATGGTGATCAGTTGCATCTCGTAGCCCTGGTCATTGAGCCGGACGGGACCGGGGTGGTCCGCGGAGAGCGAAGTGGCCCCTGCGCCCGGCCAGAGGAAATCGGGATCGGCCTTGCAGAAGACCTCTTGCGACAGGGGGCTGATCGAATTCTCCAAAAGCTTTCCGGGTTATCCCTCGAAACTCCAGCCGCCCCCTGATTCGCCGACCGCTGGTGAGTTCACTGTTCACAGTTGACAGTTCACGGACCTTGTGGTTAATCACCACCTACCACTCGCCTCGAACCATCATCCATCTGTGAACGGTGAACAGCGAACCGTGAACCATAGGTCTCAAACGATGCACACAGAGCGCAAGCCTCTTTTCGGTCGGCGGGTCGTGGTCACGCGTGCCCGAGAGCAGCAGAGTGATTTCGCAGAGCTCTTGGAGGGCTACGGGGCGGAGGTGATCAGGTGTCCGACTATCGCATTCCTTCCGCCGGAGGACTGGAAGGCTTTGGATCAAAGTCTCGAACGTATCGGCAGCTATGATTGGGTGATCTTCACCAGCGCTAACGGAGTCCGCAGCTTTGTCGGGCGGCTTCGGGAGAAGAAGGGAGACCTCGGAGCGCTCCACGGCGTCCGGGTGGCCACCATCGGTCCAGCGACGGCAGCCACCTTGGAAGAGGCCGGACTCCGCCCAGACTTAGTCCCCGACGAATACCGCGCCGAGGCGATTCTCGAGGCATTGGACAGAGATCTGAGGGGGATGCGATTCTTCATCCCCAGGGCGGCTGAGGCGCGAGAGGTGCTGCCCGCTGGGCTTCGAGAGCGGGGAGCGCACGTCGACGTCGTCGCCGTCTATCGAACCGTGCAAGTGGCCGACGAGGCTGGAGCGCTCCTGAATCTGTTGCGGGCCGGCCAGGTCGATGTGGTGACCTTTACCAGTTCCTCGACCGTGGTAAACTTTGCCGAGATGTTTCCCGGGGAGGATCTGCCCGCCCTCCTCAAGGACGTCACCATCGCCTGTATCGGGCCGATCACTGCCGAGACCGCGGCCCGCTATGGCCTCACCGCGCACGTCATCCCTTCCGCGTTCACCATCCCAAGCCTGGCAGACGCCCTGGCAACGCACCTGCCGCCTCTGGCGCCGTCGCCATAATCCTATTTTCTTTCTTGCATCGGCCTCGCTTTCATGGCAGCATTCTTTGACCCTGCGATGTGAAGACGGACCCACCAGCAGAGACGGGAGGGCAGGACCCTGGCGAAAAAACCGGGTGGGACGGCTGCGTTTGTCGTCATTATTATTCTGGGGGCCATCATCGGTGCAGCCTTGGGCGAGCTTATCGCGTACCTGCTCCCCGGTGGCATTGCCGAGCGGATCTTTTCGCAAGGGATCACCCCGGGTCTCGATCCCCCCGCGAAGTTAGACCTCAAGATCTTTTCCCTCACCATTGGCTTCACCGTCCGGATCAATCTTGCGAGCCTCTTGGGCCTCATTTTGGGGGCCTACCTGTACAAACAAATCTGATTCCTGTTGACACACTGTATGCCCTATGCCATGGTTTCCGCGGTGACTCTGACGCGAGTGCCGATGGCAGGTGAGAGGTATGGGTGCAGGCGGCCAGGGATTGATTCTAGGTATTACGGGGGCCAGCGGAGTCGCGATCGGGATCCGCCTTTTAGAGGTCCTGGCAGAGCGTGGGGAGGAGGTGCACCTCGTCATCTCTCCGGGCGCGGAAACGGTGATCCAGGAGGAGACCGGGAGGGCCGTCGGGGATCTCAAGGCGTTGGCTACCTTCTATCATTCTCCTCACGATCTGGCAGCCCCCCTCGCCAGCGGTTCATTTGTCTCTCCGAATGTTCGGGCGATGCTCATCGCCCCCTGCTCCATGAAAACGGCCGCAGCCATCGCGTCCGGTTACGCTGAAAACTTGATCGGCCGGGCGGCGGATGTGGTCCTCAAGGAAGGAAAGCGTCTCGTCCTCGTTCCTCGGGAAAGTCCGCTCAATGCCATTCAACTCGAAAACCTGTTGCGCCTGGCCCGCGTGGGTGTGGCGATTGTTCCTCCGACTCCACCTTTCTATCAGCGCCCCAGCACGGTGCCCGAGCTGATCGACCAGATTGTCGGGAGGATTCTGGATCAGGTGGGGCTTTATACCGACCTCACCAAGCGATGGTCTGGGCGCCCGTGAGGTCGTCAACGCCCCTCCTCTCCCTCGCACTTTCCCGCTTGGACATTCTCGATCATCTGGCGGTGCTGGCGGGCCATGAGGGTCCGAATGGCCTCACGGGAAGGGTGTGAACCGAGGACCTCTCGGTAGTTGGTCTGGATGCGTGCCACCACAGCACCCCCCAGATAGGCCAGCGTGAGGATATGGGGATTCTCCCCGCCCAGATCTTCGGATTGGATATGGTAGGTCTGCTCGTGACACGAGAGCTTGGTGTTAAAACCTTGGACCATCGCGCGCTCCCGATGAGAGGCTGCCAGCATTTTATGCAAGAAGCCTACCACACGACGGGATGCGGTAGCCTCACTGGTGCCGTTTCAACTTGATAAGCTGAATCTGAACGGGCTGCCTTGTTGGAAGTGTCGTGAGTGAGTGCAACGAGAAAGTTGGCAGAAATAATAGTGGGAACGGCACTGGGAACCCACAATCGGCCGGAGGGGTCTGATGGGCACACTACGGTTGAGAGTGGGGGTCCTGTTCGGTGGTCGGTCGGGAGAACATGAGGTCTCGCTCTCCTCGGCTCGGTCCGTCTTGGGCGCGCTCGACCGATCACGGTACGAGGTCCTCCCCATCGGGATTACCCCGGAGGGAGAGTGGCTTTTGGTCGAGGGGCCGGACCACCTGGCGAAGGGGAAAGGGACCAGGGTCGGGGTCGTTCCCGGCCACTCAGTGCGCCCGCTCGTCAGCATGGATGCGGGTGGTGAGACGGGCCGGTGGCTTCAAGAGTCTCTCGATGTGGTCTTTCCTGTGCTCCACGGCACGTATGGTGAGGATGGGACGATTCAGGGCCTCCTTGAGCTTTTAGGGGTGGCGTACGTGGGGCCCGGGGTCATGGCCTCCGCGGTGGGGATGGACAAGGTGGCGATGAAGGTCGCTTTCCAGCAGGCCGGGCTGCCACTCGTCCCCCATCACGTCCTTAGGATCGCGGCCTGGCGGGAAGACGCCGGTGCCGTTACGCGCTCACTCGAAGCGGCCCTTCGCTATCCAATCTTCGTCAAGCCGAGCAACCTGGGCTCCAGTGTTGGGGTGAGTAAGGCCACGGATCGCGCGGGCCTCTGCCACGCCATCGAAGACGCGTTTCGATATGACCGGAAGATCCTCGTAGAGCAGGGGCTCGACTGCCGAGAGGTCGAGTGCGGCATTCTGGGTAACGACCAGCCAGAGGCCTCGGTCCTCGCCGAGATTATTCCGAAGCGGGCATGGTACGATTATCGGGCGAAGTACGAACCGGGGATGAGTGAGGTCCAGATCCCGGCCAGCTTACCCGTATCGCTCACCCGGGAGGTCCAAGCACAGGCCATCAGGGCCTATCAGGCCATCGATTGCAGCGGGATGGCCCGGATCGATTTCTTTCTGGATCGCGCCTCGGAAATGCCGTATGTCAATGAAATTAATACGATCCCTGGCTTTACCGCTACCTCCGTCTACCCGAAGCTGTGGGAAGCCAGCGGTCTGAGCTACCCTACCCTCTTGGACCGGTTGATTCAATTAGCCCTCGAGCATCACGGCGAGCAGCGTCAGTTGCTCACCAAATACCAGGCTCCGGCGGATGGGTGATGTATTGATCGGCACCCCCCGTTGACAACCCCCCGGGGGGGTTTGATAGGCTACGTGACCGTTCCCAGGGACGTCGGCAACCAGGGAGAGATTTCATGTTCCGCTTCATCCCGCGCGATGAAAAGTTCTTCGATCTCTTTGAGGTGTCTGCCCTCAACATTCGGGAGGCGGCCGTCGCCTTGAAGGGGATGGTCGAATCGGACGGTGGCTTTGACACGTGGTGGAAGCAGATAGAGGAGTACGAGCACACGGGGGACCGGATCACACACGACCTCATCAGAAAGCTGAACCAGACCTTCATCACCCCCCTGGACCGGGAGGATATCCACCAGCTCGCCAGCGGTCTGGACGACGTCGTGGACCTTATCGAGGCAGCCGCGACTCGGATGGCCCTGTACAAGGTCGAGCGGGTCACCGCGGAGGGCAAGCACCTTGCCGAGCTGATTCACCAAATGACCGAGGAGATCGTTCTTGCCGTCCAGAAGCTCAAGGACTTTCAGGGAATCCTCTCGCACTGTGTGGAGATCAACCGCCTGGAAAATGTCGCCGATCGTGTCTCCCGGGACGCCATCGCGGCCCTCTTCATGGAGAGTCACGATCCCATAGAGATCATCAAGTGGAAGGAGATTTACGAGACGTTAGAGGAGGCGACGGACCGCTGCGAGGATGTAGCCGACGTCCTAGAGCGGATCGTGCTCAAACATGCCTGATCCGGTTCATGGTTTATAGTTCAGGGTGTGCGATCCCGTTTTTACTGTGAACCGTGAACCCTGAACCGTGAACGAGCTTTTATGGGCGAGCCAGGCTGGGTCATCATCCTCGTGGTGGTGCTGGCAGTCCTCTTCGATTTCACCAACGGGTGGAACGATGCTGCCAATGCCATTGCCACCGTGGTCTCCACGCGAGTGCTCACCCCCCTTCAGGCGGTCCTCCTGGCCGCCGCCTTGAACGTCGCAGGTGCCTTTTACTCGACGGCGGTGGCGAAGACGATCGGCAAAGGGATCGTCGATCCCACCTTGGTGACACAAACCACCATCGCGGCGGCGCTGGTGGGAGGGATTTTCTGGAATGGCTGGATGAGTCTGATCGGGATGCCCGTCAGCGCCTCCCACGCGCTGATCGGAGGGCTCATGGGGGCAGCTGTCGCCCATGGAGGTGTGGGGATCTTGAACTTTACCGGGCTCAAACCGATTTTTGCGGCCATGCTGATCTCCCCTGCCCTAGGCCTGGTGATCGGTCTGCTGTTCATGTCGGGCCTCAGCTGGGGCTTCTTCCGCGCGAGTCCGGCAAAGGCGAATCCCCTCTTCCGCAAGCTCCAAGTGGTTTCGGTCAGCTTCATGGCGTTCAGCCACGGCACCGGGGATGCCCAGAAGGTGATGGGAGTTATCACGTTAGCCTTGGTCTCTGGGGGATACTTGGGTACCATGGAGGTCCCCTGGTGGGTCATCCTTATTGCGGCGTTGGCAATGGGACTCGGCACCGCCGTCGGTGGATGGAAGGTGGTGAAGACCCTGGGACTCAAGATGCTGAAGCTCCAACCGGTCCACGGCTTCGCCGCCGAGACCACAGCGGGAATGATCATCATCGGCGCGGCGACCCTCGGGGTCCCGGTGAGCACGACGCACACGATCACGACTTCCATCATGGGCGTCGGGGCGGCGCAACGACTTTCGGCGGTCCGGTGGGGGGTCAGCATGAAGATCATGTACGCCTGGATATTGACGCTTCCGGGGGCTGGCGTTGCGGCGTATATTGCCTACCAGGCCCTCCATGTGGGGATAGCCTGGGCAGGCGGGTGATACGAGGAGGAGAAGGACGTGCGAGCCATCGTGGTTGGCGCCGGTGAGGTCGGTTACTATATCGCGAAGCGCCTGGTCGGTGAAGGGCATGATGTGACCATCATCGAGGAGAAATCCGCCGTCAAGGAGCGCGTGGAGAAGGAGCTGGATGTCCTGGTCATTCAGGGCAGTGGAGCTTCCCCGAAGGCCCTGGAGGCGGCGGGCGTGAGCAAGACCGACCTGCTCATCGCGGTCACCGACGAAGATGAAATGAACCTAGTTGCCTCTCTCCTGGCGAAGCAGGCTCGGGGCGAAAAGCCCATTAAGACCATTGCCCGCGTCCGGAATCCTGAGTTCTCGAAAAACCCCTCTCTTCAGTCGGGAAAGGCTCTCGGAATCGACACCTTGATCAATCCTAATCAAGCCGTGGCCGAAGAGATTGCCAGGCTGGTCCACACCCCCGCGGCGGCCCAGGTGGCCTTTTTTGCCGAAGGCAAGGTACAGCTCTTGGGGGTTGATGTGAAACCCGGGGCTCCTGCGCTCTACAAACGGCTGAGGGACCTGGGCTCGTTTCAGGCCAAGCACCCCTTCCTGGTGGCCGCCATATCCCGCAACGATACCCTCCACATCCCGCATGGGGAGACCGTTATCGAACCCGGGGATCATCTTTACTTGGTGGCGCACCGAGACGATGCCCCTCCCATCCTGGCCTTCATGGGACGACAGGAAGTTCCCGCCCGGAGGGTCCTCCTCATTGGCGGGGGTCGGATCGGGCTCTCTTTGGCGGAGATCCTGGAGGCTGAGGAAATTCCCGTCACGCTCATGGAGCGGAACGCCAAACGGTGTGAAGAACTCGCCCACCGTCTGAAAAAAACCCTGGTCCTTGAGGGAGATGGCACCGACTTGCAAGCTCTCACAGAAGAGGGTGTGGCCGAGACGGACGTCGTGGTGACCGTCTCTGACGATGAGGCCACCAACATCCTGGCGGCTCTCCTCGCGAAGAAGCGCCTCAAGGCGAAGAAGGCCATCGCGCTCATTCAGCGATCCCACCTCATCCAACTGGCTACCTCCCTGGGAATCGATGCGCCGATCAGCCCCCGCCTCACCACCGCGAGCGTAATCCTCCGGTCTGTCCGCCGGGGACAGGTCGTCTCTCTGGTGGAGATGCCGGAAATGGACGCAGAGATCATGGAGCTCGTCGCCCTCCCCACGACGCCTATCGTGGACTGCCCCCTCCGAGATGTCGACATGCCTCGAGGGGCGATCGTGGCGGCCATTAGCCGGGGAGAGCAGATCATCATCCCCAAGGGGGACAGCCAGATCCTCCCGGGCGACCGGGTCATCCTTTTCACCCTCCCTGAGGCGATCTCGAAAGTGGAGCAGCTCTTTAGCGGCTAGGTCGAGCGGAGGCCGGATGCAGATCGCCCCAATCCTCCATGCCCTGGGCCTTCTCCTTCTCTGTCTTGCCGGGGCCATGAGCCTTCCCCTTCTGATCGCCCTCGTCACCGGCGGACCGGAAACGTACCCCTTCCTCCTTTCTATCCTCTGGACAGGAGGGGGAGGGCTTCTCGGTCTCCTCCTGTCACGCCGACGAGCCGAAATCGGTTTTCGCGAGGGATTCGTCATCGTCACAGCAGGCTGGATCCTTTTTTCAGCCTGTGGCGCCCTCCCCTTTTACCTCAGCGGTGCCCTCCCTGCGTACACCGATGCCTATTTCGAGGCCATGTCGGGGTTCACGACGACAGGCGCCACCGTCTTGCTGGACATCGAGGGGCAGCCCCTGGCCCTCCTTTTCTGGCGATCCTTCATGCAATGGCTGGGCGGCATGGGGATCATCGTCCTCTCCTTGGCCGTTCTTCCGATGTTGGGGGTGGGTGGGATGCAGTTGTACCGGGCCGAGGTCCCGGGACCGGTCCCGGATCGGCTCGTCCCCCGAATCCGGCAGACGGCAAGGCTTTTGTGGGGGATCTATGTGCTCCTGTCCGCTATCGAAGTCCTCGTGCTCGTCCTCATCGGAATGCCCTTCATGGAGGCCGTGCTACATACCTTTACCACCATGTCCACGGGGGGATTCTCCCCCAAGGCGGCGAGCATCGGCGCCTATCACAGCGTCGCCATCGACACGGTGCTCATTGTCTTTATGTTCCTCGCAGGCGCCAACTTCGCGCTCCATTTCCAGGCGTTGCGGGGGAATATTAGGGTCTACCGAGACACCGAGTTTCGCTTTTATGGGATGGTTGTCCTCATCGCCGTGGTCGGGATGACGCTCGTCCTCTGGCAACAGGTCTATCCCGATCTTTCCTCTGCCCTGCGCTACGGCGCCTTTCAGGCAGTCTCTATCGTGACGACCACCGGCTTCGTCACCGCCGACTACAGCCTCTGGCCTTTCTTTGCCGTGTTCATCCTTTTGAGCCTCATGTTCCTGGGAGGGTGCGCCGGCTCCACCGGGGGGGCGATCAAACATATCCGGGGTCTTCTCCTCTTCAAAGTTGCCTATGACCATCTCTACAAGTTGATTCACCCGAAGGCGGTTCGCCACGTGAAAGTTGGAGGCAAGGTGATCCCCAGGGAAGTCCTGGAGGGTGTGCATGTCTTTGTATCGCTCTATTTCTTTACCTTCTTCGTGGCGACGGCGAGCCTGACGCTGCTCGATATGGACCTGGTCACCGCGATCGGGGCGGTCGCGGCTACCCTTGGAAATGTGGGGCCGGGGTTGGGAATGGTCGGACCCACGGGGAGCTACGCGGCGGTCCCCCCCCTCGGGAAGTGGATCCTCAGCGCCTGTATGGTCTTGGGCCGTCTCGAGATCTTCACGGTCTTCGTCCTCTTCACCCCTGACCTGTGGCGGAGTCTCGTCTGGCGCCGCTAACGGGCAAATCTCCTTGACATCCCCCGGCCCGGAACGTAGTCTCAAGTCAGAGATTTTTGCACAGGAGTAAGACCATGTTCGGCATCGGAATGCCAGAACTGATTGTCATTTTCATCGTTGCCCTGTTGGTTTTCGGACCCAAAAAGCTTCCGGATCTCGGCAAGGCCTTGGGCCGCGGCCTGGCGGAATTCAAGCGGGCCTCCGATGATCTCAGGGAGGGACTGAGCACCGATTTCCGCCTGGACGAGGAGGAGAAACCCGCCGCGCAGACGACCCCGCGCGAAGAAAAACCGGCCCCGCCGCCCGAAGAAAAACCCGCTCCCTCGCCTGAGTCCGCCGCTTCCGAGGACAATCCGCCTCATGCCTGAAGACAAGATGCCCTTCCTCTCCCACCTGGAGGAACTCCGCAAACGGTTGATCTCTTCGCTCATCGCCGTCGGCGTGGGATTTGCCCTCTTCTTTCACTTCTCCGAACAAATCATGGCTCTCCTCAAGCGCATTCTTACGACCGGCTATGCCATCCAGAAAAGTTATCCCTTCGTGGTTGTTGTCACCAGGCCCCCGCCCGAGTTGATCTTTGTCGCGCCCGCCGAAGCGTTCTGGGCGCATATCAAGATCGGGTTTCTCACCGGCCTCCTGCTGGCCATCCCCTTCATCCTGTTCGAGCTTTGGCGTTTCGTCAGCCCTGGCCTGCATGCGCGGGAGCGGCGCTATGCCCTCCCCTTTGTCGTTTTGGGCACCGTGTTCTTTTTTGTGGGGGTCGCCTTCTGCTATTTGGTGGTCCTCCCGTTCGCGATGAACTTCCTGCTTACCTATAAGACCGAGCATCTCACCCCGATGCTTTCGATCGGCCTCTTTATCGATTTCATCGTCAAGTTCCTCCTCGCCTTTGGCCTCATCTTTCAGCTTCCTCTCCTCATGAGCCTTGCAGGCCGGCTCGGCCTGGTCACTTCCAAGTTTCTCTCCCGGAACCGCAAGTATGCCATCTTATTGAACTTCGTCATCGCTGCTATTCTTACCCCCACCCCAGATATCTTTAATCAGACCCTCATGGCCGGTCCCCTTGTCCTGCTTTACGAGGTCGGGATCTGGGCTGTGCGGATCATCGAGAAGACGCGGCGCTCCCCCGCCCCCGAGGAAGCCTCCGAGGGGGCCTAGGGGTTCAGGGTGGGTCAAAGCACGACGCGTTCTGCGCGTGTGACTTGAGGGATCGGAGAGGGGGAGCGAGGAGAAGACGGGAGATTACGCGAGCTCGAGCATCCGGTGGATCGCGGTCCGGCCTCTGGCGGCAAGGTCTTCCGCCACCTTCACCTGGAAGACCATCTCTTCAAGCGAGCGCAGGACCTTCTCGAGGGTGATTCGCTTCATGTACTCGCAGACTGCGTCCTCCTTGAGGGGGACAAAGACCTTGTCCGGGTTCCCCTTCTGCAAGGGGTAAAGGATTCCGGTCTCGGTGGCCACGATGAACTTCCGGGCAGGAGACGCCGCACTCCGACGGATCATGCCGCTCGTGGAGAGGATATGGATCTTCTCCTCCATGTCGGCCTCCTCCTGGGCAAAGGTCATACAGTTGGTGGTGCAGCCGCACTCCGGATGGATAAAGACCTCATCGGCATCCGGATGGAGGCGGAGGGCTTCCTTGAAGTCCCCAGGGCGGATCCCCGCATGGACGTGGCATTCCCCTGGCCAGACGCGGATGTTCTTCCGGCCAGTCACCTTGGCGACATAATCCCCCAGGTAGAGATCTGGGAGAAAGAGGATCTCGCGATCGGAGGGGATGGCCTGGACCACCTTGGCGGCATTGGCCGAGGTGCAGCAGTAATCGCTCTCGGCCTTAACCTCTGCAGAGGTATTCACATACGACACGACGACCGCCTCGGGGTGCTGTGCCTTCCATTGCCGCAGTTCGTCGGCCGTAATGGTGGCTGCCAAGGAGCAACCCGCCTCCAGATCGGGAAGGAGGACCGTCTTGTCGGGACAGAGGATTGAGGCGGTTTCGGCCATGAAGTGGACGCCGCAGAAGACGATCACGTCGGCATCGGTGCGGGCTGCGGCCTGGGAGAGGCCCAGGGAGTCTCCCGTAAAGTCAGCGACATCCTGGACCTCTGGGACCTGGTAGTTATGCGCGAGGATGACGGCGTTCCGGGGCTTCTTGAGTCGGACGATCTCCTCGCTGATGTCGGCCTGTACTGTCATGGCCTTCCTTCAGAGATGGCTTTCAGTTATTATACTAGGGAAATTACGGCAGGGGGTCAAGGGCGAATGTCTCTCACGGAGTCAGCTTCTATCCCTCTTCAAGTCCGCCGCCTGATTGAGGGGGCCCTGGCAGAGGACGTGGGGAGCGGGGATCCTACCACGGAGGCGCTGATTCTTGAGGAGGAATCCGGCAGGGCAGAGGCCGTGGCCCGGGCGCCAGGCGTGCTGGCCGGGACATGGGTCTTCGCTCATGTCTTCACCACGGCCGACCCCCGCCTTGAGGTCGATGTCCTGCGCGCAGAGGGGAGTCACGTCTCCCCGGGGGAGCGGGTTGCCATGGTCAGCGGTTCCTTGGCCAGCATCCTCACGGCTGAACGGGTTGCCCTAAATTTTCTTCAGCGGCTTTCAGGCATCGCCACCGAGACGTCCCGCTACGTGGTCGCCGTCTCCGGACTGCCGGTCCGGGTTATGGACACACGGAAGACTGTTCCCGGCATGCGGTGGCTCGAAAAGTATGCCGTGCGGATGGGTGGGGGGATCAACCACCGGATGAACCTGAGTGACGGCGTCCTGGTGAAAGACAACCACCTGACAGTCATCAGGGCCCGGGGAGAGACCTTCAAGACAATGGTGACTCGACTCTGCCAGCAAACGGGCCATCTGCTGAAGATCCAGGTGGAGGTCGAGACGCTGGAGGACGCAACCGAAGCCGTAGAGGCGGGGGCGGATGCCCTCCTGCTGGACCAGATGTCTCTCGAGCACATGGAGGAGGTCGTCCGGCGATACAAGGGGAGGGTTCTCCTTGAGGCTTCCGGGGGGATCAGGCTGGAAAACGTGCGGCGTGTCGCCGAGACCGGGGTGGATCTCATCTCTGTCGGGGCCCTCACCCACTCGCCTCAGGCCCTCGATATCAGCCTTGAGGTTCAACCCGCCTGACGTTTCTGCAAGGGACGTCTCATTGAGGTTCCTCTGGCGGATGGTATAATCGCAGCACTATCCCGAGGTTCACGATGGCAGAGCTCTTTCAAGTCCTGACCCCCGCGGAGGCCCTCGGCCGGCTCCTTCAAGGTCTTCCAACGCTGAAAGAGACCGAAGACGTTCCGGTCCAGGAGGCGCTGGGACGGGTCCTGGCTGCAGATATCCCTTCGCCCACCCAACTGCCCACTTTTCCCCGCTCCAATATGGATGGCTATGCGGTCCGCGCTCGGGATACCTTTGGGGCGAGCGACGGCCTCCCGGCGTATCTGAAAGTGAGTGGCGAGGTCGCCATGGGACAGGTCCCTCAGGTGAAGGTCCACTCCGGGGAAGTCGTGAGGGTGGCGACGGGAGGGATGATGCCGGAGGGGGCCGACGCGGTGGTCATTGTGGAGCATACTCAGGTCGTGGACCCCACCACGATTGAAGCCTACCGCCCGGTGGCCCCCGGTGAGAATGTGGTCCAGGTTGGCGAGGATGTCAAACAGGGGGAGCGTCTTCTCCCCAGGGGCCATTCCCTTCGCCCCCAGGACATCGGAGGGCTGTTGGGCGTCGGGAGTCTCAGCGTTTCGGTCTTTCGGCGACCCCGCGTCGTGATCATTGCCACCGGTGATGAGGTAGTTCCGCCCGAGGTCGAGCCGGGCCCAGGCCAGATCCGGGATATTAACACGTATACCATCGCCGCCTTGGTTATCCGGGCCGGAGGCGTTCCTCAGCCGTCGGGGATCATCAGGGATGATTACGAGGCTTTGAGGGAGGCGGCAGAGCAAGGCATTGCTCACGGAGATGCCCTGATCTTTTCCGCCGGCAGCTCGGTCAGTACCAGGGATATGACCGCACAGATCATCGGGACGCTGGGGAAGCCTGGCGTGCTGGTGCATGGCGTGGCCCTGAAGCCGGGCAAACCCACGATCCTTGCGGTCTGCGGCGACAAGCCGGTCTTCGGCCTCCCCGGCAACCCCGTCTCCACGTTCGTGACCTTCGACCTCTTCGTCCGCCCGGTCCTCTACCACCTGGTGGGGACTGCGCCGCCCGAGCAGGTCACGGTGCAGGCCCGCCTGACCAGAAACATCGCCTCCACCTCCGGCCGCGAGGACTACATCCCGGTCCGACTGCTCGAGGAGGAGGGGGAAATGCTGGCCGAGCCGGTCTTCGGCAAGTCCAATTTGATCTACATTTTGGTCAAGGGGCAGGGCCTGGTGGTCATCCCGTTGGATGTCGGCGGCCTCTCGGCGGGCCAGACGGTTGAGGTGCGGCGGTATTCATAATGGCACGACGTAAGGTCTATCTCGAAACGATTCCCTTGGACGAGGCGCTGCAGAAATTTTACGGTGCGCTCGAGGGGCGGGGACTGCTCACGCCTCTGCCCGCCGAGGAGGTCCCGGTGGAGGCGGCCCTGGGGTGCGTGACCGCGAAACCGGTCTGGGCCTCGCTGTCCAATCCCCATTACAATGCGGCAGCTATGGATGGCATCGTGGTGAGGGCGGAGGACACCCGGGGCGCGTCCGAAGCGAACCCCGTCGAGTTGCGGGTGCGGGAACAGTTTCAGTGGGTCGATACGGGGGACCCGATCCTCGCCCCTTTCAACGCCGTCATTATGCAGGAGCACCTCTACCCGGTGGGCGAGGATAAGATCGAGATTCATGCCCCGGTGGCCCCCTGGCACCATGTTCGGGCTATGGGGGAAGACATGGTTGCGACGGAGTTAATCCTTCTCGAGGGGCATGTCCTGACACCGGCGGACCTGGGGGCTATTGCCGGATGTGGTCTGAATCAGGTTGCGGTCCGCCGGAAACCTCGCGTGGCCGTTATTCCCACCGGAAGCGAGCTGGTCCCGCCGACAACATCCGTGAAGCCGGGGGACATTATCGAATTCAATTCCCTGATGCTGAGCGGGATGATTCAGGAATGGGGAGGGGAGGCGAAGCGCTTCGGCATCGTGCCCGACGAGTATCCTCAGATCAAGGCCACCGTGGAGGAAGCCGTGGCCACGCATGACGTGGTCATCATCAATGCGGGCTCCTCTGCGGGATCCGAGGACTTTACTGCTTCCGTCGTCACAGAGCTTGGAGAGCTCTTCGTCCATGGAATCGCCATCCGTCCCGGCCACCCGGTCGTCCTTGGGATCGTACGGGAGAAGCCCGTCATCGGGATCCCTGGCTATCCCGTCTCCACGGTGATCACATGTGATCTCGTCGTGAAGCCGATCCTGTGCCGCCTTCGGGGGACCGCGGTCCCGGAGCGGCCGAGACTCGAAGCCACCGTGACCCGAAAAATTCTCTCTCCGCTGGGGGAGGATGAATTCCTACGGGTCAAGTTGGGGAAGGTGGGGAGCAAGGTTGTGGCTACCCCTCTCGCTCGCGGAGCCGGGATGATCATGTCGCTGGTCCGGGCGGACGGCATTGTCCGGATTCCCCGTTTCTCTGAGGGAATCCATGCGGGGGCCTCCGTCAGCGTGGAACTCCTCCGCCGACCTGAGGAGATTGAGAAGACCATTGTCGCCATCGGGAGCCACGATCTCACCCTCGATCTGTTGGCGAATCTGCTCCGGCGGCAAGATCCCACCTTCCATCTCTCGTCCACCAATGTGGGGAGCCTGGCTGGACTGTTAGCCCTGAAACGGACAGAGGCCCACATAGCCGGCTCTCACCTGTTGGACGAGGAGACGGGGGAGTATAACCTTCCCTACGTGGAGCGTCTCCTCCCAGGAGAAAAAATGGTGGTGCTCACGCTGGTTCACCGGGACCAGGGGCTCATACTCCCTAAGGGAAATCCGCAGGGGATTACGACCCTGCTGGATCTGACCCGAGAGGGGATCGCATTTGTCAACCGGCAGAAAGGGGCGGGTACGCGGATGCTGTTGGACTATAAGCTGAAGGAACTCGAGATCGATCCGGTGCAGATTACCGGTTACGAGCGAGAAGAGTTCACCCATCTGGCCGTGGCCGCCGGGGTCAAGGCGGGGGTGGCGGACGTGGGGTTAGGCATTCTGGCTGCCGCGCGGGCTCTCGATCTCGACTTCATCCCTCTCCTCAAGGAGCGCTATGATCTCATCATTCCTGAATCGCATTACCGTACCCCTCTCTTGAAACCCCTTCTCGACCTGATCGCCAGCGACGACTTCAAAAAGGAGGTTAAAGCCCTGGGTGGCTACGACACCTCGGACACAGGTCGAATGGTGACCTAGCCCTGTGAGAATCCCGGTTGCAGAGGGTCACCTCAGGATCTGCGAGGTGGGTGTGATGGACTGTGTACGAGGAATCTCGGGTTCTTCCGGGATTCGAAGTCGCGATGATCGAAGAAAGGGATCCCTCGGCGCATAACGCATCGGAGGTAAAGATGGCGACTTTTGGAGATCGAATTGTCCGGGCGGCCAAACTCGACGTCAGCCTGTATGAAGAGGTGGAGGCCGACAAGGGAGCCATGGGCCAGGCGACCGGCGTAGTCATCTTGTCCAGTCTTGCCGCCGGCGTGGGTGCGATAGCGCACGTGGGGACCGGCGGCATTTTGTGGGGAACGGTTGCTGCCCTCGTCGGCTGGTATATCTGGGCATTTCTGACGTACATCATCGGTACCAAGCTTCTTCCCGAGCCGCAGACGAGGGCCGACATG
>VRUN01000019.1 GCA_019456075.1 Candidatus Methylomirabilota bacterium
GCGATCCGGACATGCGGCCGCGGGCACGTGTAAAGCTCACCGAGATGGTGACCGAGGAGCCCCCATTCCCGCCGCGCTTGGCCTTCGTGAAGACGCCAGTGTGGGACCAGGCCGACGAGGATACCCGGGCGGCGTTTGCGGAGTTGGTCGAGCACCTAGGCGAAAACGTTGCGGAAAAGGAGCTTCCCGATGATTTCCATGAGGCGGTCGCATGGCACCGGACGATCATGGAAGCCGACCTCGCCAGGAGCTTCGAGCGTGAGTATGCCCGCGGGAGAGATCAACTGAGTTCTACCTTGCGGGAGATGATCGAGCGCGGGCAGAAGGTTCTGGCCGTGGATTACAACCACGCCGTCGATCAGATACCGGTCCTCAACGGGATGCTTGACGAAATATTCGAATGGCATGATGCCATTCTCACACCCGCCGCCACCGGCGAGGCTCCGGTAGGTCTCGAATCGACCGGCAGCCCGATTTTCTGCACCATATGGACCTTGTGCGGGATGCCGGCCATCAGTCTCCCCATCCTCCAGGGCACACGCGGCATGCCGATGGGGGTGCAACTGGTCGGACCTAAATTCGACGACGCCCAGCTATTGCGAACGGCTCGCTGGCTCGTCAGCCTTGCCAGCACGTAACGGCGCGTGAGCGTTCGACGGGGATCGTGAATAGTGGGCTATCGCTGATCAGACGACGAGAGAAGGGAGGACTCGAGACCTCGTGGATAATGTCATCACCGGGCTAATTGCAGTTTTGCTGATCTCGGTCTTCTTGGGTTTTTACGCTGTAACGTTAGAGTCTCTTCCGCTTTCGATCATTATCCTTTCTGTTCTCGCCTTGGTGCTGTTCGACTTTGTCCAATCCGTACGAAAAGGCAAGGACGAACCTGAGGAGTAATTCCTCTTTATCCTTTCTCGCCTGCCCGATACGCCAGATCGAGGAGCTCGACGGGGTGAAGGATCTTTATCCTGAGGGTGCGCTTCCGGAGCCCCATGGCAATCTGCAGTGCACATCCGGGGTTGGCCATTGCCACAACCTCTGCCCCGGTTGTGACGATATTTTCCACTTTCCTTTCCAAAAATTTGGCCCCGTATTCCGGCTCGACCAGATTGTAGATGCCCGCTGAGCCGCAGCAGAAGTCCGATTCTGGAAGTTCTACCAAGTGAAGACCAGGAATGGACTTCAAGAGGGCCCGGGGTTCGTTTCGGATTCGTTGACCATGCACCAGGTGACAGGCGTCGTGGTAGGTCACCGTGAGTGGGAGCGGGCCAAGCGGGCCGTTGGCACCAATCTGGTGTAGGAACTGCAACACATCCCGGACCTTGTTTCCAAAGGTCTCGGCCTTGTGTGCGTACTGGGGATCTGCTCTGAGGAGATCGGAGTAGCCCTTCATCATCGATCCGCAGCCGGCAGCGTTGACAATCACGTAGTCCACCTTTGCCTGTTCGAAGGTGTCAATAATCGTTCGAGCAAAGGCCCGGGCAGGTTCCAACCCCCCCTCATGCCCCTGGATCGAACCGCAACAGCCCTGTTCCGTTGGAATCACGACCACGCATCCATTCCTGGAAAGGACTCGAACCGTTGCGGCGTTGACCTCGGGATACAAAACCCGCTGGACGCAGCCAGTGAGGAGGCCGACGCGGAACCTCGGAGTCCCTTCGGCCGGCGTCACGCGCGGGAGCGGAATCTCCGCAGGAACTTCATCAGGAGGAGGCAAAAGTTCCTCCATGACCCGAAGACTCTTGGAAAGACCGCCGTGGATGGCGAGTCTATGGAGCCCCAACCGTTGGGAGAGCCTCCCCACCTTGAGCATGGCTCGCATTCGATCCGGATAGGGGAGGACAGAGAAGAGGAACCGGCGCAAGACCTTTTGGGAAAACGGCCGTTTATATTTCCGTTCCACCTGGCCCCGCGCCTTCTCCATGAGAGAGCCGAACTGCACCCCAGAGGGACAGGCCGTCTCACAAGCCCGGCAGCTAAGACAGGACTCCATATGCTTGACGAAGCTTTCGGTGATGCCGATTTTTCCTTCGTCAGCCATCCGGATGAGATAGATCCGGCCCCGGGGGGAATCCATTTCGTTGCCCATCTCCAGATAGGTCGGGCAGCTGGGAAGGCAGAAACCACAATGGATGCACTCGAGATACTTTTTCTCTTCGGGGGGGTCAACGGCGTCGAACGCGCTGCGACGTCGTGCCTCGGTGACCGGTCCAGAAGACATTTTAGATTCCTCCGACGAATCTCCCGGGATTCAAGGTGTTGCAAGGATCAAATCTCTCCTTGACCCCTTGCATGAGTCCGAGACCTTTAACCGGGCCCCAGACATCGATACGTCTCTTCAGCTCCGCTTCCGCCTGCAGGATAACGAGGCTTCCCCCTTGGGCCACAAAGCCGCTCCGAAGCCGCTCAACCATCGAAGCGACCCTCTCCACAAACTGCTGGGGGCTTTGATCTTCCCCGCTGAGATAAAATCGAACGATCCCGGAACCAGCCTCAGCCACCATGCAAAGGTCGAGGTCTTCTGCCTTGGCCACCTCCTCCCCAAAGCGGAAGGTCTCGGCCACCCTCGAGATAAGTACGCCCCCCTTCAGGACTGCGCGGAGATGGCTGGGGGCGGCGCCATTTTTGCCAGGGGTGATGTCACGGGTTTCATGCCAGAAGGTGTGATGGGAGTCACCGTGGAGACGGTTTCCTCCGGGACTCCCCACCTGCCGGCAGATCCGATCGATTGCTTCGATTTGGGCATCCACGGCCTCTTCGGCGACGCTCCCGACGGACGCCGCCAGGGCGTACTGTCCGGCTGGCCAATCGATCTGGGCCTTGGTCGAGATGCGCCGGGCCGCTTCCGTATCCAAAAATTCTAGGGCGTTGGGGACGAGAGGGGAATCCATGATCTGGGCTATCGCCTGCTCTGCGTAATCCAGCGTCGAAAAGGGGGCCAGCCAGGTCTTCTCGCAACCGATTCGTGGATACACGCGGAAAGTCGCCTCGACGATGATTCCCAACGTCCCCAGTGCGCCGATGTAAAGCTTGTTCATGTCATAGCCGGTCACATTCTTCACCACCTTGGCTCCGCCTTTGGTGACCGTGCCGTCGGCATGGACGATGCTGATAGCGATCAGGAGGTCTCGGGCGGTCCCGTAGAAGAGACGGCGGGGTCCACTCGCGTTGGTCGCCAAGAGACCGCCGACCGTCGCCTGGTTGGCGAACGGAGGATCCAAAGGGAGAAACTGCTGATGCTGACCCAGGACCTGCTGAAAGTCCTCCAAGCGCATGCCTCCCCGGACCGTGGCGGTCATATCCCCCCACTCGTGGTCCACCATTTGATTCAGACGTTTCAAGGCGACCACCAGGTCGACCCGCTCGGGGATCGCCCCCAAGGCCATCTGGGAGCCCGCCCCCCACGGGATCACCTTTACGGCCGCCTCGGAGGCGACGGCCATCACGGAGGACGTCTCCTCGACTGAACTCGGGAAGACGACTGCCTGCGGTGCCTTCCCATCCACCGCAAATGTATCGGCCTCGGGTCCTGTGAGGACATGTTCGGGCCCTACGATTTTTTCGAGAGAGTTGATCCACTCGATGTGTGTCATCGCATTACTCACCGATGACCATTGATGGTTCAGTCTGTGACCTGTGAACCGTGAGCCGCTATAAAAATTGGGCCAATCCTTCCTTCTCGATCCGATGAGGCTCGTAGCGGATGCGGTCCCGCTTACTCTGTCCCACCTCGACGCAGGACTTGGAGGTCGGGAAGATCTTGCCGGGATTGAGGATTTGGTCGGGGTTGAAGACACACTTGATCTTCATCATGGCCTCGAGATCATCCTCGGTGTACATGAGGCTCATGAAATCCTGCTTCTCCAGCCCCACCCCGTGTTCGCCCGTGATGCTTCCCCCCATCTCGATGCACCGGTGCATGATCCTGACCCCCACCTCCACCGCTTTACGGATTTCCTCCTCGTAGCGGCCATCGTAAAGGATGAAGGGATGGAGATTGCCGTCGCCGGCATGGAACACGTTGGCCACGGGCAAGTCGTACTCTTTCGACAGCGCCTCAATTTCCTTGAGGATGACCGGAAGCTTTGTCCGGGGGATGACCGCGTCCTGGAGGTAACAGTCTGGACGGATCTGGCCCATCGCGGCCAGGGCTGCCTTCCGACCCTTCCAGAGGAGCTGGCGTTCCTCATCGTTCTTGGCGACTCGGACCTCCCGGACCCGGTGGTCCTGAAAGACCTCAACCACGAGTTCAGCTAACGCCTCGGTCTCCGCCTTGGGGCCGTCGAGCTCTACCAAAAGGACGGCCCCTGCATCCATCGGGTAGCCGGCCTTGGCGTACTTCTCCACCGCCTGGATGCTTAGGTTATCCATCATCTCGAGGCAGGCGGGGATGATCCCTCGGGCGACAATGCCCGAGACGGCATTACTGGCATCCTCGACATTGTGAAAGATGCCCATCAAGGTTTTTACCGCCTCTGGCTTATGCAAGATGCGAACGGTGACCTTGGTGGCAATGCCAAAGGTCCCCTCGGATCCGACGAAGACCCCCACGAGATCATAGCCAGGCGGATCGAGGACCTTTCCGCCGATCTCGACCGTTTCGCCATTGGGCAGGACCACCTCGAGGCCGAGGACGTGGTTGGTGGTCACCCCGTATTTGGGTGTGTGAACCCCACCAGCGTTCTCGGCTACATTTCCTCCAATGGTGCAGGCCGTCTGGCTGGCGGGGTCGGGAGCGTAATAGTATCCATCCCCACTGATCTTTTGAGCGAGCCAGACGTTCACCACGCCCGACTCGACCACGGCGCGTTGGTTCGGGATGTCCACGTCGAGAATGCGGGTCATCCGATTGAGCCCGATGATGATCCCGCCTTGGCTCGCCAGGGCCCCACCAGAGAGGCCGGTCCCGGCACCCCGGGGGAGGAAATAGAGGCGGTCTCGATGACAGATTTTGACGATCTCTGCGACTTGGTGGGGAGTGGTGGGAAGGACAACGAGGTCTGGCAGGGCTCGAAAAATGGTCGCGCCATCGCACTCATACACCCGAAGCTCTTCCTCCTTATGGATAACAGCATGCGGCTCCACGATCTTTTCGAGTTCCTTGACGATCCGCATCTTGTCTTGAATCATTGCCGCCTCCCTGGGTGCGCTCTCGGTAGTGATGCACTGATCCTCAGAAGGGAATAGTGGAAGATCGAGGCTCGTAGAGCCCCTGGGTAGTCTTAGGGGGCCTCTTTGACTCGAATCGTGAGATACAGGTCTCCCGGGGTCCTGTGGGGTCCGGAGGCTCCTTTTTCTCGAAGCCGGAGGCGCGTGCCCGTCCCCACCCCGGGCGGGACGGTGACCAACAACTCCTCCCGCTCCCCGTCTCTGCGAACGGTGACGGGTTTCTTGGTCCCCTGGCGAGCCTCGTCGATGGTGACGGCAAGCTCCGCGTATAGGTCGAGTCCCTGGGTCTTGATCCAGTCTCCCCGCAAGAGACCCCTGAGGAGCCTTTTTACCTTTCTCCCGGCCTCCCTAAGTACGCCGCCGGTCAGGGCAGGTGGTTCGGCAGGTTTACCCCGAGCTTGGTCGAGGGGCTCACGGCGAAGGGTTCTGGAGAAAACGCCGCCCGGCCCCATGACAAAGACCCCGCCAAAGACGAATCCGCGTCCGCCAAAAAAGGTCTGGTTGAAAAAGCGGTCGTCAAACCGAAAACCCATCCGCTGAAATTCTCGACGGAGCTCGTCGAAGATGGCACTGGTGGATGGGTCGCTGAACACATCCCGGAAAATGTCCTCCTGGCGATACCGAAACCCCGCGTCCCCTGGCGGGAAACCTGCCTGCCGGAAGGTATCATACTGGCGGCGCTTCTCCGCATCGATTAGGACACAATAAGCCTCACTGATATCCTTGAACCGTTCCTCCGCCTGCCGGTCTCCCCGGTTTCGGTCAGGATGATACTCGAGGGCCAGGCGCCGGTACGTCCGCTTGATTTCGTCCGGCGTGGCCTCCACCGACACCCCGAGGGCCCGATAATAATCCTTCGTCCCTGCATTCCTCCAACTCATGGCATTTTTCATTGTACCCGTGGCACTCGATGTGGTCAAGTTGTGGAAGGAACCTTGCATGAGGTAAGAGGGTTGGAAGAAGAAGGGTCATGGTGTATATTTGAGGAGGACGCTCCGGAATTTTCACTGGGGGGGATCATGGGTAACCAAGGGACACTTCCCGTACTGGGCCTTAGCGACGTCCAGGGGCACCGCAAGCCAGAGTGGCTGAAGGTCCGGGCCCCCGGCGGCCAGAACTTCATGCGGCTCAAGGGGCTCCTGCGGACGCTCAACCTTCGGACGGTCTGCGAGGAGGCCCGTTGCCCGAACATTGGCGAGTGCTTCGAGAATTCAACCGCGACTTTCATGATCCTGGGGGACATCTGTACCCGGCGCTGTGGGTTCTGTGCAGTCACCCACGGTCGCCCGACCGGCCTTGATCGGGAGGAACCCCATCGGGTGGCTCATGCGGTACGGGCGTTGGGGCTCGAGCACGCAGTGATCACCTCGGTGAACCGGGATGATCTGGTCGACGGGGGGGCAGGTATCTTTGCTGCCACCATTCGTGAGATTCGGGAGACCTCCCCCGGCTGCACGGTGGAGGTGCTAATCCCCGATTTCAAGGGGAACTGGCAGGCGCTGGAGCTGGTCCTAGCGGCGAAACCGGACATTTTGAACCACAACACGGAAACGGTTCCCCACCTGTACCGGGAGGCCCGGCCGGGAGCCAGGTATGAGCGGTCACTGGAGCTCTTGGAACGGGCCAAGCGCTTTGATACATCCGTGCTCACCAAGTCGGGGCTGATGCTCGGCCTGGGCGAGGCCTGGGAAGAGCTGCTGACGACCATGCGAGACCTGGTCCGAGTCGGCTGCGACATTCTCACGCTGGGCCAGTATCTGCGCCCGAGTGTGAATCACCTACCGATCGCTCGGTTTTACCATCCCGATGAGTTCCGAAAGCTCAAGGCGATTGGGGAGACCATGGGATTCAACCATGTGGAGGCGGGGCCGCTGGTTCGGAGTTCGTACCATGCGGGACAGCAGGCCCGAGCCATCGCGGGTGGAACCCCCCTCCTGCCGGAAGATCCCAATGAGCGAGCATCAGCGCGATCCCTTGGAGACGCACCCGGCTGTACATCGTTTGCGTGAAGCGTTTCCGGGAGCCGTGGTGGCGGTGGTCCCCTTTCAGGACGAGGTGACGATTACCGTCGAACGGGAGGAGATTGACCGTATCTGTCACTTTCTCAAAGGGGACCCAGACCTCCGGTATGACTTCCTGGCTGATCTGTGTGGGGTCGATTGGCTGGGGAAGCAGGAGCCGAGATTCGAGGTGGTGTACAACCTCTATTCGATCCCGCGCCGGGATCGGATCCGCCTGAAGATCCGGGTGCCGGAGGATACCGAGGTTCCGTCAGTGGTCCGGGTGTGGCCTACCGCCAACTGGCATGAGCGGGAGGTCTTCGACATGTTCGGAGTCCGGTTCACCGGACATCCCGACCTCCGGCGGATCCTGATGCCCGAGGACTGGGAGGGACATCCCCTCCGGAAGGACTACCCGGTGGAGGAGATGCCGAGGTGGTGGGAAGTCAATAAACCGTAATGGGTTCACGGTTCACTGTTCTCGGTTCACGGATGATATCTTGAGGTTCTGTCTGTGAACTGTGAACTGTGAACGGTGAACGAGAATAGGCAATGGTGACGGCGATTCTGAAAGGGATGTTCACCACCTTTAAGCATATCTTCCGGAAGGCCGAGACCGTCCCCTATCCCGAGGAGCGCCTGCCTGTGTCCCCCCGGTTCCGGGGGCGCCACTTTCTGGTGGTGGATGATGACGGCCTGGAGCGTTGCGTGGGATGTGAGCTCTGTGCCGTGGCCTGCCCCGCGGATGCCATCTACATCGAGGCGGCAGAGAATACAGAAAAAGCGCGCGTTTCACCCGGCGAGCGATACGCCAAGGTCTACATGATCCACATGTTCCGGTGCATTTTCTGCGGTCTCTGTGAAGAGGCCTGCCCCGAGGATGCCATCTTTATGGGAAAGGAGTACGAGATGGAATGCTACACTCGGGATGGCTTCATCTACGATAAGGATAAGCTCAACTTGAATGTCCGGGAAGCGGCCAAGCAACGGCCCGAGGTGCTCCATCGGCTGGAGGAGGATCAGTCTAAGTACCATCGCTAACCTGCTTTTCCGTGAACCGTGAACTCTGAACCCTGAACCAGGAGGATTCGTGGATCTCGAGACCCTAAAAAGTCTAGTGGTCAAGGCAGAAACCAAGATCGTCCTCCTGGTGCTGGATGGCTTGGGGGGTCTGCCGGTCGAATCGGGAGGCGCCACGGCTCTCGAAGCAGCTCGGACGCCAAACCTTGATGCGGCCGCGGCCCAGGGCGTGACCGGGCTGGTCGACCCGGTGGCGCCCGGGATTACTCCCGGGAGCGGGCCGGGGCATCTGGCCCTCTTCGGGTATGATCCTGTGGAGTACCGAATTGGCCGGGGGGTGCTCGAGGCCTTGGGGATCGATTTTGAACTGACCCCTGCCGATATCGCCGCCCGGGGGAACTTCTGCACGCTGGATGAGGTGGGGAGGATCACGGACCGCCGGGCCGGGCGGATCTCGACGGAGGCCTGCGCGGAGCTGTCGCGATTGCTGGACACCATCCAGGTCGAAGGGATCGAGGTTTTCGTCCGCCCGGTGAAGGAGCACCGATTTGTGGTTGTCTTTCGGGGGGACGGGCTTTCGGATCAGCTCACGGAGTCGGACCCGCAGCGCCTGGGGGAGGCGCCGCTGAAAATCGAGGCGAAGGTTCCCGAGGCGGAGCGGGCTGCAGGGCTGGTCAATGCCTTCATCGAGAAGGCGCGGTCCCTGCTCAGGGAAAAGCACCCGGCCAACATGATTCTCCTCCGGGGCCTCGCCAGGCATCCCAACATACCCACCTTTCAAGAGCTCTACCAACTCCGGGTTGCGGCCATCGCGGTCTATCCCATGTACCGGGGGCTGGGGAAGCTGGCCGGGATGGAGGCGCTGGCAACCGGTCCGAGTGTAAGGGACGAGTTTGAGGTCCTGCGCCAGCACTGGCAGGCGTACGATTTCTTCTACGTGCACGTCAAGGGAACCGACACCGCTGGAGAGGACGGGAATTTTCCGGCCAAGGTGGCGGTTATAGAAGAGGTGGACCGCGAGCTTCCAACCGTGCTGGCCCTCCACCCGGATGTCCTCGTGGTTACGGGGGACCACTCCACTCCCGCGGCGCTCAAGACACACAGCTGGCATCCCGTTCCCCTCTTGCTCTCTGCCCGATGGTGCAGGCCGGATGGGGTCCGGGAGTTTTCGGAGAGGGGATGTGTTCAGGGGGGGTTGGGACGCCTCCGGGGAAAGGAGATTCTCCCCCTGGCACTGGCCCACGCCTTGCATCTCGTCAAGTTTGGGGCCTGAGGTAGATGTTGAGGGTTCAGGGGTCAGGGAGCATTGCCGAAAGACCGTCTCCCAGCTTCTTACCGTGAACCACGAACGGTGAACCATGAACCATGCACTGTAGAGGGGAATGGAGATGGAGGGGAAGACGGTAACGAAAGTCGCACAGTCGGGTCTCGACAAGAAGACCCTCCTGAAATTCCTCCATGAAATGCTCTTGATCCGGAAGTTCGAGGACAAGGCCGGAGAGCTGTACGCCCGCGGCAAGATTGCGGGATTCCTGCATCTGTACAATGGCGAGGAGGCGGTGGCCGTGGGGGCGGTGTCCGCCTTGCAAAAGCACGATCTGCTCATTACCCATTATCGAGATCACGGCCACGGGATTGCCAAAGGGATCGACGTGAACCGCTGCATGGCCGAGCTGCTCGGCAAGGCCACCGGCTGTGCCAAGGGGCGTGGCGGCTCGATGCACTTCTTTGATGCCTCGCTCGGTTTCTATGGCGGCTGGGCCATTGTGGCCGGTCATCTGCCGCTCGCGGTCGGGCTCGGTCTGGCGAGCAATATCCTGGGGAAGAACCAAGTGACCCTGTGTGTCTTCGGCGATGGCGCGACCAACAATGGGTACTTCCACGAAGCATTGAATTTGGCCAAACTGTGGACCGTCCCGGTGGTTTTCCTCTGCGAGAACAATCTGTATGGCATGGGAACCGCGGTCCATCGGGCCTCGGCGGTTACGGAGATGTACAAGAAGGCGGCTGCCTACAACATCCCTGCCGAGCAGGTGGACGGGATGGATGTCTTGGCCGTGCGAGAGGCAACGGACAAGGCGGTAGACCACGTCCGAAAGGGAAACGGCCCGTACTTCCTTGAGGTGATCACTTACCGCTTCCGCGGCCATTCCATGGCCGATCCGATCCTCTACCGAGACAAGGGTGAAGTGGACGAGTGGAAGCAGCGGGATCCCATCGTCACCTTTCGCCAGAAGCTGGAAACCGAAGGACTTTTGAGTGCGCAGGAAGTGGAGCAGATCGAGCGAGAGACAGATGAGATGATTGCCGAGGCCGTCCGGTTTGCCGAAGCGAGCCCTGACCCCCCGCTGAGCGATCTGTACGAGGACATCTATGCCAATCCCTGAGCCGGGGAGGAGGCAGCCATGCCGATGATCACCTATCGAGAGGCCTTACACCAGGCTCTTCGGGAGGAGATGTCCCGGGACGAGCGCGTCGTGGTCTTTGGCGAGGATGTGGTGGCGTACGGGGGAGCGTATGGCGTCACGTCGGGACTCGCGAAGGATTTCGGGGACCACCGGATCATGGATACGCCGATCGCCGAGGGGGTGATTGGTGGGGCCGCGGTGGGGGCGGCGATGGGAGGGCTTCGTCCTGTGGCGGAACTGATGACGATTAATTTTGCCCTCCTCGCCTCTGATGCCCTCATCAACCATGCCGCCAAGGTCCTGCACATGTT
Organism: Candidatus Methylomirabilota bacterium; assembly: GCA_019456075.1. GTDB lineage: Bacteria > Methylomirabilota > Methylomirabilia > Methylomirabilales > CSP1-5 > CSP1-5. The sequence goes on from VRUN01000019.1 coordinate 10,909, forward strand.
TGGGGGTCAGATGTCGGTCCCGCTGGTGGTCCGGATGGTGGGCGGAGGGGGGGCGCAGCTCGCCTCGACCCATTCGCAAAGTTTTGAGGTCATGTTCGCCCATGTCCCGGGCCTCAAGGTGGTCACGCCGGCCACGCCCGCCGACGCCAAGGGGCTCTTGAAGAGCGCCATCCGGGATGACGACCCGGTGCTCTGCATCGAGCACGCCCTGCTATACCGGGTTCGGGGTGAGGTGCCAGAGGGCGAGTTTCTCGTTTCCCTGGGCAAGGCCGAGGTGAAGCGGGAAGGGAAAGATATTACCCTCGTGGCCTACTCGCGGATGACGTTGGTGGCGCTTGAGGCAGCGGATCGTCTGAGGGAAGAAGGGATCGAGGCAGAAGTGGTGGACCTCAGGTCCCTGCGGCCTCTCGATATGGAAACGGTCCTTGCCTCCGTCCGGAAAACCAACCGCGCCGTGACCATTGAGGAGACCTGGCGCACCTACGGCATTGGCGCAGAGGTCGCGAGCCGGATTCAAGAGGAGGCGTTCGACTACTTGGATGCCCCGATCCAGCGGGTGGCCGGAGTGGAGGTCCCGATACCGTACGCCAAGCATCTCGAGCAGGCCGCGATCCCGGACGCCAAGCGCGTGGTGGAGGCGGTGAAACAGCTCCTCGTGCGAACCGGCGGGTAGCGGCCGCGTTTGCGGGTTGAGGGTATTGTGGTCATCGTGAAAGGGGGGAAGTGATGGTATCCGAAGTCGTGATGCCCAAGATGGGCTATGACATGACCGAGGGGACCATCGTCCGCTGGGTAAAACAGGAGGGGGATGAGGTCAAGCATGGGGAGGTCATTGCCGAGATCGAGACCACCAAGGTAACGGTAGAGGTGGAGGCCTACGGCTCCGGTGTCCTCCGAAAAATTATGGTCTCTGAGGGGCAGACAGTGCCGGTCGGGGAGGTCATCGCTGTTATTGCGGGCCGGGACGAGGCGATCCCTGGGATTGAAGAGAAGTCCGCTCCCGCGGTCACAGAGGCGCCGAGACCAGCGGCCAGTTCAGCGGAGGCCGCCGTTGGTGCGAAGGAGGAACCTGGCCCGCGAGTTGCCGCTTCCCCGGTAGCCCGCCAAATCGCCCGGCAGCAGGGCGTGGACCTGAAACTCATCCGGGGGACCGGACCGGGGGGCCGGATCATTAAAGAGGACGTCGAGGCCTTTCTCAAGAAACGGCCTGCAGAGGTTCCCAGACCTGCTCCAGTTCCTACGGCGGCTGCACCGGCGGCCGCTCCTCTTGAGATCCCGCACGAGGAGCGCGATCTTTCCCGGATCCGGCAGACCATCGCCCGGCGGATGGCTGAGAGCAAGCGTGTTGCTCCTCACTTCTATGTGACCTCGGACATTAATATGACCGAAGTCTTGAAGCTTCGGCAGAGCCTGAACGCGCTCGTCGAAGAAAGGGGAAAGATCTCGGTCACGGATATGCTGGTGAAGGCGGCGGCCAAGACCCTTCGAGAATTTCCGGAGGTAAATGCCTCTTTTGCCGAGGGGAAGCTCCGGGTCTATCAACGGATCAATATCGGTATTGCCGTCGCGCTGGATCAGGGACTGGTGACGCCGGTTATCGCCGATTGCGACACAAAGCCTCTCAGCCAAATTGCCCACGAGGCAAAAGAGATGGTGGAGCGAGCCCGCACGGGGCGGCTGCGGCCTGAGGACTTTACCCCGGGCACCTTCACCATCAGCAATTTGGGCATGTTTGATGTGGAGGAGTTCGTTGCTGTCATCAATCCGCCCGAAGCGGCAATCCTCGCCGTCGGTTCGGTAACCGCGCGGCCGGTGGTGGTAGATGGGGAGGTCAAGGCGGCAGATCGGATGAAGGTGACCCTCTCCGCAGACCACCGGGTCCTGGATGGTGCGGTGGCTGCGCGATTCCTCCAGCGGTTCAAGCTCTTCCTCGAGCAACCCCTCCATTTGGTCAGTTAACAGGCCATCATTTCGACAGGTGCCCAGTCCAGAGCAGCAAAGGGGGGAGTCATGGCGGAGCAGTATGACCTGGTAGTGATCGGGAGTGGCCCCGGTGGTTACGTGGGAGCCATCCGCGCTGCCCAGTTGGGGATGCGGGTTGTCATCGTCGAGCGGGACCGACTCGGAGGCGTCTGTCTCAATTGGGGCTGCATTCCCACCAAGGCCCTCCTCCGAAACGCAGAAATCGTCTCCCTCCTCCGCCGCGGTGAGGAATATGGCTTCACTTTTGATAATCTGCGCGTGGACTTTTCGGTCGCGGTGAAGCGCAGCGAGCAGGCGGCCCGAAAACTCTCCAAGGGTGTTGAGTATCTGATGAAGAAGAACAAGGTGACGGTGGTGCCCGGAGAGGGAAAGCTCGCGGGGAAGGGCCAGGTCCGGGTCACCAAGAATGGGCAGGTCACAGACCTCCAGACGGAACGCATTTTGCTGGCAACCGGGACGCGCCCCCGGGAGATGCCAGAGGTTCCTGTGGACGGCAAGCGGGTGATTACCAGCACCGAGGCCCTGAGCCTCCCGCAAGTCCCGCGAACGCTTCTCATTATTGGCGCGGGGGCAGTCGGGGTGGAATTTGCCGACATCTACGAGGCCTATGGGTCCGAGATCGTCCTGATCGAAATGCTCCCCCGCCTCCTCCCCGTGGAGGATGCTGAGATCTCGAGCTTTCTGGAGAAGGTCTTTGCCAAGCGCGGCGTGAAGATTCGGACCGGCACCAAGGTGGAGGGGGTGGCGGTGAAGGGCGAGCAGGTTCGCCTCCACGTGTCCAGAGAAGGCAAGACGGAGGAAATCACCGGGGATGTAGCGCTGGTCGGCATTGGCCGGGTTCCCAATGTCGAATCGTTGGGGCTTGAGGAATTAGCGGTAGCGGTGGATCGGGCTGGGTTCGTCAAGGTCGACGGTCGGTTCAAGACCTCGGCTCCAGGAATCTATGCGATAGGCGATGTCATCGGTGGCGCTCTCCTTGCCCACAAGGCGATGGCCGAGGCGATCGTGGCCGTCGAGGGAATGGCCGGGGTCACAGACGCAACGGTCGATCCGTTAAAAATCCCCAACTGCACCTACTGCTCTCCCCAAGTGGCCAGCGTCGGCCTGACCGAGGAGCAGGCCAAGGAAAAAGGCCGTCAGGTGAAGGTGGGTCGGTTCTCCTTCCAGGCGAGCGGGAAGGCGGTGGCGTTGGGGGACACCGAGGGATTTGTGAAGGTCGTTGCAGATGCTGAGTATGGAGAGGTCCTGGGGATCCATATCGTCGGTCCCGAGGCAACCGAGTTGATCGCTGAGGCGACGATGGCCCGCACCCTCGAAGCCACGCTTGAGGATGTGCACCATTCGATCCACGCACACCCAACCCTCTCGGAGACGGTGGCGGAGGCCTGCCTGGCCGCGCTAGGTCGTCCTATTCATATGTGAAGTACAGAGAGTACAGAAAGTACAGAGAGTACAGAAAGTACAGGGAGTACGGAGGGTACATGCGGGAATGTGAGACATACTGGCTGGGCCGCGTGGTGTACGGGGAGGCAGTTGAGCTACAGCGGCAGCTGGCGTTGGCGAGGATGCGCGGTGAGGTAGAAGACTCCCTCCTGCTCTTAGAACATCCCCCGGTAATCACCCTGGGGCGAGGGGCGAAACGCGGACATCTGCGGATGGAGGAGCGCCTCCTGCAAGCCCGTGGGATCGACGTCTGGGAGATTGAGCGAGGGGGGGATGTCACATTCCACGGACCAGGGCAGCTCGTGGGGTACCCCATTATTGACCTCACACGGCATGGGAAGGACCTCCATCTCTATATGCGAAAGCTTGAAGAAGTGTTAATACAGACGTTGCGTGTTTTTGGTATTCAAGGGGGGCGTCGTGCCGGGCAGACCGGAGTCTGGATCGGCGACGCCAAGATTGCCTCCATCGGCGTGCACGTCAGCCGCTGGGTGAGCAGGCACGGGTTTGCCTTGAATGTGAGCACTGATCTCGGCGCCTTCGATCTGATCGTTCCCTGTGGCTTGAGCGGCATTCGGATGACCTCCATGACGTCCGTTCTCGGACAAGAATTGCCGGTCCGAGCGGTGGCCGAGAGAGCTGCCCACGAGTTCGGGCGGGTCTTTGACTGCGTCCCGCGGTGGGAGACCCGTCCGGAGATGGCCTTGTCCCTACCATGAGCGAAGGGGATGATGAGCACACGGGAGCAGTACTTCAGTCTGGGGCTCAACCATTTTGCCAAGATGGAAAGTGATGAGGCCATTTCCGCCTTCAAGAAGGCCATCGATGTCGACGCGAACTTTGCGGACGCGTATCTGGGGTTGGCGCAGGCCTACGATCAAAAGGGAATGCTTGATGACGCCATCACCACGATCAAAAGGGCAATTGAGTTGAATCCCCAAGAGCCCCTGAACCACACCAGCCTCTCGGTCTTCTACAGAAAGAAGGGGATGATTCCGGAGGCCGAGGCGGAGATCGCGCAGGCCATGGAGCTCCAGCGCGGCTCGTAGGCCTCTCGCCCAGCGCAGCCAGGGCATCATGATGACTCGTGATGCCTTTTTTTTTGCAAACACGCTTGCCTTCCAGGACGCTTTGCCCTATCGTGGGGCGCCTGGCGCTGCCGTTCATGCCCATGCGGTCTCCGAACGACGCTGGACGGTAGAGCCTCGAGGGACAAGCAGGGGACAGACAGTGTCACGTCCTTAACGTGCAGGTCTCGATGGATCTCCGGTGATACCGTATATCGACAGCCATACCCATATGCACTCCCTTCCGTGGGATGTCTGGGAGCTCCTGGGGATGGCCGGGATGCAAGCGGCGGTGATCTCGGCCGGCTCTCCGTATCTCTCACGCTCCGTGCGAAGTGAGGTCCCAGGCCCGGGCGAGATTGAGGAGCTCTGGCGGCAGCCAATTGAGCTCGCCCGCACGGCTCCCGAGGACCTGCTGTTTCGTCTGTACGTCAGCATTGGCATCTCTCACGCCACCCAGGTCCGCGATTGGGAGAAGCTGCTCGAGAGGATGCCGGCGTATTTTCAGGACCCCATGGTGGTAGCGGTGGGGGAGATGGGGCTCGATCCTTTTCAGGTCTGGGGGATGACCTGGTCTCTCGAAGAGCAGGAAGACGTCTTGAGGGGGCAACTGCACGTAGCCAAAGATCACGGCAAGCCCTTTATACTCCACACTCCTTCCCCGAGGAAGCGGACCCTGATTACTGGAGGGGTGGCCCTGCCCGAGGAGCTCAAGCGATCCTGCCTCGAGCGGGACCTCCGGGTCGTGGAGGTGGTGGGGTTCCCCCAGGAACGCCTGGTCGTGGACCACTGTGATGCCACCACCCTGGAGTTCGTCTTGAAGGAGACCAGCGCCTATGCGGGTATCAGTGTGGGCCTCGCCATCCGTGAGATCCGACCGCAGGATGTGGCCGAGTTGGTCGCTCGGCATGGGCCCGAGCGGATTCTGCTGAACTCCGACCTCATCGCCTATACTTCCTACGATGCCTTGGCGCTTCCTGCTTCGTTACGTGCCATGCGCCGCCGGGGGCTCCCCCTCAATCACATCCGTCAGGCCGCCTTCGAGAACGCCAACACATTTTACGGTCTCCACCTTGCCGTCCCGCCGATTGCCGATGAATCCTGACCGAGTTGCGAGCTTTGTAGAAGGGGCACGGGCGGCAATCCCGGTCTGCTTCGGGTTCTTCGCCATCACCTTCACCCTCGGGATCACGGCCCATGCCGCTGGTCTCCCCCCGGGCGAACTGCTGCTGATGTCTGTGGTAGTCTTTGCCGGCCCCGCCCAGTTTCCTGCTGTTGAGCTTCTTCCCTTGGGTGGGCAGGCCCTGCAGATCCTGGTGAGCACCATAATCATCAACCTCCGGTTTTCTGTCATGAGCTTTGCCCTTGCACCGTATTTCAAACGTGTGCGAACGGGTGAATTGGCCCTGGGGGCGCAACTCGTGACGATCAGCACCTTTTCCGTTTCTTTCCTCCGGTTTCAGCGAGAATCGACGCCCGATAACTTCAGCTACTTTCTCGGGGTGGCCATTCCCAGCTACGCCTGCTACTTGGTGGGTACCGTTGTGGGGTATTACTTCGGGGCTGGGATCCCGGCAGGATTTGAAGAAGGAATTGCGCTTATCTTTCCGGGGTATCTCACCGCCCTCCTGGCCACGGAGCTTCGTGATCGGCGAGCGATCCTGGTTGTGGGGTTGGCGTTTCTGGGCACGCCGGTGATTGAAAGCCTCGTCCCTGGATGGGGGCTCATTCTCAATGCGGTCGTGGTGGCTACCGCGGCCATCGGAGTAGAGGCATGGTCGGAGAGCACGTCGCCATCATCCTAGGGATGGGGCTGGGGACATATGTGTTGCGCGTCTTCCCACTGCTCCTCGCCCACCGCTTTCCTCTGCCTCCTCGCATTATCCGGTGGTTTCAATTCCTCTCGTACTCCATCATCTCGAGCTTCATCTGGTTTGGGTTTGTCAAAGGCGCCTCCTCCCTGGGCACGGTGGGCTTTCGGGGCATCGCCCTGGGTCTCACCGTTCTGGCCGCGGCCCGGACGAAGAATGCCTTGGTGGGCATGGGGGTGGGGGTTGCGGTCGTGCTGGTCCTCTCGCAGGTAGGATTGTGAACTCGCTGGCCTTGGCACTCATCATTGCTTCGGCGTTGCTCCACGCATTGTGGTCAGCAGAAGCTTGTGGCCTCGAGTCTCCCCATAGTGGGGTTAGTGGTGATTGCCGATCCGGGTGAGGGTGGGAAAAGTCTCTTGTGGCTGGTGTCGCCTTCCCCTATTATGGGGCCTTACGGAACAGCTCGGGTATGAACGAGGACGGGTCCATGGAGAAATCGCGAGTGGTCATCAGAGGAGGCACGATCGCCCATGTCCGCCAGGGGCAGGGTGAGCCGGTCCTCCTGATTCACGGCATGCCCACGTCCGCCTACCTATGGCGGCACGTGATCCCGCTGTTGGCGCAAGACTTTGCCGTGTATGCGTTGGACCTGCTCGGATACGGCGACTCTGACAAGCCGCCGAAGGTGGATCTCTCACTGCGAGCCCAAGCCGGCTATGTCGCCGAATTCATGAAGAAGGTCGGGCTGACGCATGCCACCGTGGTGGGACACGATATCGGCGGCGGGGTGGCGCAGCTTCTCGCCCTGGATCGACCGGAGCTGGTCAAACGTCTCGTCCTGCTCGATACGGTAGCCTACGACTCTTGGCCGGTCCCGGAAATCGACCGCCTCAAAGACCCGGCGTGGGACCGCATCATCGAGACCATCGATTTGCGGGATGGATTTGGAAAGGCATTGCTGCGGGGGACCTTCCATCGGGATCGGGTGACCGACGCCCTGGTGGCGGAATACGTCCGTCCCTTTGATGGTTTGCAGGGGAAGCAAGCCTATCTCCGGTGTGCCCGGGCGCTGAACAACCGGGACATCCTGATCCGGGCTGCCGAGATTGAGCAGCTCCCACTTCCCGTACTCATCCTGTGGGGAGAGACCGATAATTACCAGGACGTCAAGGTCGGCCAGCGTCTGGCGGATGGGCTGCCTGCTGCCCGGATGGTGGTTGTGAGGGAGGCGGGGCATTTCCTCCCTGAGGATCAACCCGAGGAAATAGCCCGGCTTATGCGGGCGTTCATGCAAGACAGGGGGTCTGGTAGAAGGTAGTTGACGCCAGGGGTGAAACTCGTTATAGTCAAAAATCGGTTTTGAAATTCTGGTGTTACCTGGATTTCTCCATAGCTTGGCAGTTGCGGTCTACTTGGGAGGGACTGTATTCCTGGGGGCAGTCTTGATCCCGGTGCTTCGGCGTCGGGGGCCTGATGCAGAGGGGTTGCAACTTCTGGCAGGGGTCCTTCGCATCTTTCATCCCGTGAGCCTCGCATGCCTGGGGTTGCTCGTCCTCACCGGAGCGGTTTCGCTGACCCCGCTCAAAGAGAGTTTGGGACCAGAATACGTGCCGCGGCTTTTTGGCGTGCTGGCCCTGAAGCTTCTCTTGGTATTCATCCTGATCATGGTGAGTAGCTACCAATTCTTCGCCCTCGGTCCGCGCTTCCTCAGGGCTCTTCCGGCAGAGGAAGAGACGCGCGGCGGTGTTCCTTCCCCCCAAGGGATTCAGTTGGTCCAGCGCTTGCAAAGATGGAACCTCGTGGCTGTGGCCTTAGGGCTTTTCATCGTCTATTTGGGAGTCTGGATGGGTCACATAGGGTGACGTGAGGAGAACGAGAGAGGAAAAGGAAGGTTCTTCCCGTCGGCTGTGAATAATAAAACAGGAGACTGATGTGGAAGCGCTGGTCGCGCGGGCCGGGTTAGCTGATCTGTACGAGAAGGTTGCAAAAGGCGAACGCCTTTCTTACGCGGACGGCTTGCGTCTCTACCGGGCCTCGGACCTCACGGCCGTGGGTGCTTTGGCCAATGTAGTTCGAGAGCGCATGAGCGGGGAAGCCACGTACTATGTCCGGAACCTTCACATCAACTACACCAATATCTGTAATAAATTGTGCAAGTTCTGCTCCTTCTATGCCCCCCCGGGGGATCCCCGGGGCTACGTGCTCACCCCGGCGGATATCGTTGCTCGTCTTGATGAATACCGCCATCAGGTGATTCGGGAGATCCATATGGTGGCGGGAATCAACCCTAAGCTCCCGTATCAGTATTACCTCGATATCATTCAGGCGGTCCGTGCGGCCCGTCCTGAGGCTCAGATCAAGGCCTTTACCATGATTGAGCTGGCGCAGATCGCCCGGGCGGCGAAAAAGCCTCTCACTGATGTCCTGGAAGATCTCAAGGGCGCGGGCCTCGCCTGCGTTCCGGGCGGTGGGGCTGAGGTCTTCAGTGACCGCGTCCATGAGGAGCTTTTTCGGGCCAAACTGGATAATGAGGGGTGGTTTGACGTGGCCCGAGATGTTCACCGTGTAGGACTCAAGTCTAACGCCACCATGCTGTACGGCCATATTGAGACAGTAGAGGAGAAGGTCAAGCACCTCCTCCACATCCGGGAGCTTCAGGACGAGACCAAGGGGTTTCAATGCTTTGTACCGTTAGCCTTCGACCCGGCGCGGACCGAGCTTGACCATATCCCGGTGACGACTGGACAGCAGAATCTGCGAGAGATTGCCGTGGCCCGCCTCCTCCTGGATAACTTCCCCCACGTCAAGGCCTTCTGGATTATGATCACACCGCAGGTCGCCCAGCTGGCCCTGTGGTACGGGGCAGACGACGTGGATGGCACCGTCAGTCATTACGAGATTACCCATGCGCTGGGAACCACATCCCATCACCAGGTCCTAAGCCATGAGGACCTTTTGGACCTCATTAGTGAGGCAGGCCGGGTCCCCGTGGAGCGCGATGCGCTTTACAACGTGATGGTAGAAGCACCGCAGGCCGATAACGCCCAGGCATCGCCTCAAAGGCCTGTGAATCTCGAGGTGTTGCCGCCAAGGTGCTGAAGGGTTTTTTCCCAGAGGGAAGTAATGTCCGGAAACGGGGTTCAGAGATTGAAAGACGTTGAAGCGAGAGTCATGGCCGGAGAGCGGCTCTTGGCCGAGGATGGCTTGACCCTCTTCGAGGTGACGAACCTTCCGTGGTTAGCCTTTCTGGCCGATTCGGTGCGGCGGCGGAAGTGTCCGGAGGGGCAGGTGACCTATGTCGTTGGCCGGATCATCAACTACACCAACGTCTGCTGGGTGAAATGCTCCTTCTGCGCCTTCTACCGCCTCCCCGGTCACCAGGAAGGGTATGTCCTTTCCCAAGAGGAAATCTTCCAGAAAATTCAGGAACTCGTGAATCACGGCGGTACTGAGGTGCTGTTTCAGGGAGGTCTCAACCCAGCCCTCAAGATTGACTACTACGAGGATACTTTCCGGGCGATTAAGGAACGCTTTCCCGTTCATATCCATGGCCTTTCGCCTGCCGAGCTGATATACCTGGCCAAGATCTCGCACCTTTCGCTCCGGGAAACGCTGCTGCGATTGAAAGCGGCTGGGCTTGGCACCATCCCGGGAGGTGGAGCGGAGATCCTGGTCGATGAAGTGCGCGAACATATCTCCCCTTTGAAAGATACAGTCGAGGAGTGGCTTGACTGCATGCGGACGGCCCATCAGGTCGGTATCCCTTCGAGTGCGACAATGATGTTTGGATCGGTCGAGACAGCGGAGCAGCGCGTGGAGCATCTCCTGAAGCTTCGCTCCCTCCAGGACGAAACGAAAGGATTCACCGCCTTCGTGGCTTGGAACTTCCAGCCCGCGGGGACCGAGCTCGGAGGAAAGCGGGCCTCGGCTTTTGATTATCTCCGGACCATGGCCGTAGCCCGGCTGATGTTGGATAACTTTGACAATATCCAGGCTTCTTGGTTAACGCAGGGGCCCAAGGTGGCCCAGATCGCCCTCTACTACGGCGTGAATGACCTCGGCAGTACCATCTTTGAGGAGCGCGTAGTTTCCGCCGGGGGGGCCAAATTCATGGCCGCTCGGGAAGAGATCGAGCGGGTGATCGTGGACGCCGGGTATATCCCGCGTGTCCGAAATACGCGGTACGAGGTTTTGGTATAATCCCCCCGAATTTTTCGGGGAGAAAGTTGAAAGGAGGCCCGGCGTGGGCACTGCATCTCTGCCCGTCATGGACATTTCTCCCAAGGTTCCGAGCCCGGATCAGGTTGAACTCCTCCCCCAGGCGAGAAAGTACAAAACCCTTCACGTGGTTCTCGTCAAGCCCTCGAAGTACGACGATGATGGATACGTGATTCGGTTTTGGAAGGGGGTACTGCCGAGCAACACGCTCAGTGTCTTATACGGCTTGACCGAGGACGTCAAAAGGCGTCGCGTATTCGGGGAGATCGACGTTCGGGTAGATACCTTTGACGAGACGACGGAAAAAGTCCCCGTCAAGAAAATCGCTCGATGGAGCCGCCGCCCTGGTACGAAGCTGGTTCTGTGTTTGATCGGCGTGCAGACCAATCAATTTCCGCGGGCCGTTGACCTGGGGAAACAGTTCCGGGCTTACGGAATCGATGTGATGATAGGCGGCTTCCATACCAGTGGGACCGTGAACATGCTGGGTCCCGACGAGCCGGATCTCCAGGAGCTCTATCGGGAATCGATTATCGTCGTGTCCGGCGAGGTCGAGGGGAAGTGGGAAGGGATCCTGACTGACCTCCTCAATGGACAGCTCAAGCCCCTGTACTCGTTTGCCCAAGATCTCAAGAGCCTCGTGGACATCGAGAACGCCCCCCTCCCGGTGATGAGTCCCAAGACCATGGAACACTTTGCCAGGCCCACCTTCGGCACCGTGGATGCCTCGCGCGGCTGTCCCTTTGCCTGCACGTTTTGCACCATCATCAATGTGCAAGGGCGAACAATGCGAGAGCGGAGCCCAGAGGCTATCACCGAGTTGATGCGGCACAATTATCAGGAGCACGGAGTCGACTATTACTTCTTCACGGACGACAATTTTGCCCGGAAAAAACTGTGGCGTGAGACCTTCGAGGCTATCATTCAGCTTCGTAAGGAAGGCATGAATATCACCTTCGCGATGCAGGTGGACCTGGCGCGCAAGCCGAAGGATTTTGTGCGCTTGGCCGCCGAGGCCGGCTGTAGCCAGGTATTCATCGGCATGGAGAGCGTCAACCCGGAAAACCTCAAGGCCGGAGGGAAGCCGCAGAACAAAACCGAAGAGTACGTAGGCATCATCCGCGAGTGGCACGAGGTGGGTGTGTACGTTCACGCCGGATATATCATCGGGTTTCCCTTCGATACAAAGGAGCAACTGCCGCGCGACATCCAGTATCTCATGGATGAGATTCATGTGGATATGGCGTCGTTCTTTATGATGACCCCGTTGCCCGGATCTCAAGATCACCTGGAAATGAGACAGCGGGGAGAGTGGATGGATCCCGATTTCAACAAGCGAGATTCTTTTCACGCCACGATCCATCATCCACATATGACCGCTGAAGAATGGACCGAGGTGTACAAGAACGCATGGGAAATGTTTTTCAGCAAGGAAAATCTCGTCAAGATTCTGTCACGGTGGACCCACAATCCCAGCGTCTATTGGAACCTGTTCGTGAACCTTATCTGGTACAAGAACACGGCCCTGATCGAGAAGCAACACCCAATGATTGGTGGCTTTTTCCGTCTGAAGGACCGGCAATCTCGGAGACCCGGATTCTCGATCGATTCGGTCCCGGTCCATCTCTGGAAGCGGACGAAGGAGGTGTTCCGTCTCTTCGGATCGTGGGCGCGCTTTCTCAAAGAGATGGAAGAAATTTGGCTCCAGACCCGTCCGAGGAGTGAAGCGGAAAAGCAATTTTCCGAGGAGATTCAGCGAATTCAGGGAGAGATTTGGCAGACCTTGCGGATCGCGGAGTGGCAAAAGGCGTATGCCAATGCCAAGACGACCCTCCCAGCCAAGACAAAGGCCTTGCTCGACCCGTTTGAAGACTTGACATCGAAGATCCTGATCAGTCGCAAAGATCTGGATGCGTTCCTGCACAAATGGGGAGGTCTCCAGGCGAGGATCCTTGAGCTTCGTCTGCGCCTTGTGGCGGAGGACGGACCCGCGGGAAAATGGCTTGACCAACTGTCCGAACTCCACAAAGAGGCTTGGCAGGGGCTGAAAGTTCAGGAATGGCGAGAGGCCTACTCAGCCTTCCGGGAGAGACTTCCGTCAAAGCTCGATGTCCGATACCTCAAGTTCGATCCGATAAAGAACCAGCTTGTCTACTCCCGGCAGGATTTGCAGCAATTTTGGAAGAGAACGTGGGAGCACGTGCGCGGGTGGCGATTCTGGAATATCCGACCCTGGCGGCTCACGGTCGCATTCTTCAGGGATATTTTTCTGACCACATCCTTTGCCCGGAGAGCCCTCGCCTCCTTCTACAATTACGATAAATAAATCCCCGATCCCTTCCGGGTCTGTCGAGGCCTCCCGCGAGGTGCCTCGACCGGGGTAATGGTTTCGGCTGATGACCCACGAAGTCATAGATGCGGCGGGGAGGCGCGTGCGTCTTCCCGCTTTCCCTTCCCGGATCATCTCCCTCGTTCCGAGTATCACCGAGACCCTCTTCGTATTGGGCCTTGACGAGCGTCTGATCGGTGTGACCCGCTACTGCACCGAGCCATCGGCGAGCGTTGCTGCCAAGGCCAAGGTCGGCGGACAGAAAAATCCAGATCTCAAAGAGATTCAATCCCTTCAGCCTGACTTGGTCTTCGCCAACATGGAGGAGAATCGCCGCGAGGATGTCGGGGCCTTGGAGGCAATGGGGATTGGCGTTTACACGACCTATCCTCGGACAGTGGAGCAGGGGATTGCGATGATTCGGGACCTTGGCCGCGTGACCGGGACCGAGGAGAAGGCGGATACGATCGCCCTGCCGATCGAAACCGCCTACCGAGAAATCTCCGAAGAGGCCAAGCGACAAAAACCCCTTCGGGTTTTCTGCCCGATCTGGCGCAAGCCGTACATGTCCATCAATCGAGATACCTACATCCACGACGTGCTCCAGACCTGTGGTGGGCAGAATATCTTTGCTGAAAGAGGCGATCGGTACCCCAAGATCTCATTGGCGGAAGTTGCAGACCTCGAGTCAGAGGTTATCCTTCTCCCTGATGAGCCGTACCCCTTCCATGCCAGACACCTCGTGGATTTCCAACCATTTGCAGGTTTTATCCCGGCCCTACGGACTGGTCGCGTCCACTTCGTCGACGGTAAGCTCCTCTCCTGGTATGGCCCCAGAATTGGGGAAAGTCTCCGCATCCTCCGGGCGCTCCTACTCTTCTAGAGTTCCCAAAACCCATTCCAGTCTTCCCGCCCTCCTCCGTTCCCCTTGACCCAGTGATGTAATGACACAGCATCCATTTTGGAGATCCGCCCAGGCATCCGTTTTGCATACTCAATAATTGATGACCACAGGAACTTCACGTGACCGGTGAGCCGTTTTCCTACCGAGGAGGTAAAGGCATGAGTCCGGTCCTGGAACTGCCCGACGCGCACTGCGTTTCCCACGGCCCATATCGCGGCCTGGAGTGCCCCCAGTGCTCGGAGGGCCAGCGGGCGGAGAACGAGAATCGGTAACCGGTTCTCGACCCTCCCTGCTCGTCTAAAGGATTATTCCTCCCCCTGGATCCCCCTGCGATTCAGAAAACTGGGGGCTCGACCCTAGTTTCCCCTCACAGCTTACCCAAAGGACAAATCTTGCGAACAAGGGCACCCGCGATATGTTGGGGGAGAGCAAGCACTTCCCAACCCTTGTGCCGGTTAGAAGCAGTACCACGCGTGGGGGTACCGACCGGGATGGTGGGGTTCAGCAAGGCCGAGACAACAGAGTTGACAAAACAGGAGGCGTGTGGTAATAAATAGTTGATAATTAAGAGAACCACGGGAGCTCGCGGAAGCGGGCTGAGAGGTCTCGTTAGTCCCGGGACGACCGTCAAACCTGATCTGGATAATGCCAGCGGAGGGAGGTATCCAGAGGGAAGATAAGGTTAAAGCGCAGGTGGGTCCACCCGGCGCTTTTTCTTTTTATGAAAGCAGCATCTCTGTACACGAGGTAAAAGAAGGGGGAGCTCCATGGCGAAAGTGGTCAAGGTGGCTGAGATGAGTGATCTGGAGCCCGGCCAGGGGAAAGTGGTAGAAGCGGAAGGACAGGGGATCGCGCTCTTTAACGTGGGTGGGATATTTCACGCGATCCATAATACCTGTCTCCATCGGGGTGGCCCTCTAGGGGAGGGGCAGCTGGACGGCACCACGGTCACCTGCCCCTGGCACGGGTGGCAGTATGATGTGACCTCCGGCGGCAAAGTGAGGAACCCGGAGGTGAAGGTCGCGAGCTTCCCCGTACGGGTTGAAGGGTCGGACATTCTCGTTGAGCTCCCCGAGTGATCGATCTCGATTGAAGGAGTATACTATGAGTGCGAGTCCCAAGATTCTCAGCCTGACTGCCGAAGTTGACCAGGCAGCCGTCAAACCATTTCCCAATTCGAAAAAAGCGTATGTGCAGGGGTCGAGGCCCGATATCCGGGTGCCGATGCGGGAAATCACTCAGTCTAATACTTCTGCCAGTATCGGCGCGCATGACCAGAACCCGCCGATTTGTGTGTACGACACTTCCGGGCCATACACCGATCCTTCCATCAGTATTGACATTCGCGCTGGTCTCCCCCCTCTGCGCGAACCGTGGATTATCGAGCGCAGCGATACAGAAGAGCTGCCCGGGCCCAGCTCGGAGTATGGCCATAGGCGTATGAATGACCCCGGGCTGGCGGGGGTGCAATTTAATCTGACACGGAAGCCCCGCCGGGCCAAACCGGGGATGAATGTTTCACAAATGCACTATGCTCGGCGCGGCATCATTACACCGGAAATGGAATTCATTGCCATACGTGAAAACCAGCGGCGTGAAAATCTGCCAGAGATATTCACGCGCCAGCATCCCGGTGAGAGTTTTGGTGCCAGCATCCCGCCCACCATCACACCGGAATTCGTGCGGTCGGAGGTGGCCCGGGGCCGCGCGATTATCCCGTCCAATATCAATCATCCCGAGATCGAACCCATGATTATTGGGCGGAATTTCTTGGTCAAGATTAATGCCAACATCGGCAATTCTGCGGTGAGTTCCTCAATCCAGGAGGAAGTCGAAAAAATGACCTGGGCAACACGCTGGGGTGCGGATACCGTGATGGATCTGTCCACCGGCAAGAATATCCATGAAACCCGCGAATGGATTATCCGCAACAGCCCCGCCCCCATCGGCACCGTTCCGATCTACCAGGCGCTGGAGAAAGTCGGTGGCAAGGCCGAGGAGTTAACGTGGGAAATCTACCGCGACACACTGATCGAGCAGGCCGAGCAAGGCGTGGATTATTTCACCATCCACGCGGGGGTGCGCCTGGCTTATGTGCCGCTCACTGCCAGGCGGGTGACCGGCATCGTGTCGCGCGGTGGCTCGATCATGGCCAAGTGGTGTCTGTCGCATCACAAGGAGAGCTTTCTGTACACGCACTTCGAGGAAACCTGCGAGATCATGAAGGCCTACGACATTAGCTTCTCGCTCGGTGACGGCCTGCGCCCTGGCTCGATTTACGACGCCAACGACGAAGCCCAGTTCGCCGAATTGAAAACACTGGGCGAGCTAACCCGAATCGCGTGGAAACACGACGTGCAAACCATGATTGAAGGCCCGGGCCATATTCCGATGCATATGATCAAAGTTAACATGGAAAAGCAGCTGGAAGAATGTGGCGAGGCTCCGTTTTATACCTTGGGACCGCTCACCACCGACATTGCGCCCGGCTATGACCATATCACTTCCGGGATCGGCGCGGCGATGATCGGCTGGTTTGGGTGTGCCATGCTGTGCTACGTCACTCCCAAGGAACATTTGGGGCTCCCGGACAAAGACGATGTGAAGGAGGGCATCATCACTTACAAGATCGCTGCGCACGCGGCCGATCTTGCCAAGGGTCATCCCGGCGCGCAAATTCGTGATAATGCCTTGTCGAAGGCGCGTTTTGAGTTCCGGTGGGAAGACCAGTTCAACCTCGGCCTGGACCCGGACAGGGCGCGCGAGTTCCACGACCAGACCCTGCCCAAGGATTCCGCCAAGGTCGCGCACTTCTGCTCCATGTGCGGCCCCCAATTCTGTTCCATGAAAATCACCCAGGATGTGCGAGATTACGCCGCCAGCCACGGGCTATCCGATTCCGAGGCGGTGGAGAAAGGGTTGCAGGAAAAGGCGGCGGAGTTTGTGGAAAGTGGTGGGGAAATCTACCGGAAGGCGTGATCACCCTCACCGGTCATGCGCGCGTAGTCAGGGTCATCACCCGCACCTGCTTGTTCATCATTAGGAACGATGGATTATCTTGGCCGGGCCTTTGTCTCTTTCCTTCACCAGGTCGCGGTCGGCGGCATGGTGGCCCTCCTCCTGATTCCCCCAAGGGCAATTAGCCGGCAATTTTTTCGAATCTGTGGCCTGATCCTCCTGGCGGTTGAGGGGCTGGCCCTGTGGCGTTCATGGGGGCAAGAGGGGACAGTAATGTGGCCGAGCGTCCTCTTTTTCGGCCTCTTGCTGGCCTTTACCTTGCTCTGGTTTATCCCCGGGAGTCCCGGAGCAGCGGTCGTTCATCGGCTGGCCATCTTGGCAGGTGTGGTCCTTCTGGTGGTCGATGTTCTCCGCTACCCTATCCCCGCGGCTGGGCCGTTGGGCATCATGATGGGAACGATGAATGCCCTGACTTCGGCCCTCATTCTCGGGATGGCGCTGATGGGGCTGCTCTTGGGGCACCGGTATCTGAATGAGCCTCATCTGCCTCTCCGACTCATCAAGCGCGTTTCCGATGTCTTCTTAGTGGTTATTTTGCTCCAGGGAGCGCTCCCGGCCCTCTTCACGCTGTTGGTCTATGGTTTTGGGCAGGGAGACCTGGCGGGGGAGTGG
>VRUN01000001.1 GCA_019456075.1 Candidatus Methylomirabilota bacterium
GTCCCGCACTATCTTGCACCCTTGGCGCGGCGCGCCGCCAGATCATTTTTGGTACTGCCCATTTTCCTCAAAGAAAAGTTATCGGGAACCATTACCTTAGGGCACCTCGATCCCCCGGATTACAGTCAGGACGATCTGGTCCAGGCCCGGCAATTGGCTGACCAGATGGCCGTGGCCCTGTCAAATGCCCGCCTGCTCGAGGAGCTGGACCAACTCAACTGGGGCACGCTGACCGCCCTGGCTCGGGCCATCGACGCGAAATCGCCGTGGACGGCGGGTCACTCTGAGCGGGTGACGGAGCTCGCCCTAAAGATCGGCCGGGCATTAGGCCTCAGTCCGCACGAACTGGATATCTTACACCGAGGGGGACTGCTCCACGACATTGGAAAGATCGGCATCCCCGCGACGATCCTCGACAAGTCTGCACAGTTGACCGAGGAAGAGTTCTCGCTCATGCGCGAACATCCCAGCAAGGGGGCGCGGATCCTGGAACCGATTCCCGCGTACGCCGCAGTCATTCCCATCGTGCTAGAGCATCACGAATGGTACGATGGGACGGGTTACCCCGACGGCCTCGCCGGGGAAGCCATCAGTCTGGGGGGTCGCATCTTTGCCGTGGCCGACGTCTTTGACGCCCTCAGCTCCGATCGGCCCTACCGAGCCGGGCTGGACCGCAGGGAGGTCATTGAGATTATCAAGGCAGGAGCCGGCCGGCAGTTCGACTCGCAGGTGGTGCAGGCCTTTTTGGAAGTCATGGCCCTGGAAGTGCGAGAGTCAGAGGATCAGCCAACGTCACGCTCGGTGATCACCCCGTAACGGACTCCATCTCTCTTATTCGCCCGCCGTCACCCCCCCCAGCCTCCACCAGAGATCCCTGGCATTGAGATTGCACCAGGAATAGCCCGCCCCTGAGTTCTCCGCTGGGGGGATATGCCCACGCGATCCGGACTTAGGGAGGCCACCCACGAAAAGGAGCTCTCACCGGTCTCCTCGTCAGAAGGTGAGTGTCCTCCTCTCGGAGGGTGACGGATTCAGGCCGGTCGTCTCGGCACCAGTATCGGCCACTGGGAACCGGGGTGGACCGCTACAGCCCAGACATGACGGGGACTTAAGGGGGCTACCTCACCAGAGGGCTTTGGCACGGGAATTGAGATACAGACCGCGAGAGTGAAGCAGACCATGATACGGAACGGACGCCTCCACACCCAGAAGCAGACCGGGACCCTGAAGGGGGGGGCCGCGTCTGCTCGAATCTGTTCACACGCCTGCCCGGATGGGTCCGAGAACCGATCTCGGCGGGGGCCGGCAGGCCGTCTTGGAAGCGAAGGCTTTACGGCCATTGAACTGTTGACGGCGCTTGCCATCGCCGCCATCCTGATCGGGGCCGCCATGCCCTCCTTCTTGGCCCTCATCCGAGGCTCGCGGCTTAATGCGGCAACCCGGCAGGTCATATCCGAAATCCGCGCGGTTCAGTCCATGGCCGTAACCCGAGGGGACATCTTCGGTTTTCACTGGGGGGGTGACCCCCTCGTCGGGATGTCCCCAAGCGTGTATAGATTCGAGACCGATCCGAGCGGGGCTTGCCTTCCGCCACCCGCAGGGGTGCCGGCACCGACCGACACCGCAGCCACCAACCAGAACGTGATCCGGGACTGGCGGGACCTCTCGATCGAGTATCCCGGGATTACGATTACCGCGATCCAGGACAATGGCGGGACCCCTCTCGGCGAGCTGATGTTCAACTCACAAGGGGCGTCGGTAAATACCTGTTTTGTGGGCGTCAGCTTTCCGGTAACGGTCACCGTCGGTGATGGATCAGGTGCGCTGCGGACCATTCAGATTCGCAGCGCAGGGAGCGCGAGGATTCAATGAGAGATGCGAAAGGTTTCTCACTCATCGAGGTCCTGCTCGCGACCGCCATCATCGCCGTTGCCTTCCTGGCCATCGCCAGCATGTTCCCCACCGCGTACCAGAACGTGGACTGGGGCGGCGAGCAGACAACAGCCGCCGCGTTAGCAGAACAGCGGCTCGAGTGGCTCATGAACCAATCCTATACATCAGCCCCCCTGACCGCCGGGACAACGACCGAGAACTTAAACGGCAATTATCTCGGGTATACCCGGACGACGACGATCCAGGATGATACGCCCATGATCGGGGTGAAAGATGTGAGGGTGACGGTGGTGATGCCTACTGGAAGGAACGTGCAGCTCGTCACGGTGATCGCACAATGAAGATGACAAAACCCATATGGAATCAAAGCGGCTTTACCTTACTGGAGATGCTGATCTCCAGCGCCGTCTTCGCCATCGTCCTTCTTGCCATCTACACCATGCTCACGGCGAGCCAGGTTACCTACGCCCGCGGAGAGAACAAGGTCGAATTGCAGCAGAACGCCCGGGTCGCCATGCGGAGGATGGCCAGAGAGGTCCGGATGGCGGGGTACGACCCACCGAGCGCCATTCCCGCCCAGGCGTCCCAGACGGCCATCCAAGTCGCCAATGCGAACACCATCACCTTCATCGCCGATCTCGATGGCGATGACGTCAGTGATCAGGTGACCTACCGCCTCCAGGGGAATCAGATCATCCGAGAGAACGCGTCCTGGGTGGGTGGCGCATGGACCCCCAACCCTCCGACCAGCAGTGAGCTGGCCGATAGTGTGATTGCGTTGTCCTTCACCTACTTTGATAGCACCGACACGGCGACGGCGACCCTGGCGGACATCCGGAGGATCACCCTTGGGATTACCGTGCAGGATACAACGGCTGGCTTCCAGGACACCTTTCCCTTGACGATCGACGTGAGATTGAGGAACCCGTAATAGAGAGGCAGAGCTTTCATGAAGACCCACGCAAGCGTGAAAGAGGTGCTGAGGCCGATAGCGGAGGAGAGGGGGGTTGCCCTCGTCATTGCGCTCCTCGTGATGGTACTTCTTTCGATCTTGGGGGTCACCTTTCTGTCGATGTCCGCGACGGAGATCGCCATCGCCTCAAACGAGGTTGCTGCCTCCCGGGCCTTCTTCCTGACCGAGGCAGGGACCGCGTTGGCGAAACGGACGCTGAGGAGTAGCGCCAACTGGAACATCCAGCTGGCAGCTGCGCAGCCCTTCCCCTGTCCAGCCCTTGTGCCGGCCAGCCTCGGCACCTGCAGCTACCGGATCGAGAACGACACCGCGGATCCGGGTGGGCCGACCACCGATACGAACAATCTCGTCATCATCAAGGCCACGGGGCAGTCACTGACCGCCGCCAGGGAGGTCCACCTGGCGTTCGCTCGGCTCGATGGCATCCCAGCTCCGCCGGCATCCCTCCTCTCTGTCGGCGTCTCCAGCAACATCTCTTTCAGCGGAAACGCCTTCAGCATCGATGGGAACAATTGGATCCCGCCTTCAGACGGGGGTGCGCCCGCAACTCAGGACAACAGTGCCTGCACCTCGACTACCGCGCCGAAGTTCGGCATTGGGGTCCCCAACACGACCCATCAGCTTGAAGTGAAGAACAATCTCTCGGACCCCCAGCAGGACAATGTGATCGGAGCATCCCCCAACCCCCCATGGTCGCCGGCGAGCGCGATCCCAAGCATCGGGGTGGACACCACCTTAACCCAGGACCAACTCGTCGCCCTGGCCGATTACTTGATCCCGCTGGCGGATGTCACGTACAGCCCTGGCACCTCGATCAGCTCCGGGACCCTGGGGACCCAGGCATATCCCAAGATTGTGGTCGTGGATGCGACGGGGTACAGCGGCAGTGACCCGGCCCTGACCTTGAGCGCCACCACGGGGGCGGGAATTCTGATCGTGAAGAACGGAACCCTCAGGTTCACAGGGACTTCCCAATGGGTTGGGGTCGTCATCGTCGTCGGGAGCAACGTGGCAATCGACGTGAGAGGGGGCGGAGACAAATCCCTCTACGGTGCCACATTGCTCGCCGAGGATGCGAATGTCAGCGCCACTGTGGCCGCGGGAGGGGGGAACCTGGAAATCCGCTATAGCTGCGATGGGATTGACGTGGCCAACAGCGTCCCCAGCCTCAATGGCACGACCGTCTGGTGGAAGGAAGTCTTCTGAGAAAACCTGGGCGAAGACCGCGACCCTGGACCGGCCATCCCTCCCTTACCGAATCTCGCCGACCCGGTGGAGCTTGAGGGCGTTGACGGTCCCAGGCTTCCACATCGGCGCCCCGGAGATAATGACCAGGGTATCCCCGAGTACGACCCAGCCTTCAGCGAGGAGGAGCCCTTCCATCTCATGAACCATCTCTTCGAGCGTCTCCCGCCGCTGAATGAGGAGGGGAACGATTCCCCAATAGAGTGTCATCCGCCGCCGCGCCTCTTCCCACGAGGTCAACGCGAGGACCGGGACCTCGGGGCGATCCTGAGACACGAGCCGAGCGGTGTGGCCGGACTCGGTCAAGACGACGATGGCCTTGGCATGGAGGCTCCGCGCAGCCCGACAGGCGGCATCACTGACGACCACGGGAAAACTCCTCTCATCGGCCTGCGGTATGGGAGGTACACGCAGGTACGGCTCGGCCTTCAGCATAATCCGCGCCATCATCTCGACCGCCTCCACCGGATAGCTTCCCGCGGCGGTCTCCGCCGAAAGCATCACCGCGTCGGTCCCATCGAGGATGGCATTGGCAACATCAGAGGCCTCCGCCCTGGTCGGCCTCGGATGCTCTACCATGGATTCGAGCATCTGGGTCGCGATAATCACCGGGACTTTGTACTGGCGGGCCTGGCGGAGGATAAATTTCTGAAGGACAGGGACCTCCTCGATCGACATCTCCAACGCCAGATCTCCTCGGGCCACCATGACCCCGGACGCAACATGCAGGATGTCCTCGAGGTTCCGAATCGCCTCTGGTTTCTCCAGTTTGGCGATAATCGGGATCTTAGCCCCCCAGGCGCCCAGAAAGTTTTTGACCTCGACCAGATCGGAGGCGCTGCGGACAAAGGAGGTGGCCACGAAGTCGACTCGCTGGGCGATCCCAAACTCCAGATCCTCCAGATCTTTCTTGGTCAGCGCGGACCTGTGCAGTCGCCCACTGGGGAGACCAATCCCCTTATGGCTTCGGAGGATCCCCCCCGTCACCACCTCACAACGCACCTCCACACCATCGGTTGCCAAGACCTTTAGCTGAATCAGGCCGTCATCGGCCAGGATCGTATCCCCAACCCGGACCTCCCGGAAGAAGTCGGGGAACGGGGCATGGGCCAGATCAGCGGTGCCCAAGCAGGGCTGGCTCGTAACGACAAACTCGCCCCCCGTTCGCAGGAGCGCCGCCCCCCCTTCAAAATCCCCCAGGCGAATCTTGGGGCCAGGGAGATCCTGAATGATGGCCACCGGCTTGTCGAGCTTCGCCTCGAGGTCTCGAATTCGCTGGATCACCCGGGCGTGCTCCTCGTGGGTGCCATGGGCAAAGTTCAGGCGGGCGACATCCATTCCGGCGAGGATCAAACGCTCCAGGATCTCTTCTGACTCGCTGGCTGGCCCGATCGTGCAAATGATCTTTGTCCGCCGCATCTCCTGGTTTTTTCCTGTAGCCATTATTCCCCCACCACGTCACCGGGCTGTTTAGGATGTATCACAGTCCAGCCGTGGTCACAAACGGAATGGCGACCGGGACTCTCACCTTCGCTTCCGCCAGATGGAGACCATGGAGGGGAGGACATCCCCGGTCTCGTTATAGGCGGATGCGATCTCGACCTGATATCCTTCCTGCCGAAGCCGCGCCGTAAGCGCCTCCGCATCCTTGGCCCGGACCCCCTTCGGCGCGGCCGCGGGACGGAACGCATTCGTAACAAACTCATATCCCTTCGCCACCAGGTGCTGGATGGTGATATCCCGGTCCGCCATCAGCCTCACGTACTCGCCTCGTCCGTAATCCATCGGCATGATCCCTTCATCCAGAGTGCAAGGATCGGGGCCGGCGCGGCAACCACCGAGGAACGCGTTCTTTGTACACGAGGTAGGCGTCGCGAAAGCGCGCTTCCAGTCCCTTTTCTTCAATGGCGATGACGTACCAGCATACGCCACCTATCACGATACCCAGATACAAGAGCAGTGCCAACGACTCGGCTAGTATGGCCTCACCGAACAGGACCCCAAAGACGCCAAGCATCATCGGATTCCGGACATACTGATACGGGCCGGCGAGGACAAACCGCTGGGGCGGATCCCAAGGCGCCGGCGTCCCCTGGCCTCGTGTAACCAAGAGGACAGCCGGCCAGATCCCGAGCATGGCGCCGACGCAGATCGGAACCAGGCCAAGCCATCGAAAGGGACCAAGGGAGAGTGTGACCGGGCACCAGTGCCATTTCGTGATGAGGAGAGGAACAAGGACTACGACCGTAAGCGGGAGGAACGACCCAAACAGCAGCGTCCACCGTCGGGAGGGTATCTGCCCGTCGGCATTCACGCGTCCCGGCTCTCCTCGCTCCGCTCTCGGTCGAGCGACGCGTCGAGGAGGTCCGTATGGATGGGATTCACCTCTGGACCACGACATTGGTCGTGGTCTTCACGACGGCAGGTAAGGCCTGAATCTTGTCCACCAAGTCCCACAGGGCCCCGAGCTCGTCCACCTCGACCATGGCGATGACATCGAACCGTCCCGTGACAACATCGGCCTGCTTGACGCCAGGTAACGCGGCAATCTCTTCCTCCACCTTGAGGTCCCGCGCCTTGTGCGCCTCGATGAAAATATACGCTCGGACCATCCTGCTTCCTCACCTTCCAGGCTTGGCCGGCTTGATCTTGCGGAGCTTAGGAACCTCCTTCAAAATCTTCCTTTTGTCCTTCATCCGAAGACTCGCAGGCTTGAGTCTACTCGGTCTCCGTGATTTCACCCTATCACCCGAGACTCAGGCGGTCAACGTCGGCCCCCCTAAGGGACCCAGTCGGCAATAAAAATGTTGAACTCCCGGGGCCCTGTGGCGCGTCGATCCGAGCTAAAGACAACCTTCTCTCCATCGGGGGAAAAGAAGGGAAAGCTATTGAAGCCACCGAAGGTAATCCGCTCAAGGCCGGTGCCGTCCCGATTGACCAGATAGAGGTCAAAATTCCGGGTCCCGGGGTCATGAAGGTTCGACGAGAAGATAATCTGCCGCCCATTGGGATGAAAGGCAGGGGCCCAGTTGGCCGCGCCGTTATGGGTCAGCTGCTGTTTTTTTCTCCCGTCGGCCTCCATGACAAAGATCTCTGCCCGGCGAGGCCGCAGGAGGTCCCTGGACAAGAGCCGCTCGTATGCGGCGATCTCTTCCGACGCCTTGGGATGATAGGCCCGGTAGACAATTGTGGTGCCGTCCCAGGAGAAAAACGGTCCTCCGTCAAAGCCCTTCTCAAAGGTGAGCCGCTTCACGTTTCGCCCCGCGGTGTCCATGGTGTAGATATCCAGGTCCCCTGCTCTGAGCGATGTGAAAACGATTGTCTTGCCGTCGGGGGATAGGGCCCCTTCGGCGTCGTATCGGGGGTTGTCGGTGAGGCGCCTGAGGCCACTTCCATCGGCATTGCCGATATGGATATCGTAATCATAGAGGGCCCAGACGTACCCGTGAGAACGGTCCGGCTTGGGCGGGCAGGCCGGGCCACGCGCATGGGTCGAGGCATAGATAATCTGCTGGTTCCCCGGGAGGAAGAAGGAGCAGGTCGTCCGTCCGCGGCCGGTGCTGACCAGGCGGACGTGGGTTCCGTCCACATTCATGAGAAAGATCTGGTCGCACGCATAACCATCGCGGGTCGATTGAAAGATCAATGCCTTGCCGTCCCAGGAAAAATAGGCTTCCGCGTTCGACCCTCCCAACGTGAGCGGCCGAAGATTTCTGAGATGCCGTCCCTCTCGCCGATCCAGGAGCGTATCTTCTCCTCGGGCGATACCCGCCCCCAGGGCGAACAGCAAAGGGACCACAAGGAGACTCCTCTTCACGATTCACTCCCCGGACCGAAATCGAGATTATCCGGCGGCCGCGCCGGAAGGCGGTAGCGGATGAAAGCGTATCCGAGGCGGCGGTGCACCTCGTCGCTCTCCGCAATCCCTCTTTCAACCGCGCCCATGAACGTTTCGACGTTCTTCTCTCGAATCGCCTTCTCGATCGGCCCAAGATATTCCCGGTCGAAGGCCTCGAGCTCGGTGCGGTATTTGGGACGCGTCGTCGCGGCAACCAGAAAGATTCCTCGCAGTTGTCTCAGTGCATAGTGTCCCAGCTCCCAGTTTCCCCCCTTACAGGCATGGATCATCATGGAGTACCGATGGCCCACCTCCGCCATGAGACGCGCCATCCCCGGCTGGATGCTGGCCAGCTGATCGAGGGTCAGTTCTCCATGCTTTGTCCGCCCGACAAGCTTTTCTTCTTGCAATTTTCCTCCCGAGGTCTCATTCACCTCGCAGGGGTCGCTGACAGGAGGGCCAGCCAGCTTACCCCGAGTGTGGCGGTTGTGACCACACTTGCCGCGATCAGAACCCCGATCGTGATGAGGAAGAAACTCCGCCCCGGGGAAATGCCGAAGAGGAACGCGGCCACGGAACCGGTCCAGGCCCCAGTAATGGGAAGGGGCACAGCAACGAACAAAACCAAGCCGAGTTCTTTATAGACCCGGAAATAGTGTTCCCCCTTCCGACGGGTGCGTGCGAAAAGCCAGAGGAAGAACCCTTCCCAGATCCGCGACCGCTCCCGGAGGAAGTTCGACACCGGCTCCAGGAGCTTGAGGATGATGGGAATGGGTGCCAGATTGCCGAGGATCGCCCACAGCAGAGCAGACCAGAGGGGGAGTTTATAGATCCCGAGGGCGACCGGGATCGCACCCCTGAGTTCCGAGATGGGAAGGCTAGCGATGACAAACGTGGCAAGCTCTGGCGGAAGCCCCCGCACCCAGTGCACCAGGTCCATCATCCGGCTCCCAAACGGCAGGCCTCACACGGGCAGAGCTCACGGAGGAAATCGAAGGAGTAAATGCCGGTGCTGTGCCCGTCACTCCACCTGAAACCCAAGGCATACCGGCCGACAGGCGAGATCGCAACGATCCGGATCTCCCCCCGGCGCACCACCGGACCGGTGAGAACCTGGAGGCCCCCCCGGGGCTCTTCAGCTGTCCGACAATCGGCGCAGGGGCACACCTTGCGCAAATCGTCGAAGGAATAGCGGCTCTCGTGGCCATCCCGCCATCGGACCACCAGGAGGTGCTGGGCCTCGTCTAGACGATAGTCCGCAGGGTCCGCCTTGAACCGCACCCTACTCCTCCCGAAACCGTTTCAGGAAATCCTCCCACGACACCGGCGGCCATTAGGCCACTTGCAGATTCTCCCCAGTATGTGAACGTAGCACCAAATCGCGTGGAGGACAAGATTCTGATTCATAGCGTTGACAATGAGCTGCACGCTATGATATTATTACACTTACAGGCCGCCCTATAACCGAAGAGAGGACACCTTGTACGAGGAAATCCCCCACCACAACAAGAAGACCATCAAGAAAAAGCGGCCGCGCCTCATGGCCGTCGTCAACGACTCCTGCACCGGATGTGAGGCCTGCATCCCGTTCTGCCCCGTGGACTGCATCGATCATGAACCACCTGCGCAGTCCACCGGGGCGATCATCCCCCCTGTCCGGATCCGGTGGCACGAGTGCATCGGCTGCCAGATCTGCGCCCGCGTCTGTGACGGCATGGCGTGGAACGCGATCGATATGATCTCCATCGATCAATTTGAGACCGATTTCGGGATCCAGGTAGGGAACCAGCTCCATCCTCCCGAGGAAACCCTCCAGGAAGCGGTGGCTGCCGACACTTCCGGTTAGACCTCTCTGGCACCCGTCACCTCGAACTGCGTAAACCCGGCCGACACAAGCATCTCCGCCATGACCGCCCTCGCCTGCTCCGCCGAGGCAGCGTCAATCTCGAAAAAGTCGACCGTCACCGTATAGATCATCACGCCCCCTCCTACCTCAGGCTGTAACGAATAGCCCGGTTTAGCCACAACTCTTCTTGCTGCGAAAGCTCAAAAAATGTCAGCTTCGTAAGCAGACCCTCGAGGGAATAGCGTCGGGCCAGGGGGCCAAAAGCCCCGTAAAAGAAGCGAAAGCTAGTGGTTTCTACCCCCAGAAAATTCAATTGGATCGTTTCATATCGATCCCAGATTGTCTCGAGATACGAGCGAAGCTGGTCCCCTTCCTCGCTCCCCCCACAGTAGGGGCCTACGACCTGCCGCACGAAAATCAGCACCCGATCGAGCATGTCTCCTTGGATGACCACGCGCGGGCACGAGCGCCGTCGCCGAAAGGAGTTCTCATGTGGGGATTCGCACCGGGCACCCAGGACTTCGGACATTGGACCTGGGACGGCGGACTCGTCCACCTGGCAAAGAGCTTGACGACGGGCAGCCAGAGCGGTAGCGTAGGCCCGGATACCCTTGTCAGAATTGTCGTCGAGGAATCCCTGTGTCTGAGCCCTCCCCTCTGCAACCGACCATCTCCGCGGTCGAGCCCTCGACAGGTGTCGAGGGAGGAACCATCGTCATCGCCGGGACCGGCCTTCTGGGCAGCGGGACCCCCCCCCTGGTCTTTCTCGGCGATACTGAAGTCCGACCCTCGATCGCCTCGAACACCCGCCTGGTCCTCCGCATTCCTTCCAACGCCCGGACTGGCCCCATCACCCTGATGATCGATGCCCAAGAGATCAGCAGTCCCTTCACTCTCGGGGAGAAGTTAGCCGTCGATCTTCACCCGGTGGCCAATCCGGTCGTGGACGCGGAGGGGATTATCTATACCACCATCAGCGGCCGCCGGGGACAGAAGGTGTCCGCCCCCCTGGTGCGAATCACTCCCGCCGGAGCCGTGGAGCCCCTTCCTGCTGCCCCGATAAATCCCACCGGTCTTGTGCTCCACCCGGATGGGTCTCTCTTGATCTCGAGCCGATACGAGGGATCCGTGTACCGCCTCTTCCTGCCCATCGGGGATATGGAGATCATCGCGCAAGACTTGGGGATTGCCACGGGTCTCTGTCTGGACGCCGCCGGGGTCCTCTACATCGGAGATCGAACCGGAACCGTATACCGCCTGCCGCCAGGGGGCCGGGTAGAGCCCTTTGCCTCCCTTCCCCCCAGCGTCGCTGCCTTCCACCTGGCACCCGGCCCGGACGGCCAGCTGTTCGCCACTGCCCCCACCCTCTCGAACGAGGATGTCATCTACCGAATAAACCGGTTTGGCGATGCGGAGCCTTATTGGGGACCCCTAGAAAGACCACAAGGACTTGCCTTCGACCGGCAAGGGCGTCTCTGGGTGGCCGCCGGGATCAGAGGACAGCGAGGCATCTACCAGTTTGAGGGTCCGCGGTCTCCCCGGCTCGTGGTGACTGGGGCAAACCTTGTCGGCCTCGCGTTCGCCTCCGACGAGCAGGTCATCCTGGCCAGCACGGCTGCTATCTTCCGCGTTTCCTTTCCCCCCGAATAAGCCTTCCCGAGTGTCCCCCGTCCCCGGACCTCGCTCTGGCGCCTGACGCCCCCTTTTCCCATCAACCCTTCTCCAACAGGGCCACCAGCTCGATCTCTACAAGGGCCTCCAAAGGGAGCTGGGCCACCCCGACGGTTGAACGGGCTGGGCTGTGCCCCTCAAAATACGCAGCGTAAATCTGGTTCATGGCCTGGAAGTGGCTCAAGTCCGTGAGGTAGACCGTCGTCTTCACCACCTGCGTGAAGGAGCCCCCGGCGGCCTCGACCACAGCCTTAAGATTCTCCAGCACGCGTCGCGTCTGGGCCTCAATCCCCCCCTCAGCAAGTTTGCCCGTGGCCGGATCCAATCCGATCTGTCCCGCGGTAAAAAGAAACCCGTGCCCCTTCACTCCCTGCACATAGGGCCCCACCGCCTTGGGGGCCTTTTCTGTCGTCACGACCTCAAGCTTCATCGACCCCTCCTGGCCTCGTACCCCATCTGACCTCCCGCCCACTCCCGCGGGTTAAAAAACAGGGCCGTGGCCTCCTCGCTCATCACGGACCACGACCCAGGGGACTTCCCCATGGAGAACGCGTACAACCCTACTTGCCCCCTCGCTTCTTGGGGCCCCGCTCAATTTCGGTTACTATCCGCCCCCCTTTGAAAGAGTGCAGCCAGCTTGATCTGCTGGATCCGTTTCAGATTCACCGGCGGCAGGTGAAGAATCTTCTCGGTTACGCCCTCGAGCTCGGGTCTTAGCCGCCGTGTCCGGGTGAAGAGGATCACCTCCGTCTCACCGAATATCCCCGTGAGCTGGGTTGGATCGGGGACCAAGTCGGCGTTGAGGAACACAGCCCGGACTCCCGCCTCTTTGGCGATGTTCCGCGCCCCCTCGATGACTGCCCTGGTGAGTTCTCCTGGCTTCATAGGTCTCTTACCCTACCATATGTCTTGAAACCCGGCAACGGGCCATCCCAGAAGGAATGAACAACTACTCAGTGACGGCCTGCAGAAAATCGTGCACGGCGGCCGCAGCGTGAGAGGGGAGCCCCCCCACCTTTCGGATCTCTTCAATGCTGGCCTTCTGGATGGCCTTGAGAGAACCAAAGTGTCTCAGGAGGGCCTGCCGCCGCTTTTCCCCGACGCCAGGGATCTCCTCGAGCAGCGAGAAAAGGCTCTGCTTCCCCCGAAGCTTCTTGTGGTACGTGAGGGCGAAACGATGGGCCTCGTCCCGAATCTGCTGGAGTAGGTTCCTGGCTCGGGACCCTTCGGGGAGTGCAATCGGCGCGGGCCGACGCGGGTGGTGAATGACTTCCTCCTCCTTGGCCAGCGCGATGATGGGGAGATCCCGCTGCCCCAACTCCCGGGCCACCTTGCGTGCCACGTTGAGATGTCCCCGCCCCCCGTCGATGAGGATCAGATCGGGCAGGGGCCACGCTTCCGCCCGGGCGAACCGCCGCCGCAGGACTTCTTCGAGCATGGCGTAGTCATCGGCCCCCCTCACCGTCTTGATCCGATAGCGTCTGTAGTCCGAGCGGCTGGATAAGGCATCCTGAAAGACCACCTGCGACCCGACGCCGAGCATCCCCTGGATGTTCGAGATGTCGAAGCCCTCGATCCGGTGGAGAGGATGGGGAAGGTCCAGTACATCCTGCAGTTCTTTTAGCGCGGCCGCGCGGCCAGCCGCCGATTTCATGCTCGCCATCAGGGCGATCTGGGCGTTCTGTACGGCCAGTTCGGCCAGGCGCGCCTTACGGCCCCGCCGGGGATGGTGGAATACCACGCGGTGCCCGGCCCGCTCCGAAAGCCACCGGGCAATCACATCCGCATCCTCCACCGCGTGCGACGTGAGGACCTCAAGGGGGACGGTGCGTCGTCGGAGATAGAATTGCCTGATCAAGGCATCCAGGAGGTCTCCCGGCCCGCGGGCGAGTCCCTCACCAACGGTGAAGGATTCCCGGCCGACGAGTCGTCCGCGGCGGATGAGGAGGACTTGGACATTCGCCTCGCCGCCTTCAATACTCACCCCAAAGATGTCCTGCTCCCCACCACCTGGCGAGAAAACCTTCTGCCCGGCCACCGCTTCCCGCAAGGTGAAGAGTTGATCCCGAAACTTGGCCGCCCGCTCGAACTCGAGTTTCTCCGCCGCCTGGCGCATACTCCCGTCGATCTGCTTGGCCAGCTCCCGGTCCCGGCCCTCGAGGACCAGGCGGACACGCTCCACTACCTGATCATACTCCGCCGTGCTCACCGATCCCTCGCACGGACCGAGACAACGGCCCAGGTGGTAGTCCAGGCAGTGCCGGCGTCCTCTGATATCGGTACACTTCCGTAAGGGGAACGTCCTGTTGACCAGGTGGAGGAGTTGCCACATCGTGGCGGCAGGAACATAGGGACCGAAGTAGAGGGCCTTGTCTTCTTTCACCTGCCGGACCACCTGCAGACGCGGCCAGGGATCCTGGAGGTCGAGCTTGAGGAAGGGGTAATGCTTGTCATCTTTGAGCACAATGTTATATCTGGGCTGACACTCCTTGACGAGATTCGACTCCAAGATGAGGGCCTCGAGCTCATTGTCGGTGACGATGATCTCCAGATCTAGGACCTGAGAGAGAAGTTTCGCCATGCGCTCCGATGCCAGTTCCCGCCCCTGAAAGTACGACTGGACCCGCTTCCTGAGGGAGAGCGCCTTGCCGATGTAGAGGACTTCCCCGCGCCCCCCTTTAAAGAGATAGACCCCGGGTCGATCGGGCAAGCCCTTCACTTTCGCCGAAAGATCCATGTCTTGATCTTCGTTCAATGCGCTGAGGGTGTCAAGCGGCAGGGGGAAAGCCAGACGGAAGCCTCCCTAGTGTAGGCCTCGGCGCCCATGAATCCCTTGACTCTCGTGATCGTCTCACGTTATAAGTCAGGGCATTGGAGGGACATCGGTGACGGCACTGCAAGACAAACGGATCGCGTTCATCGGCGCTGGGAACATGGGCGAGGCCTTGATCAAAGGCCTCCTCCAGGCAGGGAGGGTTCGCCCGGAACAGCTGATTGCGACCGACGTCCGAAAGAATCGGCTCGAGGCGATCCGCAAGGCGTATCAGATTGAAACCATCATCAACAATCGGGAGGCGGTCACCAAGGCTCAGATCCTGATCCTTGCGGTCAAGCCCCAGGTGATGGATGAAGTCCTGGTCGAGCTCCGTGGTGCCGTGGCAGAGGATCATCTCCTCCTCTCTGTCGCCGCTGGGATCCGAACCGCCTTCATCGAAGCCAGATTTTCCCAACCGACCCGGGTTGTCCGCATCATGCCCAACACGCCAGCCCTCGTCTTGGATGGCGCGAGCGCCATCGCGCCGGGACATCACGCCACCACAGAGGATCTCGAGGTCGCGCGGCAGATCTTCCAGGCCGTCGGTCGGGTGGTTGACATCGAGGAAAAGTTCATGGATGCCGTGACCGGCTTGAGCGGGAGCGGCCCAGCCTACATCTTTGTCGTAATCGAGGCACTCTCGGATGCTGGGGTCCAGATGGGCCTCTCTCGAGACGTCGCCACGCTGCTCGCGGCCCAAACGGTCCTGGGAGCAGCCCGCATGGTTCTCGAGACCGGAGAACACCCGGCGACGCTCAGGGATACCGTCACCTCGCCCGGCGGGACTACCATCGCCGGGCTCCACGTCTTGGAAGAGGCAGGGTTCCGCGGAACCCTCATGTCCGCGGTCGAAGCGGCGACCCGGCGCTCCTGCGAGCTCGGAAAGGGTTAGGCCATGTTCGTCTTCGCCAACTTGCTGAGTGCGCTCGCGCAACTGTTGGGCATTGCCCTCAACATCTATATGTGGATCATCATCATTCGGGCCCTCATCTCTTGGGTCGCCCCGGACCCGTATAACCCGATCGTCCAGTTGCTCTACCGCGCGACCGAGCCGGTCCTGCGACCGGTTCGCCGGTTCCTGCCCGTGGCCTGGGGGATTGACTTCTCGCCTGTGGTCGTGATCCTCGGGATCATCTTCCTGGAACAATTCCTCGTCGCCTCCCTGCGGGATCTGGCGTGGAGGCTCCGATGACGGATCTGACGCCTATCGATATCACCCAGCGGGAATTTACGCGGAGTTTCCGTGGACTGGATCCGGTCGAGGTCAAGAGCTTTCTGGACACGGTTGCCGAGGAGCTCCAGCGCCTGCTGAAAGCGAATGTCTCTCAGGAGGAGCGGATCCGGAATCTTGAGATCCGACTCCAGATGCATCAGCAGCGGGAGAGGGAAGTCAATGAGGCCCTTTTCGCTGTCCAGCGCATGGCAGACGAGATGAAGGACAAATCCCGCAAGGAATCCGAGCTGATCCTCAAAGACGCTGAGATCAAGGCACAAAAACTCCTCGAGCACGCCCACCTGATGTTAGGCCAAATGCAGGCAAAGATTGGCGACCTGAAGCGGCAGAAGGCCCTCTTCGAGGGGAGGATCCGGGCGGCCATCAAGCTCCATCAGGATCTGCTGGCCGCCGAGGCGGCCGAGGATATGAGTGGACCCATCGACCCTAAACCTCCATACGCGGGGGGCTGACCTTCTCCTTTCCGTTCTCGTCAAGCCGGGGGCCCGGCGGGATGAGATCATTGGGGTTCAGGAGGGGTTCCTGAAAGTTTCCGTCAGTGCCCCACCCGTGGAGGGCAAGGCCAACGCCGCCTGCCGCCGCCTGCTCGCCGACGTCTTGAGGGTTCCCATCAGCCGCGTCGAGGTCGTTGCTGGATCGAACACCCCCCGTAAGCGCATCCGGATTCGAAATGCCGACCTCGCCACCCTCAGGGCGCGCCTTGCCTCCTTCCTGAAATAGCAGCTATCAGCAGCCGGCAATCAACTATCAGTGCGAAGAATTTCGGATTTGGGATTGCGAATTGGGGATTGTGTGGGAAAGCCGGTGGATTTTCAAATTCGAAATGAGTTGATAGCCGACGGCGGACAGCCGACTGCCGTTTTTCGCTAGCTCCCCAGTGAGGGCCGCCGGGTGTGCCACGCACTCGCCTGCTGGTAGGCATACGCCCCTCGAAGCAGTGTCGCCTCATCGAAGGGTTGCCCGATCAACTGGAGACCCACGGGAAGCCCGTCGGCATCCGAACCGCAAGGGAGAGAGATGGCGGGAAGCCCCGTCAGATTCACAAAGCTGGTACAGCGGGTGAGGGTGGGCTGGACTCTTTTCTCGACCCCGTGAATCGTGAGGGTCTGGTCACCGATAGGGGGGGCGACCACGGGGAGGGTCGGCGTGATCAAGAGGTCTACCCGTCGGAAGACTGCGGCAAGCTCTTGCATGAGCAGCCGACGCCCCTGTTGGGCCCGGACATACTGAGGGGCCGTGATGAATTCTCCAAGTTCTAGGCGCCGTCGAACATCCAGTCCGAGCTCGCGGCCGCGGGTCCTGAGGAGCCGAGCGTGGTTCGCGCTCGCCTCGGTCGCGAGGGTTATATACTGGATGGCGGGCGCATGCCGGAGGAAGGGGACCGAGACCTCTTCAACTCTCGCCCCCACACTCTCCATAGTCTGGAGCGCTTCCCGGACCGCCGCCATCACCGAGGGATCGACCTCTGCCGGATCGGTGAAGAACGCACTGACCAGTCCGATTCTGAGCCCCTTCAGATCACCCCCCAACAACCGAGCGTAGTCGGGAACCGGCAGCGCACTTGTGGTGACGTCTCGTGAATCCTCGCCGGCCAAGACCTGGAGCATCAAGGCCGCATCCTCGACTGTTCTCGTGATCGGGCCGACATGATCCAAGGACCAGGCCAAGGGGAGGATGCCGTTACGGCTCACCCGACCGTATGTCGGCTTCAAGCCCACGACCCCACAGCAGGATGCCGGGATCCGGATCGAACCCCCGGTGTCGGTCCCCAGGGAGGCGAGACAGAGGGACGCAGCCACCGCCGCGGCAGAGCCTCCGCTACTTCCTCCCGAGATCCGGTTGAGGTTCCAGGGATTTCGCACCGGTCCGAAATGCGGGTTCTCATTGGTGACGCCATACGCGAGCTCGTGGAGGTTGAGCTTTCCCAAGAGGATCGCGCCTGCCTCCTTGAGACGGTGAATGACTGTCGCGTCCTCCTGGGGGACAAAATCTGCCAGGACCCGGGCCCCCGCAGTAGTGGGAAGTCCTGCCGTGAAGAAGAGATCCTTGACCGCGACAGGAACGCCGTGCAGCGGCCCGACAGGGCGCCCGCGCGCGAGGGCATCCTCTGCCTTCCGCGCTTGCTGAACCGCCTGCTCAGGATACCAAGCAATATACGCATTCAGGGTCTTGCCGTATGCGTCGATCCGGTCCACCATCGCCTGGACCAGTTCGACAGGTGAAAGCTCCCGTCGGCGAATGCGGTCGGCCGCCGCGGTGAGAGATATCTCGGAGATCTCGTCGTCCCTGGGGTCAAGTCCTGCTCTCCCCCGCGTCCGTTCTCGCGAGGCCAGCTCCCACCCCCCGTGCAGGAAGCCGAGGGCCGGCTCCACCGCGTTCAGCTCCGCCTCGTCGAGGGCGGCAAGGGCATCCTCACCGACTTCATATGCCTTCTGCCAGGCCTCCCAATCTTCCTCCCCACTGGGCAGGCGTCTCGCCTCTGCCAGCACTCGGAACAGTTCTGGACGGACGGACATATGGCACCTTCTCGCTCTGAAAGACTTACTCTTTTGACTCCTCCGGGACGACGGTGAACTCGAAGATGAGGGGGTAGGGTGTGGGCCCGGCGTAGAGGGAGGTAAATTGAAGGAAGAGCGCCTCGGCGTCTTTGGGAAAGGCAGGGAAGACCAGGAGTCCTTCGCGGCTCTTCTGGGGGAGAACGATGACGTAACTGACGAACACGCCCTTCAGGGCGGCCTGAAGCAGCGCCTGCCTGTCGCCAAACATGTCGTACAGGTCGGTCACACCCAACGCACCGAAGGGACGATCCTCATTGTCCTTGAGGATCGCCCCACCCGGATCAAACGCCACCTGGTCCTTTGACCGATTCTCGATCCGAACAAAGAAGGGGGTAATCTTATCCCCCATCTCCTGAAAGGGATTCACCCTGCTGGGGCGGCTGCGGAAATACCTGTGCACCTCCTCGGGGACCAGAGGCTGCACCGCCACATTGATCGGCCCGGGCGTCGCGAAGATGGTTTGACCACTGACCGTGTACGTCGGCAGGCGGGAGGGCGCCGGACGGAGGCTCACATTCTCGGGAGGGGCGGACGCGAAATACGCACAGCCGCTCAAGACAACGGCCACACCTATCACAAAGAGCAACCACGTGAAAAAGGGCGGGGTCGAGTTGCCCGCCCTTTCTCTCTCTCGTGAACAATGCCCAGTCAACGTGCTCTAGACCTGCAGGGCCCGGAGGCGTTTCACCCGCTCCTCAACGGGAGGATGGGTGGAGAAGAACCGCAGGAGGCTCCTCCCCGATAGGGGATTCACAATGAAAAGATGGGACGTCGCCGGATTGGCATTCAAAGGCATGCGCTCTGCAGCCACCTGAAGTTGCTCAAGCGCCGAGGCTAGCGCATAGGGTTTCTTCGTGAGACGACCGGCCGTCGCATCCGCGAGAAACTCCCGAGTACGGGAGATGGCCATCTGAATGACGACGGCAGCGAGGGGAGCGAGGATCGACATGACGAGAAGGCCCAGGATGCCACCCCCCTCGTCGTCGTCTCTGCCACCGACCCCCCCAAAAATGGCGGCCCACCGAGCCATGTAGGCTAGCATCATGATCACGCCGGCCAGCGTAGCGGCGATAGCGCTGACCAGGGTGTCCCGATTTTTTACATGACCTAACTCGTGGGCCACCACCCCCTCGAGCTGGTCGTAGTCCATGATCCGCAGGATCCCCTCGGTCACCGCCACGGCAGCATGTTGCGGATTCCGACCGGTGGCAAAGGCATTAGGCGTTGCGACAGGAACGATATACACCCGAGGCATGGGGAGGTGCGCCCGCTGGCTGAGGGATCGGACCATGCCCACCAGCTCGGGGGCCTCTGCCTCGGTCACCTCCCGGGCCCGATACATCCTCAGGACGATCTTGTCGGAATACCAGTAGGAACCAAAGTTCATCAGGAGGGCGAAGAGGAAAGCAATGACCATCCCCTGTCTCCCCCCGAAAAAGTCTCCGAAGACAACGAGGAGGCCTGTCATGGCCCCCAAAAGTAGTACCGTCTTGAATGTGTTTCGCACGGTTGATTTCTCTCCCTGAGCAGCCTCCGTGCGCTCTGTTGAGGCCGCGAATCACCGT
This sequence comes from Candidatus Methylomirabilota bacterium, assembly GCA_019456075.1. Taxonomy (GTDB): domain Bacteria; phylum Methylomirabilota; class Methylomirabilia; order Methylomirabilales; family CSP1-5; genus CSP1-5. The sequence continues at coordinate 19,639 of VRUN01000001.1, forward strand.
AAAGTATCACGTAAAGTGTGTCAAGGGGATTCGGCCCGCGGAGGCGCAACCCGCCGGCTCAAACCGCGCCGCCCAACCGGGACCAGGCCTGGGCTCTGCCTCCGATGGAGGAGCTCCTCCCCCACGGCCCGGAGGACTGCCTCGAAGGCCTCGGCCGTCTCCCGACGCATTTTTTCCATCTGCTCGCGCATGTTGAGGATAACCTCCACGCCTGCCAGATTCACCCTCAGCTCATTGGTAAGACGCAGGATGAGTTCGATTCGTTCCAGGTCCTCCTGAGAATAGAGGCGGGTGTTTCCCTGGGTCCTGGCAGGTCGAATCAGCCCCTCCCGCTCGTACGTCCTGAGGGTTTGGGGGTGGACGTTAAACATCTCTGCCACGACGCTGATCATGTAGAAGGGTCTCTTCCTTTTTTTCAGCATATCCGCCACCCTCCCCGGACCTATCCGGTCCGATGTCCTACGCGGCTGTCCGGCCTTTACGTGGTCCGGCCGATTGCTGACCGCCGACGGCTGACAGCTTTCTCATATCTTCAGATCCCCCCTAGGGTCCATCGGATTCAGCCGGCTGAACTCACGGAGGAGCTGTTGAGACCGCTCATCCAGATTCTGCGGAACAACCACCTGGACCGTCACATACTGATCCCCCCGGCCCCCTCCCTTGAGATACGGGACCCCCTTGTCCCTGAGGCGGAAGATCCGTCCACTCGGGGTCCCGGCAGGGATCGTCATGGTGGCCTTCCCGTCCACCGTGGGAACTTCGACGCGTGCCCCAAGCGCGGCCTCGGTTATGGTGACGGAGATCGTACAGTAGATGTTGTCCCCCTTCCGCTCGAAGAAGCGATGGGGGTGGACCCGGGTGGTGACATAGAGATCCCCCGGAGGGCCGCCGTTTTTCCCCGGCTCCCCCTTGCCAGTCAGGCGAATTCGCGAGCCGGTGTCCACCCCTGGCGGAATCTTGACCTTAATTCGTTCAGTCCGGTAGACCATCCCCCTCCCACCACAGGTCCGACAGGGTTTGAGAACCACCTTTCCACCCCCGTGACACCTGGGGCAGGTAGACGTCATGCTCAGCGTCCCGCGAGAGATCTGCCGTCGCCCGCTGCCGCCGCACTCGGGACAGGGCTGGGGAGCCGATCCGGGCTCCGCCCCACTCCCCTGGCAGATGTCACAGAGGACATGTTTCTGCAGAACGATCTCCGTGGAGAGTCCCCGGATGGCGTCATCAAAATCTACATCGATGGAGTAGTGAAGGTCTTCGCCCTTCTGCGGCGCCGTTGGTGTTCCTGGCTGGCCCCCAAAGAGATCCGAAAAGATATCCCTAATGCCGCCCAAGCCACCCCGGCCGAATTCGGTGAAGGGGCCAAAGTCGAAACCGAATCCCGGACCGGCGCCCTCTGCGGTGGCCGAGGCAGACGGCTGATGGCCAAACTGATCGTACTGGCGGCGCTTCTTCGGATCACTCAGAGCCTCGTACGCCTCCGTAACCTCCTTGAACTTCGCCTCGGCCTCCGAATCGCCTGGGTTGACGTCGGGATGATACTTCCGGGCAAGTTTGCGATACACCCGCTTGATCTCCCGCTCCGACGCCTTGCGAGAAACCCCCAGGACGTCATAGTAATCCCGCTTGGCCATCTCGACCACCCTATCTCTCAAAGGACAAAGGGACCCGTTCCCCCTTACCGGGGATCGCGAGCCCCTGATTGCCTCCACTACCCAGACCGTGATGGTTCGCGGCCTCGCCCCCTCCCGCAGAACATCACTTCACTTCGATCTTGATCTGCTTCGGCTTCGCCTCCTCATCCCTTGGGAAACTCACCTTGAGGACTCCATATTTGAACACGGCGCGGATCTTGTCGGGATGGATCGCATTCGGCAAGGCAACGACCCGCTGGAATGTCCCATGGGCTCGCTCCATTCGGAGAGCGGTCTCCTGCTTGACCTCTTTCTCCAGGCGCCGTTCCCCCTTGAGGGTCAGAGTATTGTCCCGGACCTGAATATCGATGTCTTCCTTGGTGAGACCAGGGAGTTCTACCTGGAAAACGATATCCTCGGCCGTCTCGTAGATGTCCACGAGGGGTGACCAGGTTGTCGCCGCCACTCCCTCCCGCTCCCCGCGGGTGCGGGACACCGTCTGCTCGAAGAGCCGGTTCATCCGGTCTTGGAGCGAGATCAAATCCTGAAATGGATCCCCGCGTACAAACGCCATGGATACTCACCTCCTTGAACAATGAGCGGCATCAACTGTCCGCCTTCTTTCCTCCGCCAAGATCCTCGAATTCGGCGTCCACTACCTCTCCTTCCGCTGGGCGGTCCCCACTCGGGGGCTCTTCCCCGGCCGTTTGAGCACCGGTCGGGTGCTGCTGGTCCTGGGCCCGCTGATACATGGCCTCGGCCATCTTGTGAGAGGCCTTGGTGATCCGGTCGATGGCTTGACGGATTTGATCGGTGTCGTTTGACTCGAGGGCTTTCTTCCCCTCCTGGAGGGCCTCTTCAACGCTCGAGATGTCGCCCACCGGGATCTTCTCGCGGTTTTCGTTGAGCAACTTTTCCGTCGTATAGGCCAGAGAATCGAGCTGGTTCCGGGACTCGATCTCTTGCCGCCGCTTCCTATCCTCCTCGGCGTGCGCATCGGCATCCTTCACCATCCGATCGATCTCGTCCTTAATCAGGCCGCTCGAATGGGTGATGGTGATCTTTTGCTCCTTCCCGGTGGCTGTATCCTTCGCTCCGACATTCAGGATGCCATTGGCATCGATATCGAAGGTCACCTCGATCTGGGGAATCCCCCGGGGGGCTGGCGGGATCCCGACCAAGTGGAACCGGCCAAGGACTCGGTTATCTCTGGCCATTTCCCGCTCGCCTTGAAGCACGTGGATCTCTACCGAAGTCTGATTGTCCGCCGCCGTAGTGAAGATCTCACTCTTGCGCGAGGGAATGGTGGTGTTCCGCTCGATGAGCCTCGTCATCACGCTGCCCAGCGTTTCGATCCCGAGGGACAGCGGGGTCACATCGAGCAGGACCACATCCCGGACATCGCCGGCCAGCACCCCGGCCTGGATGGCAGCACCGAATGCCACCACCTCGTCGGGATTGACCCCCTTGTGGGGTTCCTTGCCGAAAAGATCCTTCACCACCTGCTGCACCCGCGGCATCCGGGTCTGCCCCCCGACCATGATGACCTCATCGATCTGTCCAGGCTTCAGCTTGGAATCCTCCAGGCACTGCCGCACGGGGCCCAACGTCCGATCGACAAGGTCCTCCACCAGCTGCTCCAGTTTAGCCCGGGTGAGCTTCATGCTGAGGTGCTTCGGTCCCGAGGCATCGGCGGTGATGAAGGGAAGATTGATTTCCGTCTCCATAATGGTCGACAGCTCACATTTGGCCTTCTCCGCCGCCTCCTTCAGGCGCTGGAGCGCCATCCGATCCTTGCTGAGGTCGATCCCCTGATCCTTCTTAAACTCGGCCACGATCCACTCGATCACACGCTGGTCGAAGTCGTCGCCGCCCAGGTGGGTATCCCCATTAGTCGCCTTGACCTCGAAGACCCCATCCCCGATCTCGAGGATCGAGATATCGAACGTGCCACCCCCTAAATCGAAGACGGCGATCTTCTCGTCCTTTTTCTTATCGAAGCCATAGGCCAATGAGGCTGCCGTCGGCTCGTTGATGATCCGGAGGACCTCGAGCCCGGCGATCACCCCGGCATCCTTGGTCGCCTGGCGCTGACCATCGTTAAAGTAGGCGGGTACGGTAATGACTGCCTTGGTGACCTTGTCTCCGAGGTACGCCTCGGCGTCGGTCTTGAGCTTCTGGAGAACCATGGCCGAGATCTCCGGAGGCGAGTACTGTTTCTCACGGGCCTCGACCCGCGCATCTCCCCCGGGACCCTTTACCACCTGGTAGGGAACTAGCTTCATCTCGTGGAGCACCTCATCATATCGGCGTCCCATCAATCGCTTGATGGAGAAGATCGTATTCTCGGGGTTCGTGATGGCCTGACGCTTGGCCACTTGGCCCACCAGCCTTTCCCCATCCTTCGAGAACGCCACGACGGACGGGGTCAGCCTCCCTCCCTCTGCGTTCGCGATAACGCCAGGCTCGCCCCCCTCCATGACTGATACGACCGAATTCGTCGTCCCCAGATCAATTCCAATAACTTTAGCCACCTCAGGACCTCCTTCTGACAGAGATTGTTGATTAAACAATGGCGGCAGCCGTTAGGCTGACACACTCTATAATATGAAACTTGAGTCGAACATTGTCAAGTTTTTTTGATGGTTGTAACTATTTATTTCTAATGTTTTTTGCGTCTTGTAGGCCTTCCCAAGACTCCCTCACGACACTGTTACTCATACCTGTCACCCATACAGCATCACGGCCGACCCGGCACCTTGGGCGAGGCCGAGATCAGCACCGGGGAGGAGACTACCTTGACAGCCCGTCCTCTTTTGCCTAGAGTAGGGCCACTCATTCGGAAAAAGCAGATTCAGAGGTTCGACTGCGCATGTCTGAACTCGAAGAGCCGGCCAAGCACGTCGTCTTTTTCATTGCCGCCGCCTCTGCCGAAGAGGGAGAGAGAATCGCCAGGTCCCTTTTGGAGGAGCGTCTTGCCGCCTGCGTGAACATCGTCCCCGGCGTTCGATCCTTTTTCTGGTGGGAGGGGAAAGTCCAAGAGGAGGCAGAGGTGTTACTCATCGGCAAGGGACGGGCCGATCTCTTCCCAAAGGTACAGGCCTTGGTGCGGGCCCTCCACTCGTATACCCTTCCTGAGATCATCTCCATTCCGATCACCTCGGGCCTTCCCGATTACCTCGCCTGGATCGACGACTCCACCCTCCCCCCCGGGTCCCGTTGAGCCCCCGTCAGTCTTCACCCCAGTTGCCGAAGCCCTCCTCCCGATTCAGCCTCATTTTGGCTGGCGGCCTCGCCCGGGGGGCCGCACACTTGGGCGCTTGGCGTGCCCTCTCGGACGCTCAACTCGTACCAGAGCGGGTCGTGGGAGTCAGTATTGGGGCGATAGTCGGAGCCTGGCTCTGCAAGGAGGGGTGTACAGAGGAGACCTCGGCGCGCTTGCGCTACTTGGCACGGTCGGTGCATAAAGATCTGTCCGCCAACAAGAGGAATATAAAGAGTTTTTGGGATGTGCGGCACCTTATGTCCTTTGGGCAGCGCCGCTCGTTTGTGGAAGAAAAACTGGGCATGAAGGGATTAACCTTCGGAGAATTACCGCTCCCCCTGTACGTCGCAGCGACTCGGCTCATTCCCCCTGGCCGAGTGGTCTTTGGGGATGACCCGGACGGGTCGGTGGCGGAGGCGATCCTCGCCAGCACCGCCGTTCCTTCCCACCTGCCAGTGCGCGCGGGCCACTCATACTACTTGGACGGCGGCCTCAGCGGGAACCTCCCGGTCTCGGAAGCGGCGAAAAGGGGGGCTCGGGTCGTCTTGGCGGTCAGCCTTGGCTCCCCAGTCAGGGATGGGCGGGGAAAGGCGAGAAAGGTCCTGTGGCGCGTCTGCCGAGACATTTATCGGCTCTCAACTCTGCGGGAGATAGAGGGCTCGAGGGCTCGGGGTATCACCGTCCTCCAAGTCAGCTCTCCGGAGATTGAGTCGCACGGGCTGTTTTCCTTTGAAAAGCTTGACATGATCGAGGAACACGGGTATAAGGCCACCCAATGCGTCCTTCCCGCCCTCCTCCAAGCGCTCGGGCGCCCGGGCGGCAACGAGCCGTCCACCTCGGAACTTCAGGGAGGAACGGGTGGATCGTAATCGCTCAGTCACTTGGTTGATCCCGATTACCGGCATCGTTTTCCTTGCCAGCTGTACTTCACTCTCTTCGCTGCAGCACCCCTCCGCATCACCACACGAGGGTTCGTCCTCGGCCCCCGCTGCGTCGGATGCTCTTGATCCCACATTCCATCCCCCTCAACCGCCGAGGCTCACGGTGGCCACACCCCCGCCTGACCCCTTCTCGTCCTTCCCCAACGGGGAGGATGTCCTTTCGGACGATCCCATCCTGGCTGAGGCAAAGGAGCTCCTCCGCGACGCCGAACGTCACGTGGAAGAGGGCGAGGACGATCCGGCGATGACGCTCCTCACCCGGGTCCGGGCTCTCCTCTTGAGCGATGGGACCGCTTTGTCACCGGAAGCCAGACGCCGCCGAGAACAAACTTTGGAGGAAATGGAGGCCCTCCTAGAAGAGATAATCGTTATCCGCGCGATGGGCGCAACTCCCTCGGAAGGGGAAGCGTCGCTGGTGAGCCCTGAGGATGCCGCCCTCTTAGAGAAGGTAACCCCCGAAATGCCGTCATGGGGGAAGCCGGAGATCATCCACGACATCCCCATTGAGATAAACCCACCCGTGCAGGCGTACATCGAGCTCTTCACCACCGAAAGGCGGAACCAAATTGCGGAGGCCCTCGAGCGTTCAGGGCCATACCTTCCCATGATGCGCCAGATCTTCGCAGACAAGGGGTTACCCCAGGACCTCGTAAACCTGGCCTATATCGAGAGCAGCTTCAAACTCTACGCCTACTCCCGGGCGAGGGCGGTAGGAGTCTGGCAGTTCATGAAAGGGACGGCCCGGAAATACGGGTTGAAAAGAAATTGGTGGGTCGATGAACGCCGGGACCCGGTGAAAGCTACGATGGCGGCGGCGGAGTACCTTGCGGATCTGCACGCGATGTTTGAGTCCTGGCCTTTAGCCATTGCCGCCTATAATGCAGGGGAAGGAAAGGTCCTCCGAGCCATCCGCCGCCAGAAGACGACCGACTTCTGGAAGCTCAGGCTGCCCAGGGAGACCAAGTTCCACGTCCCTGCCTTTCTGGCAATGACCATAATCACCAAGGACCCCGAAGCTCATGGATTCGCTCGACCCAATGAGCAGCCCTGGCAGGTGGATCAGGTCGCCCTGCCTGAGCCTGCGGATCTTCGGCTTCTCGCGAAGGCCGCCGGGGTAAGCATCGAGGAATTGAGACGCTTAAACCCCGAGCTCAGGCGTCTCGTGACTCCGCCCCAGGAGGATTACCTCCTGAATCTCCCCTCCGAAAGTACAGCGACTTTCCGCGAAGCGCTTGCAGAGCTCCCCCAGGTGCGTCGGGTCGGATGGCGACAGCGGCGGATTCGGCGGGGAGAGACCCTTTCCACCATCGCCCAGCGTTATGGAACGACCATCGCAACCCTGATGGAGATGAACCAGCTGAAAAGCCCCCACCGAATCCGCGCTGGCACCCGCATCACCATCCCGGTCCCAGCCCTCACCCTCGCCGAGACCTCGACCCCCAGACGACGCGGGAACGGGACAGGGACTTCCCATTATGTGGTCCAATATGGAGACACCCTCTCGGAGATCGCCCGCGCCCATCGGGTAAGCACTCGCGACCTCAAGCGCTGGAATCGCCTCCGAGGCTCACGTATCTATCCCGGGCACACGCTCCGGATTTACCCTGAGTTCCCCCTGGAGCGTGGGGTCGCAAGGGGACACCACCGGATTCGGCGGGGAGAGACCCTTTCCACCATCGCCCAGCGGTATGGCACGACCGTGGCAACCCTGATTGAGATGAACCGGCTGAAGAGCCCCCACCGGATCCGCGCTGGCACCCGCATCACCGTCCCGGTCTCGGGCGAGTCACCATAACCTGGGCCGCTGGAATAACCACCCACCATTCCCCATCCCGAGCGCGCGCTCCGGATCCATGAGGAGTAGCTGTCACTACAGGGTTCTCCCTTCTGTAATCCAGCCAAAGAAACAACCGGAAAGATTCCATCTGCCTGAGCTTCGGTTATGACGTTGACTGCCCCATATCCCTATGATATGGGGAGGGCGGGAGGATGATAGGGGAGGAGAAGGAGGAAGAGCGAAAGGTCACAGAAGTCGTCGAGAAGATTCGCGACGGGCAGTACCTGGAAGATCAGGGACGAAGCGGTTGAGAAAAAGGAGCTAAGCGGTGTCGTTTGCGTCCTTCGAATGGGCACGCAAGGGCGTTCACCTCGTTGGCGGCCTCATTCCCCTCATCTACCTGTTCCTGGACCTCACCAAGTTCGAGGCTCTCCTCATTCTGGGCAGCATTGCTTTCCCTTACATCGGCGCAGATTTCCTGCGCCTGCGCTGGCCTGCCTTGAACCAGTGGTTCCTCGATTTGTTTCAAGGAGCGATGCGACCTGGCGAGGAGAACCGCCCCACAGGAGCCTCGTATTACTTTCTGGCCTGCTGGGTGACCATCTTGGTATTTGACCGGACCGTCGCTGTAGCCGCCTTATTGGTCCTCGCCTGTGGGGATACCGCCGCATCAGTCGTCGGCAAGACCCTCGGAGGCTACCGGCTGAGCAAGGAGAAAACCCTGTCGGGAACGGCAGCTTTCCTGCTGGCGGCCCTGCTGGTCGCCCTCCCTTTCTTCCCTCTCGCCACGGCTTTCGGGGGGGCGGTCATCGCCGCAGTGACAGAGTGCCTCCCCCTGCCCCTGGATGATAACGTCACGGTTCCCCTGGTGGCTGGCCTCTCCTTTACCCTCTTGCGTCCTCTTTCCGTCTGAGGCTATCTCGCCTCGGCTCCCTCGCCATACGACCGGATCAGAGCCGCCATGACATTCTCCGCCTCAGGGGACAGTTCGAGAAACTCCAAGCCTGTGCGATAGAAAAGGAGACCTTCCCCCGGGGGGCCTGTCGCCCGGTGGTCAACGGTGCTGTGGGCCACCTGGCACTTGATGCGCACGGCCGTCTCAGCCACCATGAAGGTCAGCGTGCACTGGGATCCGACCCGCAACGTGCCCTGGTGTTCTACCAACGCTCCCCCCATGCTCAGGTTTACGACATCTGCCTCTGCGGGCGGGATAATGTAGCCCCCGACCTCGGTCGTCCGGAACCTGGGTAACTTACGCCGATCGTCCCCGCCTTTCCTCACGTGGCTTCCTCTGCTCTCTCCCACAAGTTGTCCGAGCCCACGCCCGGAGCCCAGGGACCATTCCATTCACGGTGTCTGCGGTGAGACGCCCAGGTCCGGCACCAGACTTCCCGAGCCTTTTTCGCCAGCCAGTCGGACAAACTCCAAAATCTCACCAGTCTGGAGGATATGGCTTTCCATCACTTCGCGGCCATCGACGATCGCGATGGCTCGAGGGCCGATGTTTAATGCCTGCTTCAACGAGTCGCGGACCTCGGCAACGCTTCGCCCCGCGATGTCGACCTCGAGGGAATGGACCCCATAGATGATCTTCACCGTCCCTTGAGTTCGTGTTGGGGACTCCGGGCGGATCCGCGGCGCCTGCTTGAGTGGTTCGGTCATCGCTCTCTCTCTCCCTCGCGCTTGACCGGGTTGCTCTTGCCCTCGACAATATCGAGGTAGACCTCGCCGAATTGGAGCTTCGCCTCGCACACGCCATAGAAGGCGTTGAGCATGGCCGAGGCAACGGCGAGATTCGTAAAAAGCAGCTGGGGCGCTCCGCGCTCCATCAGCTCCTCGCACGACATCTCCGCCGGCGAGCGATCCCTGGGGCTCTGGATCTCTGGGTGAAACCGCGTGATCGGCGCGGTCCGGTCCTGACCGTCCTCGCGGATATGGATTTGAACATTCCCATCGATGAAATCGTTCCCCCCGGAAATCAGGGTCACCGCCGCAAGCTTTTCGCAGTATTCACTCACTAGCTTCCGTGTTTTGTGGTTATCGACCGCCAGAAATATCGTGTCTCCGCCGAGGATGTATGGCGCGATGTTGGCCTCCGTAATGTACTCGGGCACGGCCCGGAAGGAGAGTCCCTGAAACTCCCGAGCCATCTCGGCAGCCTTGACCTTCGCTTTGTTCCCGAGCGTCCCAAACGCTTGCCTGTCCGCATTCCCCCGCTCAAACTCATCCCCATCAATGAGGGTGATCCGAGCTCGGTCGTCCCCGTAATTTAGATACCGGGCCAGAAACGGGAGGAGGGCGCAGCCAATCCCGCCCATACCAATTATCTTAATCTCTCGCATTATAGATATTAGCGGTCAGCCGTCAGCTTTTCCAAGACTTCAAGGCGAGTAGCTGACTGCCGACCGCTTCTTTAAATGGCGGAGGGCCGACCGCTTGAATCCGAATCCCCGGGTAGCGGTTCGGCGGTCACGTCCTCCGCATCCTCAAGCCGGATCGTCGGGTCTAACTGCCAGGGCATCACCTCGAGGGCCACCTCGGGTCGGAGGTCGAACCGCCGACCGTCCACGACGAGGGAGCAGGAGACGCTGGGTTTAGCGTGGAGGGACCCGATGGTGACATGAAACCCATCGTCATATTGCTCGTCGGTATCATCCAGCTCCGAATGAAAGGCTTCGGCCGCTCCGTGGCTGTGAATGGTCCCAACGCGGAGACAGCCGGCCGGGTTTGGACCAATTTCATACTGGCAATGGCCTCCCGACACCCGCTGCGGTGGAATCCGGATCTCGTACTCTCCCGCCCCCTCCCTGAGATAGAGGAGGACGGCAGCCTCGGCACGGTACTTGCGAAAGATTTCCCGGAAGAAGGCCATGGTTTCCGCTAAGATCTTCGCCGGGATGGCCGGAAGGAGGAACTCCGCCGCCTCCTCCTCGTTCTCAAGCCATAAGAGCCCCGGAACCCTGATCCTGGAGCGGAAGAGAGGGGTCCGTTTGACCTGGAAGATCCCGTTCCTAGTCAGCAGATAGTAGATCGGCTCCTCGGGCTCGCGAAACCCCGGCTCCTTCACATAAATCGGGAACACCCCTTACCCCTCCGGAAGACGATAAATCAGGTCCACGAGCTCCGCCCCATCCTCAATCCGAGCCGGAATCCCCCGCCAGGCCATGAGTCCATCCGCTGTCTCACTGAGACCCATCCCCACTGGCTCCCAATCCACTTCCAGCGGAAAAAGGGGATCCCGCCGGCTCGCCATCTCCCATGCCTCCAGAGTGTCAATCCGACTATCGCGCTTTGCCGCCCGCTGAAAGCAACTCTCGTCGATCGCCGTATTGAAGCCGGTCCCCCAGAAGAACTCGATGACGCTTTGCACCTTCGCAGTGAGGGCCAGCTCGTCGAACGGGGGCCGGCCCTGAAGGCATGCCCGACACCTGGCCATGGGAGTGTCAGTGGCAGAAACATTCCAGAGGTTTGACAGGTAAAGAGGGTCGGCATCCGACGTCAGGGGAGCGGGACGGTAGTAGATCCGCATCTCCTCGAAAGACCCTTGGTGGAAAAGGACGAGGTAGAGGATGTAGGGAAAAGCCAATGCATAATCCCGGGCCGATCCCTGCGGCCCGCCGGGGCGCCAGGAGAAGTGGCGGACCTGCGGGGGTTGCTCCACCGTAATCAAGAGGTCCGACCCCCGGCTGAGAACGAAGCGCGTCCCGATGGGAAGAAGGGGAAGACGGGAGACCCCATCCGTGGCAAAGGGGAGGGCCTGAAGAAACGCAGAGAGGGACACCTCTCGGTCCATCGCTGGCCCCTCCCGGGAACCATGCCGGAGGAGCCGGACTACCCTTCCCTCGATCTCAATATACTCCCCCATGGATGCCTTCCCCACACCCTATCCGATGAATCGCGCCTCCCCAGCCGCGAGGTCCCGGTATCGTTCAGGGAGAAACCGACGGGAGGAACAGTGGGCGACCGTCATCAGCTCCTGATGACGGATCATCTCAGCCGACTGCGAGGGGATGAAGTCCTCGATCGCCCAGCGGTAATCCTTTTCCCCCACCGTCTTCACCCCCCGAACCCTGGCATGTCGGTACGCCCTGAGCGAAATCTCCTCGATGTCTGCGCCGGTGATCCGGCCCGGGAACCGCTCCTCACATAGCTCCGCCATGGCGGCAAAATTGACGGCCGCGACGGCAAACCCGTGCTTTTTCGGCATGAGCTTAAAGATGGCGACCCGCTCCCCCGCGTCCGGCATGAGGAGAGGAATCCGCTCACTGAATCGGCCCGAACGACGCTCTGCGGGATCGAGCTTGTCTGGGCGGTTCGTGATCCGGACCCAGAGAACCCTTCCCTGGATTGTAGGATCCCCCGTGAACTCAAAGCGCATCTGACGCAGTCGGTTCGTCACGCCAGAGTCGCCACTGATTTCATCCCGGGACTGCTCGCTCTGATCTGCCTCGTCCTCGAGAACCACGAGAGGTGTCAACGATCGGAGGGATTGAAGGATTTTCCAAAAATTTCGCTCGGAGGCCCCCACCCACTTCTCCCGAGGGTTGGTAATCTTGACGAAGTTAAAGCCGCACTCCTTTGCTAAGGCCTCGGCCACGGCGGTCTTTCCGACGCCAGGCGGCCCCACGAGAGTGACCCCGCGGGGTACCATCTTCAGATCTCCATCCCGAATGGCCTGAATCACCTCCCGGAAAAACTGCTTGACCGCCGTGAGCCCCCCGATGGCCTCGAGGCCAAACTCCGGCTCAACGAGCTCGACCATCCCGTAGAGTTCGTGCCGGAGGATCTCCCGCTTCCGCTGTTTGATCTCTTCAAACGTCACGGGAGACCCCTTCGCCTTGGCCTGGCGACAGAGCTGCTCGAGATGGAGCCGGGTCAGCCCGGCGGTTGCTCGCGCCAGTTCCTCTGCGCTCATTGTGAGCCGCACGCCGTCTTCTGCCAGGAGGTGCTCGACATACTGGAGTCGTTCCACCTCATCGGGGAGGGGGACCTCGACCACCTCGACCCGGACACCCGGTTGCCGGAGCGCCGGATGCAGGTCGGCCAGATTGCTGACGGTGAGGAGGAGCACCCCGCCCTGCTCGTGCACGGTGCCGTCGGCTGCGAGGCTGAGGAGGGCCACCAAGTTGGTTCGATCATCCTCATTCATGCAGGAAAAATCTGTGTTTGGGGCGATGGTCTCGGCATACTCCAGGACCGCGATCGCGCGCCGTTGCCCGTTCCGGAGACGCCCCGACCGCAGGGCTTGACCAATGAGCGGAACAACCTTACTGGGATGAGTGGGGAGCGGGGGAGGCCCGACGCTTGCCGCCTCACCTAATGCCATCAACGCCCGTTGCCGCTGCTCTTCCAGGTGAACCTCTTGCGGGTCATGAGCGACCTTGAGACCCGTGGCCTCCCGAAATCGGTGCTGGGTCTCCTCGTCGGGAAAGCGAAGGCCGGTGGACCGATTGTAGAGAATGACGGGGCTCGTCTCTCCCAGCCACTGGGCGAGAAAGGTGGAAAAGGGCAGAAACGCCTGGCCGAGGGGGACGTAATCGGCAATATTGTGATGAAGGACGAAGAGGCTCGAGGTCTCTGCCTCGATCCGCTCAGAGAGATCCTGCGCCCACGGCAGGGTCGGTTTCATCGCGACCGCCTTCCTTGCACCACCTGTCTCCTCGCGAACCTACCTATTCTAGGAGATGCGCCGGGGGCTGTCAATGGAGGCCTCATGCAGCGCTTCCCGCCAAGCCTTGAGTTACTTGCCGAGGGACAAAAACGGCTGACACGAAAGGCTGGAAATCATGCCGCCTCGCCGGCGGGACAATCTCGGCGCGTGAGGAAAGGGGAGGAATGCGATGGGGCAGAGGGGGGAATAGCCGTGATTAGGAGCGAGTCCCCTTCACCTGATCGACGGCCGGGGGGACGACTAGGGCAGAGCCATCAATCACCTGCTCCCCCCGCTGATTGTGAAGGGTCGTCTTGAGCCGAACGCGGTTCTTTTCTTTGATGATGTCGGTCACTTCAATCCGGGCAATAACCGTATCGCCGACCTTCACGGGCCTGAGAAACCGAAGCTCCTGGGTCAGATAGATCGTCCCAGGACCTGGCAGGCGGCTGCCGATGCACGCAGAGATCACGCTGGCCGAAAACATCCCCTGAGCGATGGGTTCACCGAACTGCGTCTTCTTGGCGAAGGCGCGATCGGTGTGAAGCGGGTTCGTATCTCCCGTCAGCACGGAGTATTGCTGAATGTCCGCGGCCGTCATGGTCTTGACGATGACGGCCTTCTGCCCCACCTTCAGCCCGTTAATATTTTCTTCGCGCGTTGGCATTGCGGCTCCCCCCTCCGATCCCCTGATCACGGTCGAGGACATTTTCGGTGGCCGCCGGAATTCAGTTTCTCGCGTCTTGCCATACTAGAGAAAGGGCGGTCTTCTGTCAAGGTGCTTTTAGCAGTTGCGTCATAGCAGTTGCGTCATAGGACACAAAACAGAGAAATTTTCACCCCTACCTTTGCTTGAAGGCACCAATGCTGGCTTTTGAAATTAAAAGGTTACTGGGTTCGGATTATACATTGCCTCGGAAGTCAAAACGATGGTATATTCCTTCGGGAGAGGGGGCCGAACCATGGCGTCAGCGGGTAAGGGGGATGCGATGAGGCTGAAAGGGCGGGTTGCGGTGGTCACCGGGGGCTCCCGGGGGATCGGCCGGGCGATTGCGTTAGCCTTGGCCGAGGGGGGGGCCGCCGTGGCCATCAACTACCAGCGGAACAAGGCTGCGGCTGAGGTGGTTGCCCAGGCGATCGAAAAGATGGGGAGGGCGGCCGAGGTCTGCCAGGCGGATATCAGCAATCCTGAGCAAGTTCTCCGCATGCGGGATGCGATCCTCCAGCGATTCGACCGCGTCGACATTTTGGTCAACAACGCCGGTATTCATCGCGACAAAAGCTTTATCAATATGGACTATGAGACCTGGAAGGCCGTGGTCTCGGTGGATCTGGACGGCGCCTTCCACTGCACAAAGGCTTTCGCCGGGGCGATGAAGGCCAGAGGCCATGGCAGGATCATTAACATCTCGTCCGTCGTTGGTCAGATGGGGAACTTCGGCCAAGCGAACTATGCGGCGGCCAAGGCAGCGCTCCTCGGCTTCACGAAAACCTTGGCCAAGGAGTTCGCCTCGAAAGGGGTCACCGTCAACGCCGTCGCGCCCGGGTTCATCGAGACCGAGATGGTGACTGGTACCCCCGACGAAGTCAAACAGCAGGTCCTCGCTCAGATTCCCATGCACCGGTTCGGCAAGCCGGAGGACGTAGCGAGAGCAGTGGTCTTTCTGGCCTCCGATGATACGGGCTACATCACGGGTCACGTTCTGAACGTGAACGGCGGGTTGTACGTGTGAGGTAGGGTCCGCCCTTTCCCCCAAGAAGCGGAGGCGGACCTCGTGAGCGAATCCTGGGAAAGGGCATTCGATGACGGAGGCTCCACTGCTTATCAAAAAGTATAGCAACCGGAAGCTCTACGACCTGAGCCGGCGATGCTACATCACGCTCGAGGAGATCGCACGACTCATCCGCGAGGGCAAGCAGGTGAAGGTGGTCAACTCCACTTCGAACCAAGACTTGACCACGGTGACGCTGGCGCAAATCATCCTAGACGAAGAGAAGAAGCGAAGAAACCTCTTGCCGGTCAGCTTCCTCCACCAGTTGATTCAATACGGGGAGTCCCTTCGCGGTTCCTGGCAGCAACATCTCTCATCCAGCCTGGAGGCCGTTCTCGCCACCCAGGCGGAGACCGGGAAACTCTGGACGGAATGGGCGATGAGAGAATGGATGCCTCCGGATCGAAAGTTCGACCAGGGCCGGACGACCGCAAGAGAGCACGCCGAGGGGCACACTGAGGATGCGTTGAAGGCCGAGCTAGAGTCCGTGAAGGAGAAGCTTCAGCAGCTCGAGGAGAAGATCCGAGAGACGGAGAAGGAGATGACCGAGACCGCCTAATGCGGCCACCAGGCGTTCGGCCCGCTCGGTGGCTCGGTGAGAGAGTCTGAAGGGCGAAGGATTACCATCCCAAGTGGAGACTCCAAACAAGATTATACCCTGAAAGGAGGGATTGGAGGATGGATATCAAGGTCATCGCCGTAGTGGGAGGGGGGACCATGGGGCACGGGATCGCCCAAGTCGCCCTGCAGGCCGGCTTTCAGGTCCTCCTCGAGGATGTGGCAAAGGAAATCCTTGAAAGGGCCAAAAGCCGGATCGCCTTCGGGCTCGCCAAAGGGGTGGAGAAAGGAAGGTTTAGCGAGGCGCAAAAGGAAGAGATGCTCAAGAACCTCACCTTGACCACCACCCTCTCCGATTTGGCGAGCGCCGACTATGTCATCGAAGCCGTCGCTGAAGACTTCTCAATTAAAAAGGGTGTCTTCGAAGAACTCAACCGGGTGTGTAGACCCGATGTGATTCTGGCCACGAACACGTCGTCCATTTCGATCACCAAGATCGCTGCGACCACGTCAACCCCTTCTCGGGTCATCGGGATGCATTTTTTCAACCCAGTCCCCTTTATGCGGTTGGTAGAGATCATCCCGGGCTTCGCCACCGAAGAAAAAACAGTCGCCGTCACCCACCAACTGGCCGAGCGGATAGGCAAGACCCCCGTGCGGGCCACCGATTTTCCCGGTTTCCTGGCGAACCGCATCCTATTGCCCATGATTAACGAGGCAATCTACGCTTTGATGGAGGGGGTAGGAACCGCCGAGGCCATCGACAATGTGATGAAGCTCGGGGCGAACCACCCTATGGGGCCTCTGGCCTTGGCTGATCTGGTCGGCCTCGACGTCTGCCTGGCCATCTTGCACACCCTTCACGAGGGTTTTGGGGAACCCAAGTACAGTCCCTGTCCTCTTCTGGTCCGCATGGTGGAAGCTGGGTTCCTCGGCCAAAAGACCGGCCGGGGCTTTTACACCTATGAACAGACGAGAAAGGGATAAATGATGACGCATCAGACGCTCAAGTACGAGGTCACAGATGGAGTTGCCCTCATCACCTTGAATCGTCCCAAGGCGCTAAATGCGATTAATCGGATGATGATCCAGGAGCTGGCCCGGGTGTTGAACCAGGCCGAGGAAGACGAGGCAGTCCGGGTCTTGATTCTGACGGGGGCAGAAGAGAAGGCGTTCGCCGCTGGAGCCGACATCACCGAGTTCCAGCATATGAACCCCCTAGAGGCCCTCCATTCCTCTCAGGTCTTCCAGGCCCTCTTCAACCGGATCGATCACCTCAAGAAACCAATCCTCGCAGCCGTCAATGGCTTTTGTCTGGGAGCCGGGTGCGAGCTGGCCCTCGCCTGCGACCTCATCTTCGCGTCGGATCGGGCCCGGTTCGGCCAGCCGGAGGTGAATCTGGGGTTCATTCCTGGAGGGGGAGGCACGCAACGCCTCGCCCGCCTGATTGGCAGGGCGCGGGCAAAAGAACTAATCTACACTGGCGAGATGATCGATGCCCAGGAGGCTTACAGGATCGGTCTCGCCAACAAGGTTTTCCCGGCCCCCGAGTTGATGACGGCCGTGCAGAAATTCGCCCAGAAAGTCATGAGCAAGGGTGCGGTCGCTCTCGAGCTGGCCAAGCAGGTTATCAATGAAGGTTATGAGACTGATCTGACGAGTGCATTGGGGCTCGAGGCACAGGCCTTCGCCCTCTGCTTTGGCACCGAGGACAAAACGGAGGGGGTCAGCGCCTTTCTGGAGAAGCGGCAACCCCAGTTCAGGGGGAGGTAGGAGGGGGTCTAGACCTGAACCGAGGTTGGGGTGAGAAGAGCCCCGTCCTCGTGACGATCCGGCCCCTTCACACAGCGTTCGATCGGGCCGCGATCCAATCGCCCAGGGCCGGCCAGAGGAATTGTGAGGCCACCCCCCCCGACACAATCCCCACATGACCACTAGGGAGGACGACGACCTGCTTCTCGGCGCTTGAAACCAAGTCTTGCAGAATCGTGGCTGAGTCCGGAGGGCAGATGTGGTCCTTCGCCGCGGCAATAATCAGCAGCGCGGAGGTGATCCTCTTCAGGTCGACGAGCTGGCCACCGACCTCCATTTTGTTTTGACAGAGGAGGTTTTCCTGATAGCAGTCCCGGATATACTTCCTGAAGGCTTCCCCTGGGAAAGGGATGGTATCGTTGACCCAGGTCTCCATCGCAAAGAACTGTTCCACAAAATCATTGTCGTGGAGCTTATCGGCAAGGCTCACGAGTTTGGAGAACTGGTTCATCGGCTTCAACATCGTGAAGACTCCCTGCATCAGATGGGGCGGGACGTTGCCTAGGACGTCGACAACCTTGTCTACGTTGAAATATTCCTTCTTGGTCCAGAGGCTGAGCAGGCCGCTATCGTGGAAATTCACCGGCGCCGTCAAGGTAATCAGGTTTTTCACCACGTTGGGATAGAAGCTGGCGTAGATGACTGTCATGGTGCCGCCCATGCAGTATCCCAGCAGGGAAACCCGCTTTGCCTTGGACACCTTCTTCATCTGTTTGACCACGTTGTGGAGATACACAGTAATGTAGTGATCCCATGTCAGGATCCGGTCCTCACTCCCGGGGACCCCCCAGTCGAGCATGTAGACGTCGATGCCGCGACCGAGGAGGTACTCGACGAGACTTCTCCCCGGTTTTAGATCCAGGACGTAATATCGGTTGATCATCGCCGGGACCATGAGCAGAGGGATGGGGGAGACCTTCTTGGTTACCGGGCGGTAGCGGAGCACGCGGAGCTTGTTCTCCTCATAGACGACATCGTGGGGGGTTGTGCCGACCTCAACCTCCGGAGGACTGAGAACCATCTCCATCGCCTTTTCGACCCGGCGTTCAGCCTTCTCGAAGTCGTCCCTCAACCGCCGCTGCAGGTCCTCTGCCATCCGAACGCCTCCTGGAAGTCTTCACGGGTCCCTGAGGACCCGTGAAGAGACTGCTCTTTCCTTTGGCCGCCGACTCGGTCCGCCGATCAGATGCGTTCTACCACCAAGGCGTTCCCTTCTCCGCCGCCGGCCCCCATGGTGGCCACACCGTATCGCAAACCCCGGTCCTCGAGGGCGTACAAGAGCGTCACGAAGATCCTGGTCCCGCAGGCCCCGATCGGATGCCCGATCGCGATGGATCCCCCGTGGACGTTGATCTTCGCGTTCTCTATCTTCAGTTCGCGCTCGCAGCCGACGACCTTGATGGCGAAGGCCTCGTTGATTTCGAATAGGTCGATCTCTTCCATCTTGAGCTCAGCCTTCTGTACTGCATTTCGCGTCGCCGGGACGGGACTAATGGCCATAATGGCCGGTTCGACGTTGCCATGGGCCCAGGAGCGGATGAGGTACCACGGCTTCAGGCCCAACTCTTTTGCCTTGCGCATGGACATGACGACGACAGCCGCCGCCCCATCGGTGATCCCCGAAGAATTCCCCGCCGTGACCGTCCCCCCCTTCTGAAAGCTTGGCTTAAGCTTTGCCAGCTTCTCCATGGTGGTGTCGGGTCGCGGATGCTCGTCCTGGGTCAAGAGGACTGGATCGCCCTTTGATTGGGGGACGGAAACCGGAATAATCTCCTCCTTGAATTTCCCCGCCTTCATCGCTTCGGCTGCCCGCTGCTGGCTCACGAAGGCTTGGTAGTCCTGATCCTCCCGGCTGATCTGGAATCTTTCTGCCATCATGTCGGCAAGGGCACCCATGCGTTCCCCGGTTCCGGGACAGGTGAGTCCGTCATGGATCATGTGATCCAGGGCCTCGAAGGAGCCCATCCGATGCCCCCAGCGGGCCTGGGGGATCATGAAGGGGGTCCGGCTCATGTTCTCCATCCCCCCGGCCACAACAACTTCGGCTGTACCTGCCCAGATTGCCTGGGCGGCCAGTCCCACCGTCTCGATCCCGGTGACACTTGCCTTATTGACCGTATAGCTCGAGACCGCGGTGGGAAGCCCCGCCTCCAGCATCGCTTTCCGTGCCGGCCCCAAACCCAGGGTGGCCTGAAGCGCGCTGCCCATGATTACCCACTCGACCTGCGTCGGCTTCAGGTTGGCCCGCTTGATAGCCTCATTGATGACGACGGCCCCGAGTTTGGTCGCGGAGATGTCCTTCAAGCTTCCGCCAAACTTCCCGACCGGAGTCCTCGCTGCACTGACGACCACCGCTTGTTCCATCGCCCACTCCTTTGCCAGGCCCATCCATCGCCCAGGCCATCTACCCCTAGAGGCCCGTCGGCGGCTTATACTCTCCAAAGACCTCCCGCAGCAGGCCGCAGATCTCGCCGATCGTCGCATACGCCTTGACCGCATCCAAGATAGGCTCCATCAGGTTCTCCCCACCAAGAGCGGCTTCCCGGAGTCGGATCAGGGCCTGCCCCACGGCTTGGCTACTGCGCCGGGCCCGAACCGCGGCGAGCTTCGCCATCTGATTCGCGGCTGCCTCGGGGTTCACACGAAAGATTGGGGTGCGCTGCTCCTCGCTGTCGCTGAAGCGGTTCACCCCCACAATGACCCGTTTGCTGTCCTCAACCTCACGCTGGAACCGGTACGCTTCCTCCTGGATTGTTCGCTGCATATAGCCACGCTCGATGGACGGAACAGATCCACCCATCGCCTCGATCTCTTCGAGAATTTCCCAGGCCTTTTGCTCCAGCTGATCAGTGAGGGCCTCAACGTGGTAGGAGCCCGCCAGCGGGTCCACGGTATCGACGACGCCGGTCTCATAGGCGATGATCTGCTGCGTCCTGAGGGCGATGCGCTGGGCCTCCTCGGTCGGAATGGCTAATGCTTCATCGAAGCAGCTGAGCGCCATTGACTGTACACCGCCCAAGACCGCCGCGAGGGCTTGCAAGGCCGCCCGGACAATGTTGTTTTCCGGTTGCTGCGCCGTCAGCGTCGAGCCGCCAGTCTGGGTGTGCGTCCGAAACATCCAGGACCGAGGATCTTTAGCCTGAAACCGCTCCCGCATCAGCTTCGCCCACATCCGCCGTAAGGCCCGGTACTTGGCAACCTCCTCGAAGAAATCGTTGTGCGTGTTGAAAATCCAAGAGAGGCGCGGGGCAAACTCGTCAACCGCGATACCCTGTTGTCGAACCGCCTCGACATAGGCGATGGCGTTGGCAAAGGTAAAAGCCATCTCTTGGGCGGCGGAGGCACCGGCATCACGGATATGGTACCCGCTGATGCTGATGGGGTTCCACCGGGGGATATGTTTTGCACAGTACACGATCAGGTCGGCCGCGAGGCGAAGCGAGGGACCCGGCGGAAAGATGTAGGTCCCCCGAGCGACATACTCCTTCAGCACATCATTCTGGACTGTTCCAGCCAGCCGCTCCCTCGACACCTGCTGCGTATCGCCGACGGCGATGTACATCGCAACCAGGATCGCCGCCGGGGCGTTGATGGTCATCGAGGTGGTGACCCGATCCAGGGGAATGCCGTTGAAGAGGGTCTCCATATCGGCCAGAGAGTCGATGGCCACTCCGACCTGCCCGACTTCCCCCTCCGCCAGGGGGTCATCCGTGTCCAGGCCCATCTGGGTGGGGAGGTCAAAGGCGACACTCAAACCGGTCTGTCCCTCTTTCAATAGGTACTGAAATCTCTCGTTGCTTTCCTCCGCCGTCCCCATTCCGGCGTACTGGCGCATCGTCCAAAGCTGGCCGCGGTACATCGTGGGGTAAATCCCCCGGGTGTAAGGGTACTGCCCCGGAAAACCCAAGCTGTCCACGACATCGAGATCGGCTGTTTCCTCCGGCGTATACAGACGATTCACCGGGATCCCCGACGAGGTGAAAAACTCTCCCCGCTCTTTGAACCGTGCCAGAGCAGGTTTCAAGACCTGCTCCTCCCAGGCTTTTTTGGCCTCGGCTATCCCCTTGTCCTTATCCGTCATCCCGATCGTCCTTCCGCCCCGAGACGTGCAAAGCTAACCTTCGACCAACCGCTTGCCGATGACGTCCCGCTGAATCTCGCTGGTTCCTTCGAAGACCCGAAACAGCCTGGCATCGCGCCAGTAGCGCTGGATAGAATACTCTTTGGAGTAGCCGTAACCGCCGTGGACTTGCAAGGCCTCAGAGGCGACGCGTTCCACCATGTCCGCGGCAAACAGTTTGGCCATTCCGGCCTCAACGTCGCACCGGCGACCCGTGTCCTTCATCGTCGCTGCGTAATATGTAAGATGCCTCGCCGCCTGGATCTCAGTGGCCATGTCGGCCAACTTGTGACGAATCGCCTGAAAGTTGGAAATCGGCTGCCCGAATTGGTACCGTTCCTTTGCATACTTCAACGCGAGATCGAATGCCCCCTGCGCCACGCCGACCGCCCGCGCCGCGGTCTGGATTCTTGCGGACTCGTACGCCGCCATGAGCTGGTAGAACCCTTTGTTCTCGACGCCACCAATCAGGTTCTCGGCCGGGACGGCGCAATCCTGAAAGCCCAGAGTGAAGCAATGCATCCCGTGGTAGCCCACCGTGGGAATCGGTTCACCAGCGATCCGGGGAGGATCAAAGTCGTTCCCCGGCTCTTTCTCGACCAGGAAGAGGCTCAATCCCTTGTGGCGCTTCGCCGGATCAGGATCCGTCCTCGCCAAAACGGTAAGGACATGGGCGCAGTTAGCAAAGGTACACCACGTCTTGGCCCCGCTCATGAGATAGCGATTCCCATCGCGCCGCGCCCGAGTCTTGATTCCCGCCGTATCGGAACCCGCATCTGGCTCGGTAAAGGCGGCAGCACTCAGAATTTCGCCTGAGGCAATTCCCGGCAGATACCGTTGCTTCTGCTCCTCGGTCCCGTGGGCCTGGATCAAAATGCCGGTGATGAGGTTACGCGTGAGGACACTTCCCACACTCAGCCATCCCCGTGAAAGCTCTTCCGAAACGACGGCCAGTGCCACGTGGTCAAGGCCTGCGCCTCCACTCTCAGCCGGGAACACGAGACCAAAGTAGCCCAGCTCGGCCATCTTTTTGATGATCTCATCGGGGATTTCTTTCTCCTCCCGATCGAGCACGTCAGCGACGGGGAGGACTTCCTTCGCCACGAAATCCCGGACAGACCGACGAAGCTCCTCGTGAAACTCACTCAGCATCGGTTCTTCGCTCCGTAGGCGATGAGGGTCAGACCCTTACCAATCTCTGAGGCACCACCGATAAAAATAGCCACGGGAACCCTGATGTCTGCCCCGGTGGCTTCACAGACCCGTGGGAAAGGCGCCTTAACGGCCACCCCGCCGAGGGCAGAGACCGCTAAATCTTACTACCACGATGGAAGACATGAACCACGATTGCATGTTCGAGATGCGGGATGATCATTCGATGTGCCAAGAACAAACACGGTTTCCTTACCACACAATTCTTCAGTTTGTCAAGCAAAAATCGAGATATGAGGAGCCAAGTGTTAGCGGAGAAGCCGCATCAGGAGCTGCTCGTACTCCTCAAGAGGAACCGCCCCTACGATCGGCGGTCCCTCGCCGATGACGACGGTCGGGATGGCCCGCACGCCATACTGTGACACTGCCTGTTTATGTTCCTCTAAAATGCGGTTCCGCTGACTCCCGTGCTCGTAATCCTTGAGAAACTGTTCCATGTCCAGACCAGCCCGCCGGGCTACCTCGATCACTTCCGCAGGTTGTCCGATGTTGAGCCCCTCCTCAAAGAAGGCCCTGAAGAGGCTGAGGTGCATTCGCTCAAAGGCCTCGACCCCTTGCAGCTCGGCGCACTTGGCCGCCTCGAGCGCGGGCAGGCTCCACTGGGGGAAGTCGGACCGCGTCCACATCCGAAAGGCGATGCCCACATCCGCCGAAAGGGAAGACGCTTGTCTCCACGCGGCCTCGCGGTAGGTCCCTTGAAAGGCCGCCGTCGGATCCGGCTCTGGCCGCAGGGCGAAGCTCCACCGGTTGAGATGGATGCGGCCGGGATATCGCTCGTGAAGCCGCTGCAGGCGGACCGCCGCAGGATAACACCAGGGTCACAAGTAATCAGAGAACTCCAGGATTGGTAGGGGGCTTTCCGGCATGATAGCTGATTATACCGAGGTCCTCACACGGCGTCCACCGGAGATCATCGTGCGTCCCGCAACCGGTACGAGATGGGGACCCGGATCGTGCCGCGAATCGGTGGGAAGGGCGCGGCGCGCTTGATGGTCTCCACCGAGGCTTGATCCAAGACGGGAAATCCGGAGGACTTCACCACCGTCACGCCTTCGACGGTCCCATCGCCGGCAATTCGAAACTGTACCTCCGCGATCCCCTCTATTCGCAGCCGCCGTGCTCGGGCCGGATACCGCTTGGCGCCTTCGATCCTCCGGAGCAAAAGAACCCGCCAGTCTCCTCCTCCCCTCCCGATGCCTTCCCCTCTCCCCATCCAGGAACCGCCTTCAATCATCCCCCGAAAGCCCTTTCCATCCCCTTCGCCGGGGTCCGACCCCGAGTCACCTCTGCCCCCGACCCCGCTTTCCGGGCGGTGTTCCCCTGCCGGCAAGCCGTCGCCCCTTTTTTCCGACTCGGCCCCTGTCGAATCCTTTCCTGTACTCCCCTCGAGACGACCCCGTTCCTCGGCCGGTGTGGATGGGTTGGGGGACTCGCCTCCGGAGATCTCCTGGAAGGGGACTCGAGGAACCACCGTGAATACGGCCTTCGCGAGGAGTGAGGGGATCGGAGACGTTGGCCGTTCTAGTTCCATCTGCGCAGGGTGAGGCTCGATGACAACGGATGAGCGTGGAGCAGATGCCGTCGTGGGCTCCTGGGCTGCGGTTTCGGGTTGCTCCCGTACCGTCGCAATCGGTTCCGGCGGCTTCGTCACGTCCTTCCGTGGAGACTCATGTGATGAGTCTTTCCTGCGGGCTCGCGGAGAAGCTGACCGATCCGCAGGAGCCCGTCCCTGACGCGAGCGAACCTCTGACGCCCTCGTGCCACTCGCCACACGCTCGCCCAGAGACCTACTCTGTCTCACCCGCCCCGAGCCGGATGCTCCCCCACCCCCGGGAACGCCACCCACGAGCCAGACCCCTACTGCTCCCTGACCAGGGACGAGCGGGACCACACCCCACCAGAGCACGAGGAGGAAGATCACCGCGTGAAGAATGAGAGAAGAGATCCACGCATGCGAATGGTGGCGTAGCCAACGGGCCCAGTTGCGGATCGAAAGCCGCCTCGTTCCGTTCCAACTATTTGTGCCAACTTTATCGCTGCACTCGCTCATGTCCCTTGCACCAAGGCAGGCCACCGAAGTCGGCTTATCAAGATGGAACGGCACTACTCATAGAACCCCGACAATTCCAAAACGGCGCCTGCCAGGAAGCTAATCCCGGGAGCTGGCATAAAGCGCGGGCCAAACGCAAGACCCCACGTTTCATATTCACTATTTGTAATGTTATTTCCCTGCAGGAAGAGGGTAAGCGGTCCCCACCGGTACCGTACTTTCCCGTTCATCACGTAATAGGCAGGCAGTGGCTGCCCCTGGTTCGCCTCGTCCCCCGAGAGAAACTGCGAACCCACGTACAGACCGGTGAGCGACACCGTCAGGCCCTCGATCGGATAGACGTTCACCCCCCAGCCGACGCGATTCCGCGGGACGAGGGGAATGTCATTTCCTTCGCGGGCCAGCCCCGAGACTAATAACGCGTCGGTCTCGAAGGTCGCCTGGATATAGGAATAGTTGACAAACCCGTCAACCAGCTCCCCGTATCGTCCCCGCAGCGTCAGCTCAACCCCCCGACGCCGAGTCTCATCCACGTTCTCATTCATCCCGGTGAACGGACCGGTGGGCACGAACAAGATTTCATCTTTCACATCGGTCTGAAAAAGCGCCATCGTTCCCTGAAAGGACTCTCCCACGCGCACCCGTGTCCCCAGTTCGAAGGTGCGGGATGTGGGTGCCTCCAGGGTCGGGTTCGACGAAAAGGGAGCAAAAGCGAAAAGTTCATTCACCGTCGGGCTGCGGGATCCCTCCGAGTAACTGAAATAGACCACGACCTCCGGATCCGGATTCGTCGCAACCCAGGTCAATCCCGCCATGGGATTGAATCGTCCGAAGGTCCGGAGGCGATCCTTCGTGGGGTCGAGCTTATCGCTGAAGTCAATCCTGTCATAGTCGTAACGTCCCCCGGCGCTGAGGATGAGGACTTCCGGGATAAGATCGAAGCTGTCTTGGAAGAAGACGCCCAGGGTCTTCCCGTCGGTCTCCTGGTCGCTCGGAAAGGTGCCGGAGTCAGTGCCCATAGTGTCGCTCTGCGTATACTCAACGCCGACCACAAAGACGTTCCGACGATCGAAGGGGGTCGCCTCGTGTGTCACTTGGGCTATTCCGCCGCCGGTGGTGATGTCGGTCTTAGTCTGACTTGTCCCCCCACTGAGGAAGACATCAAAGCTATCCTGCTGCACATTCCGGATGAAGGCGTTGAGCGCGACTGAAAAGCCAGCCGGAAGATTCTGTCGCACGTTAAGGGTGCCTGCGTGAAGCGTGCGCTCGATGGAGTCGCCCGGGGGCAGGTTGGCGCTCTGGGTCCGGTCCTGCGCCAATTGAGCTTCCGTGAGGGAGCCAGGCCGCCCCAGGCTATCGTCCACGAAGAGGTAGGACAGGGTGACGTCGGTCCCCGGATTGCCAATGCGGCGGCCGACCTTGGTAAAGAACTGTGTCACATCGGAGTCGGAGTCGTCCCGGAAACCGTCCGCCAGCTCTTGGGTAAATCCGAGGTAGTAGTCGAAGTCCCCGACGGGACCGCCGACACTCCCCCGATATCGCTGGTGGCCAAAACTGCCGCCGGCCACCTCGAACGTGGCCTCGGGCACCGGTCCTCCCCGCTTCGTCTGCAGATTGACGACCCCCGCCAAGGTGTTCCTTCCAAAGATGGACTGGGTCCCGGGAATGACTTGAATCCCTTGTAGGTCTTTCACCGGGATCAGACTCCAGTCAACGGAGTTGAGTCCGGGGTTGTTGACGCGGACCCCGTCGAGGATCACCGTGGTCGTCGTGATCGGTTCACCGCTGAAGCCCCGCATGTCCAGGGTCGGTTCAAAGGAATTCCCGGTGAGGTTGTACAGGGTAATCCCAGGCTCAGTCTTGATGATCTCTGGAACCGTGTCTGCCCCTGACGTCTCGATCTCCTTCTCGGTCACGGAGCGGACCTGCCCCGGATACCGGCGGAGATCGAGGGGGACGTCCGGAAGGCGCGTCGTGGAGACGGTCACCCTAGGAAGCTGGACGACTTCCTCTCCCTCATTGGTTTTCTGTTCTTTGGTTTTCTCTTCCCCGGACTTTTCCTGGGCCGAGGCCGCCCCGACCAGCAATCCGATCACCACCACGCAAAGCAGCCAAGTCCTAAAAGCATTGGAACCCATGGAACACCTCCCCTTCCGCGAAAGTGATGTTCGCCTTCCCCCGGAAAAGGTTTCCTGGCTCGTGGATCATCGCCCCCCTGCGCCTTCCCATCCCTCGATAAACTCGGGACAGTGGCATGTTGCAGGGTGGCTCCCCACTTACAGTGGCGGGACCGTGCTGGACTTGCACCAGCTTCCCTTTGATCCGGGGGCGTACTGGTTCATGGTTCATGGTTCAGAGTCGACGGCCACGGCAAGGCGCGTTACAGACGGGGAAGGATGCGGATCTTGCCCGTCTCTGGATCAGTGTCGATCCAGACGGCGCAGCCATACGCCTTTTCTATGATCTCCGGCTGCATCACCTCCTCTGGTAAGCCGGCGGTAAGGACCGTCCCCTCCTTGAGCAGGACGAGCCGGTCCGAAACCGCCGCCGCCGCGTTGAGATCGTGTGAGACCAAGATGATGGTCAGTCCGCGTTCAGCCTGTAGTCGCTTGAGCAGCCCCAAGATCTCGACCTGATGGCTGAGGTCGAGATGAGTCGTGGGCTCATCGAGCAGCAGGAGTTGGGGCTGCTGGGCCAAGGCGCGCGCAATAACCACCCGCTGCTTCTCGCCGCTCGAGAGTTGATCGAGATACTTGGCTGCTAGGTGAGCCGTCACTGTCTCGTCCATCGCGTGCTCCGTCGCCCGGCGATCCTCCGCCGTCTCGAGGCCGATCCCCCGAGCGTGCGGGTACCGCCCCATGGCGACGACCTGCTCTACGGTAAAGGGAAAGGCCACCTGAAATTCCTGAGGAACCACCGCCACGGTTCGCGCGACTTCCCGTTTAGTGAGAGCGTTGAGGTCGCGGCCATAGAGGGAAATCGTCCCCGCCTCGCCAATGAGGACCCGACTGAGCAAACGCAAGAGGGTCGTCTTGCCCGCGCTGTTGGGCCCGATGATTCCCAAGACCTCCCCCGCCTCGACGGTTAACGAAATCCCATTCAGGACGCGCCCATTGCGATAGCTGAAGTACAGATCGTGAACCTCGACCGCCTTCATGGAGAGACACTCCGATACCGGCTCCGGAGCAAGTAGGCAAAGAAGGGAGCACCCAGAAACGCAGTGATGGCCCCGACCGGGATCTCTGTCGGTGCCACCACCGTCCGGGCCACGATATCCGCCAGGATGAGAAAGATCGCCCCGGCAAGGAGAGAGGCGGGGATGACCACCCGGTTGTCCGGGCCAAGGCAGAGACGCACGGCGTGAGGAACCATGAGGCCGACGAAGGCAATCGAGCCGCTCGCCGAGACGGCGGCACCTGTGACCAGACTGCAGGCCACAAAAATGATCCGTTTTACGCGCTCTGGTTCCACGCCGAGCTGGGCCGCCGCCTCTTCCCCTGCCGACAGGAGGTTCAGGGGAAGGACTTGCGCATAGATCAGCGCGGTGCCGATGAGCAGGCAGCCCACGACGATGCCGATGGTGGGATAGCTCACAACGCGGAGATTCCCCATGAGGTAGAACACGACCCCCTGAAGCTCTTCCGCTTGCATCAAGGCCGAGGCCAGCATGATGGCCGAGCTGAAGAACAGAGAGACCACCACTCCGGCGAGGAGCAGCGTGTGAACGGGAAGGCGACCGTCGATGCTCGCGATGCCATAAACCACGACTGCGGCCACCAGTGCCCCCACAAAGCCGAAAAGGGGCAAGAAGAGGATGCCGGCCCCGGCGCCCAGGCCCGTCAGGACCCCGAGCACGACCCCGAAAGCTGCCCCACTCGAGACGCCGAGGACATAGGGATCGGCCAGAGGGTTGCGCGAGATCGCTTGAAATCCCGCGCCCGCTAACGCCAGGGCAGACCCCACAATGCCGGCGAGGAGCGTTCTGGGGAGTCGCAGGCTCAGCACGATGGTCTCGTGCGTCTCTGTCCAGGAAACGGGATTGGGCAAAAGCTTCCCAAAGAAGATTCCCACGATCTCGCCCAATCCTACCTGGACCGTCCCCACC
The DNA here is from genome assembly GCA_019456075.1 of Candidatus Methylomirabilota bacterium. Classification (GTDB taxonomy): domain Bacteria; phylum Methylomirabilota; class Methylomirabilia; order Methylomirabilales; family CSP1-5; genus CSP1-5. Next base: position 48,535 of record VRUN01000001.1, read on the forward strand.
GACAGGGCGAGGACGATCGACCCCACAAGCCCGGCGGTCAGGATCCCCATGACCGTCAGCAGCCGGGTGGGCGTCATGAACTCCTCCCACCAAAGGCCCCCGGGTGGAGGAGATGCCCCAAGAGTTCCACGGCCTCAACGATCCTGGGCCCAGGACGATTGATCAGGTTGGCGTCAATTACGCGAACGGCCCCTTCCCGAACCGCCCGCATCTCTCTCCACCCTGGCAAGCGACGAAGGACCTCCCGGTCTTCAGGGACGCCACCGTCTAAGGCCAGGAGGATCACATTGGGTGCCTGGACCACGACCCGTTCAAGGCTGTACCGAGAAAACCCGGGTGTCCGCACGACGTTCACTCCCCCCGCCACGGCGATAAGTCCATCAATGACGGTCCCTCGGCCGGCCACAATAAGGGGATCGATCCAGACCACATACAGGACTTCGGGTCGTGGAAGGTCTTGAACCTTCTCGGAAACCGTCGCCATGCGTCGCCGCATGTCGGCGATCAATCGCCCTGCCTCCTGCCGCCTCCCGACCACCTCCCCGACTTTTGCGATGGAGACAAAGACCCCTTCCACTCCCACCGGCTTTACTCCGAAGACCGGGATCTGGAGCTGCTCGAGTTGGGTGATGGTATCCCAGCGGTTCGCATCAGCGGAGACAAGAACCAGATCCGGTCTGAGGGCGACGATCACCTCCAGATTCGGGTTGATGCCGCCGCCCACGCTCGGCTTTGCCTCGACCTCGGGCGGATAGGTGGCATAGTCGGTCACCCCCACCACCGCATCACCCGCGCCGAGCGCATAGAGGATCTCGGTCAGGCTCGGCGCCAATGAGATGATGCGATGGGGTGGCCCGTGAAGTGCCACGCGCCGTCCCACCATATCGACAAGGGTGGCCGCGTGAACCGGAAGTCCCACGACGAGGAGCAAGAGAATCCAGGACGTCTTTGCCCCCGGTTTCCCCATCACTTCTCCCCTTCGAGCAATTGATAGATAGCGACCATATCGAGGTGGGTGCGGACCAAATCCGCCATGCGATCGAACTCGCGGTCCAGGTTCCAATCCTGGATGCCGACCGGGCAGGGAAGTCCCTTGGCCTCCCACAGCTCTTTGAGAAACCGGTGCCGGAAGGATGCGTTATCGAAGAGACCATGAATGTTACTCCCCCAGATCCTTCCGCTGACGCTTCGAGCCCCATCGGAGATGCGGACCGGCTGCCCCGAGCGCTCCAAGACCTCAAAAGCGGGCGTGGTTCCATCCAATGGAACGGAGACCCCGTGGTGGATTTCGTATCCCGTCACCTCATCGCCGCTCCACCGGCACCTAGCCCGGACCTGATGGGTAACCTTTTCTCGGCAAAAGAGGGTCGCGACCTGGAGGAGTCCAAGACCTACGACGTGGTCCCGCTCTGACTCCACCTGATCCGGGTCAGCGATGTACGTTCCAAGCATTTGATAGCCGCCACAGATGCCGACGACGACCTTTCCACTCGCCGCTGCCCGCCTGATGGCATCGGCGAGACCCCGTTCCCGCAAGTAGTCGAGATCCGCCACGGTACTTTTGCTCCCCGGCAGGATCAGGCAATCGCTCTCGGCAATCTCTTCGGGACCCCGAACAAATGTGAGCGTAACCTCGGGCTGTGCGGCGATGGGGTCAAAATCGGTGAAGTTTGACAAGTGAGGAAGGGCAACGACACCAATCCGAACGCGGTGGTTGTTCGTCTCCGCTCCGCCTGGCTTCAAGCGCTCCGGGAGAGCATCTTCCTCGGGGAGACGCAGGTCCCGGCAAAAGGGGATGACCCCGAAGACGGGCTTGCCGGTCCTCGCCGTGAGGAAGATCAGGCCGGGATCCAGGAGCGCTTTATCTCCTCGGAATTTGTTGATGACGAACCCGGCCACCCGGTCCCGCTCTTCCGGTTCGAGCAGCTCCAGGGTGCCGACGAGTGCGGCGAAGACGCCGCCTTTGTCGATATCCCCAACCAGGAGGACCGGCGCATCTGCGATCTCGGCGACCGGCATGTTCACCAAATCCCGGTCGCGAAGGTTGACCTCGGCCGGAGACCCCGCCCCTTCAATGAGGACGACATCGTACTCCGCCGCCAGGCGCTCAAAAGCCTCGTGGACCACACGGCGAAGCGCCGGAATCTGCTCGACGCCGTATGCAGCCGCCGAGAAGGTCCCAATCGGCCGGCCCAAGACAATCACTTGAGCGTCGGTGTCGTTCGTCGGCTTGAGCAGGATCGGATTCATCTGGACCGAGGGCACGACGCGGGCAGCCTGCGCTTGCACTGCTTGGGCTCGGCCAATCTCGCCCCCGTCAGGCGTGACGAAGGAGTTTAAGGCCATGTTCTGCGCCTTGAAGGGCGCAACGCGGTAGCCGTCTTGAGCGAGGACGCGACACAGCGCCGCCACCAGGACACTCTTGCCGACGTGCGAGGCGGTCCCCTGCACCATGAGGCTTCGCGCTGGCATCGTTTAACCCTTTCGCCCTGCAAACATAGACCGGAGCCGGCTTGGGAGGTCTTGGAGAAGCGATGGATTTGAGGCGAGGTGTAGATGGGTATATGAGGCGAACACTCCATTCTTCACCACGCCTTCCTCCTCCACCCGCCCCATCGAATCGACCGACCTGAGAGCACGCAGTCCCGCCTCGGCGGTGAGATGTGAGTAGTGGAATTCATGTCCCTTCAAGCGATCCCCGGCGCGGAAGAAAAAACCAGGCCTCAGCACCTCGACCTCTTTATACTTCAGGGCCTGCAGGCGCTCGGTCATGGCGGTCTGGATCGGCAGGAGACCCGCCATCGGGAAGGATCGTCCCTCGGAGGTTGTTAGGGTCTCCCCGAGGTACATGAATCCGCCGCACTCGCCGTAAACAAGCCCGCCCTCCCTCTCGAACCGACGGACCGCCTCTCTCATCGCCACGTTGCGGGAAAGCGGCTCGGCAAAGAGCTCGGGAAAGCCCCCACCGAGGTAGAGGAGATCGGCTGCCGGAAGGGCCGTGTCGTGCAGGGGGGAGAACTCCACCACCCGAAAGCCCCAACGCCGAAGCAGATCGAGATTATCTTCATAATAGAAGGTAAACGCCTCATCTCGGGCCACCGCGAGGCGAAACTCCGGACGCCTCGGGGGGGAAGCAAAGAGGATTGGGGCGGGGTCAGGGAGGGGAGAAGCCTGGCGTGCAATCCCAAGGATCTGCGGGAGATCGAGGTGGTCTCGCACGTGTTCAGTAATCTGCCGACATCGTTCCTCTGCCCCCTTTCCCTCCTGAAAGGGGACAAGTCCCAAATGCCGTTCGGGTAGCCGGATCTCTGGCAGGAACGGAATCGCCCCCACGACCGGCAGGCCCGCTCGTTCAACCGCCTGGCGGACGGCCCGCTCGTGCGCCTCGCCGGCAATCCCGTTCAAGATCACCCCGTCAAGCCGTACCGCAGGATCGAAGGTCCGAAAGCCTAATGCCTTCGCCCCGAGTGAAGAGGAAGAGCGCCACGCATCCAGCACGAGAAGCACCGGTGTCTGAAGTACCTTGGCCAGATGTGCGGTGCTCCCTGTGTCGTCGGGATAGGCCCCGTCGAAGAGTCCCATCACCCCCTCAATCACTGCCACGTCGGCCGGCGCCCCATGATGGATGAAAAGTTCCAGGACCGCCGCTTGCGAAAGCATCCACAAGTCCAGATTCCGTCCCGGACGACCGGTGACCGCCCCATAGTACGAGGGGTCGATGTAATCTGGGCCGGTCTTGAATCCCTGCACCGTGAGCCCAGTGGCGGCGAGGGCCCCCATCAGACCAATGGCGACAGTGCTCTTGCCGCACCCGCTCTCCTCCCCGGCCACCATCACCCGCGCCATCGGCATCTTTTCGTCAGCCCCAAAACAAAAAGCCCCAACCTTTCCCGGTTGGGGCTCCCGTCGCCCTGAGATTTCTGGTGTCCTTGGACACCGCTCCCAGCTCACGCGGTGGCCTCTCCCTCGAAAGGCCTAAACAATTCCGCAGGGCTGGGCAGGTTTCCTGGCTCGCGGGTCCTCTTACTCTCCGCGCCTTCCCATCCCGCATCGCGGGACAGTGGCCTGTGCGGATTTCATCACCGCTCACAGTTGCGGGGCAGCAGTGGATTCCTCCCGATGATTCGGGAATACGCCACTTTCCCTAACACCCAGCCCGCTATTCAAATGTGGATTGATACATACTCTGAGGAACTGATCCCTGTCAAGGAGGATTTACAGGGCGTGCGGGAGAAAGCGCCAGATGCGGGCGAGCAGGTCGTCCGGCTGGAAAGGCTTGACAATATACTCATCTGCGCCGTGCACCCCGAGGGCCTCTCGTTGATGGTGCGGCCGCGTGTACACTTGGGTCATCAAGATGACCGGCAGTGAAGCAGTCTCTGGTCGGTCCTTGATCCTGCGGCACAGCTCGAATCCATTCATCCGCGGCATGAGCACATCGGTGATAACAAGATCGGGGCACTCACGACTCAAATATTCCAAGGCCTCGACCCCGTCCTGGGCCAAGATGACCTGAAACCCCGCCTTGGCCAGCAGATCGCTCAGGTAGGCCCGGAAGAATTTGGTATCCTCCACCACCAGGATCTTGGCCTGGCCCATGGGAGTGGGAACGTGCGTGACCTCCTCCGGCCCTCGGTGCAGCAAGCCGATAAGAAAATCGCACTGGGGACACTGCGCCTCCATCCGCGTGCCCGGGACCGGCATCTGTCGTATGTAAAAGACGGTTTGACATTCGGGGCAGGTCAGCGAGTGATCAGCTAATGCCTCCTCCAGAAATTTGGAAATTTCCTCCACGCTGTGGATCTCCGGGATCACCTCATCTGCACCGGCTTCGAGGCCTAACGCCGCCTCCTCGGCAGTCGGGCCCTCCTCGATGTAGAGGACGATCTTCGCCTTGGGGCAAAACCGTCTAAGATCACGACAGACACTCCATCCCTTTTCCCGTGAGCGGCTAATATTTAGGAAGACGAGATCCGGAGACTCGGGCTTGGCCAAAGGGAGGGCCATCTCTAGGTTGGATGCACTGGTCACAGTAAACCCCTGCTCCTCAAGGATTTCTTGCAATCGTGCCCGAGAATCTCGTTGGTCATCCGCTATCAGGATATTTCCCACCTACGCTGCCCCCTTAGAGACCAGTAATTCTGCATATCTAGTGCCATGAAGGGAAGGCACCAAAGAGCAAGTAAACCAATCCACTGGTTTCCCGACTGGCGAGGGCTCCGGAACCGAGACTGATCACACCTTCAACCCAACCGAATCGGCCAGAGCTGTTCAACAATCGTAGGAGGTTGCTCTATGGCTGTCAAGGAAAGTCGCTGCAAATCCCTCGTCTCTGCCCGTCCGGCCGTCTCCGGGGAGGCTGTGCACGGCTCGCCATGCTCAGGAGCCGTCGAGCGGACCCGCTGCCGGCTCGTCGCCAAGGAGGAGGACCCGCACCTCGCTCCCCGGCGTGATTTCGGTCTCGCCCGGGACACAGGCAAGCCCATCAGCATAGGCCATGGAATGAAGCATCGCCGAGCCCTGATCCCCGGTGAGGCGCGCGGTGTATCCTGCACGCGTCGGCGTCAAGATCACCCGCAAGTAGGCCGGCCGGCGATCCTTATTGCGAATGGGCTGAACCGTGGTAGCCGTGATCTCCGGGTGAAACACACTCCGCTGATCCTGCATCTTCCTCAGGGCCGGCCGAACAAAAAGTTCGAAGGTCACCATGCAAGAGATGGGATTCCCCGGCAGCGCAAAGACCGGTTTCCCTTCGAGGAGAGCAAAGGTGAAGGGCTTGCCTGGCCGCATGTGGACCCCCCGGACCCGAACATCGGCCCCCAGCTCGTGCAGGGTGTCAGCCATGAGGTCGAAGTCTCCGACCGACACCCCGCCGGACGTCAGGAGCAGATCCGACCGGACTCCCTCCCGCAGGTGTCGGGCCAGCAGGTCTTTCCTGTCGGCCACCGGCCCGAGGAGAACCGGCAGCCCTCCGGCTTGAAGCACCTGGGCCCCCAAGGCGTAGCTGTTGCTGTTGTGAATCTTTCCCGGCGCAGGCATCTCGTCCCATCGCAGGAGCTCATCCCCGGTGGCAAAGATACCCGCGCGGGGGCGGTGATAGACCGCTACCCGCCTCTTCCCCAGAGCAGCCAAAAGCCCAATGACCCCCGGCCGACAGAAAGCTCCTGTGGGAAGGACCTGCTCTCCCGCTTTGACATCCTCCCCCCCGTAGCGAACATTCTGGCCGGGCCCGACTTGCCGAAGGATCAAAACCCCCTGATCAGAAGCCTGGGTGTCCTCCTGCCGAATGACGGCATCGGCACCCCGAGGCAATGGGGCCCCCGTCATGATCCTGATGACCTGTCCGTTTTCGAGAACGCCATCAAAAATCTGACCCGCCCCGACGGTCCCGATGAGCCGCAGCATGACCGGCTGCTCATGACTCGCCCCACGGCTATCTTCAGCCCGGAGGGCGAATCCGTCCATGGCCGAGTTGTCCCAAGGGGGGATCGGTTCCGGCGCAATGACGTCTTCGGCCAAAACCCGACCGAGAGCATCGAGGAGCTCCACATACTCCCAACCGACCTTCTCGACCGAGTCGAGCACTATCTGTTGAGCCTGCTCAACCGAAATCATCCCCTATACTCTCCAACACCGGCTATCGTGCCGATCATTGGCCATCGTATAACCGACGGGACACCATGGCAAGGCGGAATTTCTGGAGAATCCGTGTTGGCGGGGTGCTAGGAAAAAAGCCATGTGGCCTGAGTCTTGAACTTACTTCATGTCACTTCTCTTTCGGTTCAAAGACGAGAAACTTTGGGCCGAGCCACTCCCTCTTCTGAAAAGTTGCTTCCGAGATCACGATGAGATAGCCGTCTTTAAGGAGAGTCTGTATGCCCTTCTTCGTACTCCCTGGAATGTCGAAGCGATCCAAGTCTTCCTTGCCGACCAGGATTTCTATTGGATATTCCCGATACCAACCAGCCGCAAGCCATTTATTGACATATAACTCATATACGATCTCATCAATATTAAATCTCTTCTCATAGGGCAGTAACATGGATTCGCCGCCAACCACCCCCTCCTTTTTTTCAAGGGCGCCAATCTCTTGCTTGGCCTTGTCCGCATAGGGGTGCAGAGGATACCTGTTAATAAACCTTTGATACTCGCTGATCAGAGCGAGGCGACCGTCTTCACCCATACCACCCTCTGAAAACGCAGCGTAGTCGTATTCGATTAACTCGAAAAGCAGAGTGCCCGTGTATTCACTGCGGGGAAACCGGGCTTTGAGTTCCTCGTAGCGCTTGCGTGTAGGAATATATTCACCTCCGAACACTTCATCGTAGGTGAGGTATGCTGGATGATTCTGGGCATACCGGTAATACTTGTGCTGTGGACTCGCAGGGTCTCTCGAAGTCGGATCTGCCAGGCGTCCAACCGCTTTCTCATTTTTCCAGAGCCAATAGATGACTTCAGCGGTTCTGGGCTCGAATGTCTCGAGGATCTCCACGGACGAAATATAGTCTGCTTCTTCATACAATTCCTTGGCCACGACTAATGGTCCCTCGTCCTCGGACGACGCCGCAACGCTAGAGACGGTAACTCCGAGAATGAGGATCAGTATGAGCGCAGCCTTACCTCTTCTTGTGTATCCGTTCACCTTACCCATGCGTATTGTCACGTTCTCAACAATTCAGAGGATCACGTTGAAGGACTATTGTAGCAGGGCTTGCATTTCCCTGGGCGTCATCAGGAAGTTTAGGCCGCGGCTACGGTCACGGACCGCCGTAATGAGTTCCTTAGAATCCTTCTGGCTCAGGTCTCGAAAATGCATCAGGTATACTTTCCTCGTCCCGTCCTTGTTCGAAAGCACCAATCCGACCCGGCTCTTGACGCCTGCGGCCTCCCCGTGGCGAGACGACTCCATCTTCCTCAGCTTCTTGAGGTTAATCTTGGTCACCAGGAAAGGACTTCCCTCCGATGCATCAAGGGTGGAGAACTCGTCCCGAATCCTCTCCAGGTCTCGCGCATCGACGGGATACGAATTTAGTTTTTCCTGGATGGTCTCGAAGGTGAGGCGCTCGTCTTTCTCCAGCGCCTCGCAGATCTCTCTCGTCGTCCTCTGGGAAACTCCATTCCGCTCACACACGTCCTCCACTTCGAGTATGACGCCCGTCGCGGTTGTATCATTCAATGTCTTCTGCGTGCTCCGCTCGAACTCCTCGAGCACGCTTTCAGGAACCCGGTACTTGGCCAGGAGATTGCCCTTCCGATAATCGCGCTCGGTCGCGGGCACGTTGTATGGTTTCAGCTTTTTGAGCAGCTTCATCAACAGATGCGCCTCCGTGTCCACGTAGAAGCAATAATCAACATCTGCAAAGCTAATCTCCCGGCGCCCGCGTGACCTAACCGAGGGGTCCGAGGCACGGTCGATCACGACAAGCCGGTCCGCAAAAATCTGGTACTGAACGGAAAAGTGGTAGACGGAGCGAAAGAGGATGGGTAGGCCAGGAAAAACGGCCAGAATGATGAGGGGCAGGACAATCACGACTGGATTTCCGAGGACCACCCCGGCTCCAGCTACGCTCAGCCCGACCACCAGCGGGTATATGACCATCTTCTTATTGTCGGGCAGCATCGCCGGCCTCAGCGTCAGCACGCAAACAGCTCCTTTCACCACACTGTTCTCTGTCCTCAACTCCTGCAATTTCCGGACCCCAAGCGTTCCCTGCCATCTCCCGCCGGAACAAGTGCACTGACAAGGGGGTGGGATGTCGATTATCTGGTTATCTGGTGGACGGCTTGGCCGGGGACTCGGTGCGGGGACGGCCCATGGACGAGCGCACCTGATCCAGGAGGCGCCTGGCCGTCAAGGCATATTCATTGTCGGGGGGTGTGGTCTTGATGAGGTGCTCCCAAACCTTGACTCCCTTCCGCGGCTGGACCTTGCCCTGGAACAAGACCAGCCCCTTCTCGAAAAGGGCCTTTGGGTGATCGGGTTGAATGGTCAAGGCCCGATCGAAAGCCAAGATGGCTTCATCGTGATGCTGCCCGCGGGCCAGCAGCACCCCAATCTGGGTCAGGGCTTCCACGTTCCGCTGGTCTTCGTCCAAGACCCTTCTGTATCCCTCCAAGGCCCCACGCAAGTCTCCCCGATTGAACGCCGCGTTGGCCTCCTCGAGGGGAGAGAGAGTCGGCGTCAGGGAATTCGCGAGAAATAACCCTAAGCCTGTACCAACGACAAGGATGAGGAGAGCTGGGATGATCAGGCCAATGCGATGCGACAGGGGAGCGGTCGAAGGCGCGGCCTTCGTTGCGATAGGCCTGCGCACTTCCCTGACCTGGCGTTCCTCTTCCTGAAGCAGAGCTGCTGCCTGCATCTCGTACGTGGTCCGGATCTTCTCATGTTCTTCCTGCGAGACGGTGCCCGAATCACGCTCCAAGTCGAGCTCCCGGACCGCGTCGTAAAGCTTCTCCCGCCGTATCCTCAGATCCTCAGACCCCTCATCCGTTTCAGGCTCTACAGATCGATCCCTCTGGCGAACAAAGGGGTAGGCGACCGCGAAGATCGCCACGGCAATGATGACGAGAGTAACGAACGTAATCACGGCAGCTCTAGCGTTGATCCTCGGCGAGCTCGCGGCGGACCCGATCGAGATGGGCGGGGTCAATCGTCAGCGAAGCGTCCGCGGTCGGCTGCCTCTTCCACCGCCTCACCACGATCACAAGAGCCATCGCCCCAGCCCCGAGGCCAAGGAAAGGAAGGACCCACACCAGCAGATTGAACCCCTCCCGCTTGGGAGCGAGCAGGATCCATTCTCCATAGCGCTCCACGAAGTACGCCTTGACGGCCTCAGGACTCTCCCCGGCGCTCAGCCGCTCCCGGATCAGGTCCCGCATCTGGTTCGCCATCTGGGAGGGCGAGTCGGCCACCGAGAGACCCTGGCAGACCGGGCAGCGGAGCTCGCTGGTGATCTGTTGAACCTGCTGCTCCACCGAAGAGGCGCTGAGCGGCAGGGCAACGACTATCGCAAGCACAAAAACCACCAGGGGCGTTCCTCTGCTGCCGCGCACCCTGGTCCGTTCAGACCGCTCAACTGGCCGTCGTCTAAGTTTTCCGTTCATGCCCCTTTCTCCGGTCCTCCATCCGCGGTGCTTCGCCCAAAAGCCTGTTGATGTGTTCCGAAAGGGTCTCCGCGGTCACGGCACCGATATGCTTGTAGGCGATCCGTCCCTCCTTATCCAGGATAAAGGTCTCGGGAATGCCGTAGACCCCGTAATCGATGGAGATCTTCCCCCTCGGATCAGGGCCGTTCGGAAAGGAAAACTCAAAGCGCCGCATGAACTCCCGAGCCGCCTCTTCTGTATCTTGGACGTTTACCCCGACGATCACGACATCCGAATCGCGGTAGGCGCGCCACGCCGCTTCCAGAACAGGAGCCTCCTCGTAACAGGCCGGAACGCACCAGGAAGCCCAAAAATTCACTACGACCACCTTCCCCCGAAGCTTCTCGAGACTGAGATGCTCGCCATCGAAGAGGGTCAGGGCGAATGGTGGTGCCTCCTTCTCGATCAACGGGGAGGGAACCTGCCTGGGGTCGGTCCGGAATCCGTAAGCCAGGAGGAAAAGCACGGGGAGGACCGAAAGGGGAACGAGGAGCTTTTTCCAGGTCAGGGTCACGATCGCTCCCCCCTCACTGCGGCGGAGCGGAATCGCGCAGGCCACAGGGCAAGAAGTGTCCCGAGCACCATGATCGCCCCACCCATCCAGATCCACGAGACCATCGGATTCACCATGACCTTGATCACGGCCCAGTTCCCTTCCCGATCAAAGCTCCCCAGGATGACGTAGAGATCCTCCCAAAAGCCGATCCAGTAATCCACCTCGGCGATGGGTTCCTGCTGCCTGGGATAAAACCGAAGGGCGGGCGTCATCTGCCCCGCCTCGTGCCGGTCATTGAAGACGGTGAAGATCCCCTGCACTTTCACGTGGGTCGGACCCCGGCTGCCCGTGATCCCGTCGAAGCGTACCCGGTAGCTCCCCGCCTCAAGCGCTTCGCCTTTTTTGAGCATTTGCTCTCGTTGCACCTGAAAGGTCGAGGAAGAGGCGATCCCGATGGCCAGCAATGCAACCCCCAGATGGACGACCAGCCCCCCGTACCGGCGCCGGTTTCTGGCAAAGAGCTGCCCCAGGGCCCGGAGCGGCCCCTCGCCAGCGGTCTTCCGTCTGGCCCGGATCCCCCGGTAATACTCCTGCACCGCTATGGCCGCGACGAAGACCGCCACGGCATAGGTCGCCACGACCGAGGGGCCTCGAATGCCCAAAACAAATGCGGTGGCTCCCGCGGCAAGCCCCACAACACCCGGCCCTAGCAGGTTGCGTCCCAGGCCACCCCAAGACCCTCCCCGCCAAGGAATCACCGGTCCCACCCCCATGAGAAAGAGAAGCCCCAATGCAATGGGGCCTGCCACATAGTTGAAGTAGGGCGCACCCACGCTCACTTTGACCCCACGGACGGCCTCAGCCAGGAGGGGAAAGATGGTTCCGAGAAACAAGGTAAAACAGAAAGTGATCAGGAGGAGGTTGTTAAAAAGGAAGGCGCTCTCCCGGGAGAGGACCGAGTCAACCGTCCCTTCCGTCTTCAGCTGGTCCGCCCGCAGGGTGAGCAGCGTCACCGTCGAAAGCAGAATCACCGCCAGAAGGGCGAGAAAGAAATACCCAACGGCCCCCTGCGTGAAGGCGTGGACCGAGGTCAGGATGCCGCTGCGTGTGAGAAACGTGCCGAAGATAACCAGGGCGAAGGTGAGCGAGATCAGCGCCAGGTTCCAGACCTTGAGCATCCCCCGCTTCTCTTGCGTCATCACCGAATGAATGTAGGCCGTCCCGGCGAGCCACGGCATGAACGACGCATTCTCCACCGGATCCCAGGCCCAATACCCTCCCCATCCCAACACATGATACGACCACCAGCCGCCGTAGATGATCCCGGCCGTCAGGAACATCCACGCGGTGACCGCCCACCTTCTAGTGATGTAAAGCCACTCGGCGCTCAGCCGCCCGGTGATGAGCGCGGCCATGGCAAAGGCGTACGGAACGGTGAAGCCGACATAGCCGGAGTAGAGCAAGAGGGGATGGACCAGCATGCTGGTATCTTCCAAGAGGGGGTTCAGTCCCCGCCCCTCGAGAGGGACCGGGAAGTGCTGCGTAAAGGGATTGGCCGGAATCAGCATGACCAGAACGAAGAAGGCGGATATGCCCATCAGAACGGCAATCACGTAGGGGAGAAAAGCGAGGTGCTTCCGCCAATACAGGAGGACCACCAGCGCCGCCAGTACCGCCTGCATCCAGGCCCAGAGCAGCAGGGAGCCCTCTAGGGCGCCCCAGAGGCCGGCGATCTTGTACCACACCGGGTAATTCCGACTGCTGTTAAACACCACGTATTGGATGCTGAAGTCCGAAGTGATCAGCGCGTATTCCAAGCTGAGCAGCGCCATGGTCACCAGAGCACAGTGGACCAGGACCCCATTGTAGGCGCTGTCGAGGAGGGCGGGGCGGCCTTGCCGGTGGCCGACGATCGCCGCCACCGCTCCATACACCGCAACGACAAGTGCAATCCAGAGTGCAATATTTCCCAGGTCTGCTGTCACCGCTCTCTCCGATGACCGAGATCCGACGTCCGACGCCCGTTCACCTTCACTGCTCCTTGATGAGCGACCGGTAGAGCTCCTCCGATTTGGGCCGAGTGCCAGCGGGGGCACGGTACTCTTCATTGTGTTTGGCCATGATCAGGTCGGCCTGGAATACCCCATTGGCCACCATCTGACCCTCTACAATCGCCCCCGCCCCCTCTTTGAAGAGATCCGGTGGGATCCCCTTGAACTGTACGGGGATCATCGCTGTTCCATCCGTGAGCTGAAATTCGTAGTTCAACGTCTCGGGCTCGTAATTCAGGGACCCCTCGACCACCAACCCCCCCAGTCGGATCCGCCGACCTGGCCGCCCGATCTCCTCGGCCTGCAGCTCGCTCGGCGTGTAAAAGTAGATCAGGGCCTCCTGGGTTCCGGTCCACACCAGGTAGGCGACCGCTGCAAGGATGATCAAGCCTCCGATCAGGACTCGCCGATTCGCACTTCTCATGTGATCGCCTCGACCCGGCCCGCCGCCTCGGTCTCGAGACGCGCTCGGCGTTTCCGGATGCGCACGCCCAGACACAACCCGTACCCCACGAGCGTGAGGGCCGCGAGACCGTAAGCCAAACCGATGTATCCCCAGGGTCCCATTTATCCTTCGAGTGCCCGGGCTTCCACGGCCTCGTCGAGAGCCGCGAGGCGCACGCGCCGGACCAAAAAGTACGCATACAGCACTAGGAAGGCTATCAGATTCACGTATAGCGGAAACACCAGTGCCGCATCGATCGTCCCCCGCTGCAGCGTCGAGGGCTGGTGCAGCGTCCGGAACCACTTGACCGCCATATGGGTAAAAATGATGTTAAAGAACCCCACAATACCTACGACCGCCGCATAGCGGCCCGCCCGCTCCCGATCATCCACGGCTGAGCGAAGCATCAGATAGCCCACGTAAACCAAGAAGAGGACCGCGGTCCCCGTCAAACGAGCATCCCAGGTCCACCACACTCCCCACGTCGGTTTGCCCCAAATGGCACCGGTGAAAAGGGTGATCGCGGTAAAGACGACGCCGACCTCGGCCGAGGCGTGGGCGAGGCGATCCCATCCCCGTGTTCCTCGGAGGAGGAAGGCGACGCTGGCGAAGAGCACGACCGTAAAGGCTACGTAGGCTGCCAGGATACTCGGCACGTGCACGTACATGATCCGCTGGACCTCACCCTGAACGGCATCGGGCGGGGCGTTAATCAGCCCCGTCCAGAGACCGAGGACCATTAGCACCCCCGCACCCAGACCGAGCAGTCCTGCGAGGCGATTCACCTCAATCCTCCATGACAAAGGGGAAGGTCAGATACCCCAGGACGAGAAAGACGAGATCAAACACCACCAGAAAGCGGAGCCAATGCGGTTCGGCGCTCAGACCCTCTCCGGCCAGGGCAAGGCCCGTCAGCTGGCTCGCGGCAAGCAGAACCGGGATCACAAGCGGAAAGAGGAGCAAGGGCAACATGACCTCACGCGCCTTCAGCTGCGCAGTGATCGCAGAGAAGAGGGTACCGAGTGCGACAAAGCCGACTGTCCCCAAAATCAGGACCACGACCAGGCGGCCCAAGGCGGCCCACAGGTCGAGATGAAAGAAGATGCCGAACATGGCGAGGATCGCCAGTTCGGTCGCCAGCATGAGACAGCATCCGACGAGGACTTTCCCGAGATAGATCCCGCCCAAATCCCCGGGGACGAGCCGGAGGGACTCCAGACAATCATTGTCCCGTTCGATCTGGAACGTGCGGGCCATCCCCCACAGCCCGGTCAGAATGAAGGCCAACCAAAGCAACCCTGGCGCCGCCTGCCGCACCTGGACCTCGGAGGAGCCGAGAGCAAATCGAAACAGGAAAACGATGAGCACGCTGAAGAAGAGCAGCGTGTTGAGTCCCTCGCGGCTCCGTGCCTCGATGCGAAGGTCCTTGCGCAGGATGTGTCCCGCGAGCGTCAAGAAGTTCACCGGCCTCCCCCTTCGGCCCGCAGGGCGTAGAGCTCCTGAAAGGTCTGGAGCGTCATCGCCCCGGACGGCTCGTCCAGAATGAGCCTCCCGCGGGCCAGGATGCCCAGCCGGGTTGCCAGCTTGAACCCGTCGAGGAAGTTGTGCGTCGCCATCACCGTCATGCCTCCCCGGTCTTGATGCTCCTGGAGGATCGCCTCGAACACCTTACTGCCCTCACGATCGAGGTTCGTGTACGGCTCGTCCAACAACCACAAGTCTCCGCTTCCAACGAGCAGGCGCGCCAGAGTGATCCGTCGCTTCATCCCGCTCGACAGCGTGCGGACCCGCTCATCGGCGACTTCACTGAGCCCCATCCGCTCGAGCGCCGCCGCGATGACGCCCGCCTCTGGCCGGCCGCCCCGCATGGCCGCGGCCAAGGCCAGATTTTCGCGGGGTGTGAGGTCCTCGTACAGATAGCTCCCGTGCGCCAGGAGCTCGATGAAACGCCGAATGCGGTCGCGATCCCGCACGAGGTCGGCTCCGTTGACCGCCCCACCTCCCCGGGTCGGTCTGAGCAGCGTCGCGAGGACCTTGAGAAGGGTCGTCTTCCCCGATCCGTTCGGCCCGAAGAGGACCAGTGTTTCTCCCGGTCCCAGGTCCAGGTCGACCCCCCGCAGAGCCCACGTCTCCCGAAAGGCCTTGCTGAGCCCGCGGACCCTGAGGCCGACCGCTGGTCTCACGCCATCCACCACCTTACCGGTCTGCCTCCCCCATCACGAAATCGATGCTGCCGATGATCGCGATAACATCGGCAATCATGTGCCCCTCGATCATACTGGGTAGGACTTGGATATTGACGAGCGACGGGGGACGGAGCTTGACCCGCCAGGGTTTGTTCGTCCCATCGCTCACCACGTAGAACCCCATCTCCCCCTTGGGACCCTCCACCGGGACGTACGCTTCCCCCGGCGGGACATCGAAGCCGTGAGAGTACAGAAGGAAATGATGGATCAAGGCCTCCATGCTTTTTCGGACCACGTGCTTGGGCGACGGGACAACCTTTGGGTTGTCGATATTGACCGGTCCGCCTGGCATCTCTTTCAGGGCCTGCTCCGCAATCTTGAGTGACTGCCGCATCTCGAAGACCCGCACCACATACCGGTCGTAGCTATCGCCGGCCTGGCCCAGGGCGATCGTGAAATCGAACTGTTCATAGCCGGAATACGGATGGGACTCCCGCAAGTCCCACGGGACACCACAGGCCCTCAGATTGGGGCCAGAGAGTCCCCAGTCAATGGCGTCCTCGGCCTTGATGATTCCAATCCCCTTCAGGCGCTGGAGCCAGAGGGGGTTCCGAGTCAGGAGATCCTCGTACTCATCAAAGCGATGAGGAAACTCCCTGAGGATCTGCTGCACCGCATGGTCGAAGCCCTCCGGGAGATCGGCCATCAGTCCTCCCACCCGGAAGTAGCTCGACATCATCCGGGCCCCACTCACCATCTCGTATAGATCGAGGATCTTCTCTCGCTCCCGGAAGCAGTAAAGAAAGACGCTCTGGGCCCCGATTTCGAGCGCCATGGTCCCCAGGGCCACGAGATGGCTCTTGATCCGCGTCAGTTCCGCGAAGAGAACCCGGATGATCTTGGCCCGTGAGGGGACCTCGATCCCCAAGAGCTTTTCCACACTCAACACAAAGGCCAAGTTGTTCGACATGGGGGCCAGGTAATCGAAGCGGTCCGTGACCGTGAGGGCCTGCTGATACCGCTTCGACTCCATGATCTTCTCCATGCCGGTATGGAGATAGCCGATGTGCGGGGTGACTTTGACGACCACCTCCCCATCAAGCTCAAGCACGAGCCGCAACACTCCATGGGTCGAGGGGTGCTGCGGGCCCATGTTGATCGTCATGGTCTTCGTCTGGGGCATTCCGAAACCCTCACGCGGCCCAACGGATACGGTCTGCAATCGGCCGGCCACTGGTGCTCGCTCGATGTACTGATGTCATGATACTCCCCGCATTCAAGGGTTTCAAGGCAGAAAGGTCGTGCAGTCGTTGACCACTGGATCGGAACCCGGTAGAGTCATGCGTAATCGAGCGGCCACACAGCTCCTTTGTCTATTATGATTGGTATCTCATGGAGAAACATCTTTCTCTTCTTCTTCCCAGGCCGCAACAGATAAACCGGCTTGACAAGGACTTCGCCGTACCGGCCGAGCCGGTGATCGATCTGGCGTCCTCGGCTCCGCCGTTGCAGGGTGCCGTCGATCGGCTGGCAGAGACCCTCAGGATCGGTGGACGATCCCCCAGATGGCGGACGTCAGCCGGGGAGGCCCCGAGCACCCATGAGGCTCACATCACACTCCGCGTCCACCCGACCGTGCTCCCCCAACCCCAGAGCTATCGCCTGGCAATTGACGACGCGGGTATCACGGCCCTCGGCGCCGACGAGCCCGGGCTTTTCTACGGCGTCTGGACACTCATTCAGCTCATCCGCTTATACACATCGGGAACCCCAGGGGAGCATCTCGTGCTGCCGGGTCTCCTGATTGCCGATTGGCCCGACTTTCCTCACCGGGGTGTGCTGCTCGATGTGAGCCGGGACAAGGTCCCCACGATGGAGACGGTGTTCGATCTGGTGGATCTGCTGGCGACGTGGAAAATTAACCAGGTACAGCTCTACATGGAGCACACCTTCGCCTACCGAGGGCACGAGGTCGTCTGGCAACATGCCAGTCCCTTTACCGGTGAGGAGATTGAGGCCTTAGATGCCTTCTGTCGGAACCGCTACGTGGAGCTCGTCCCCAACCAGAATAGTTTCGGCCACATGCACCGGTGGCTGATCCACGAACCCTACCGCCGACTGGCCGAGTGTCCCGAGGGCATTGCCCATCCCTTCAGCCCGTCCCCGGAGCCCTACGGCCTCTGCCCCGTTGACGCCGGCAGCCTGACCCTGCTGGCCGACCTCTACGACCAGTTGCTGCCCCATTTCAGCAGTCGCCAGTTTAACGTGGGCCTCGACGAGACCTTCGATCTGGGCCAAGGCCGCTCAGCCGCACTGTGCACGGCGAAGGGACGGGAGCGGGTCTATCTCGATTTTCTGCGTGAGATCTACCACCTCGTGTCTGAGCGGGGGTGCACCATGCAGTGCTGGAGCGACGTGTTGCGCCAGCGGCCCGAGCTCGTCGGCGAACTGCCCAAGGACGTCATCGTGCTCGAGTGGGGTTACGAGGCCGACCATCCCTTCACTAAGCATAACCACCTCTTCGGCGCTGCCGGGCTCAAGGTCTACGTCTGTCCCGGCACGAGTAGCTGGAATAGCCTCGCCGGGCGCACGGAGAATGCGTTGGCCAACCTTGGAAACGCCGCGACAGCCGGCCGAAGCGCCGGGGCCATCGGTTTCCTGACCACCGATTGGGGTGACAACGGACACCTCCAGCCCCTCCCGGTGAGCTACCTGGGCCTGCTGGCCGGGGCCGGGCTCAGTTGGTGTAGCGCCGACGCCCCTGATCCCCGCCGCCTAGACATGCCAGCCTTGCTCGATGCGCATGCCTTCCGTGACCAGGCTGCCGTGATGGGTCGCCTTGCCTATGACCTGGGCAACGCCTATCTGCACACCGGGGTCCACCTTCAGAACAGTTCTGCTCTCTTTCACCTGTTGATCTTTGCCGACCGAAATTTCCATGGTCCGGCGCTTGGGGGGTTGAGCGTTCACGCACTCGAAAAGACGCTTGCCTACATTAACGAGGTCGTGGCGCCGCTTTCGAAGGCCCGCATGGCGCGGCCCGACGCCGAGGACATCATCGCCGAGTTTCGCTGGGTCGGCGACATGCTGCGTCTGGCCTGTCGCCTCGGCATAGCCCGTCTGCAGGCAGGCCCCCATACGCTCGTCAGCGCATTACCTCGGGCGACCCGGATCCCCCTGGCCGACGAACTCCGAGGGCTCCTCGAGCGTCACCGGGGACTCTGGCGACGCCGCAATCGCCCCGGTGGTCTCGAAGACTCTGCCGCTCTCCTCGAGCGCATCCTCACCCTTCTCGCAGCGTAACTGGGCAGGCGATTACCGGACCGCTTGCAGCAAAGGGTGGACCGATAGACTGAGACGAGGTATAAACAGCCTATCCCGACGGGTGAGCCTATCCGCTTCGGCTGATGGAGGGTTCACGCATGTTCCGCCAGCGAGCTGGTTCGAGCCTCTGCCCCTCGTGCAGAAAACTGAACAGCGTCGATGCACCCGTCTGCATGTACTGCGGGCGAAAAAACCCGGGGCTCTGGGGCTACGGCCCCGCGGTGGGACGCCTCCTCGGCGACCTGAACTTTGCCCGGGTCGTTACCGGGGTCTCGATCGCCGCCTACGTTGCCTCCCTCCTTCTCAATCCTAGGGCCGCCATGCACCTCAGCAACCCCCTCGACCTCTTGGCGCCCGGCGGAGCAGCCCTCGACGCGTTGGGCATGACCGGCGCTTATGCCTGGGCGCGCGGACGCTGGTGGACGCTATTCACCGCGATCTACCTCCACGGAAGCCTCCTCCACGTCCTCTTCAACCTCTTGTGGATCAACCAGCTCGCCCCGGCGGTCGAGGAGCTCTACGGCCGCTCCCGGCTTATCCTTATCTTCACCGCAGCAGGGGTGTTGGGCTTTGTGGCGTCCAACTGGGTCGGCATTGCGTTTACCATCGGCGCCTCCGGCTCGATCTTCGGCCTCCTGGGTGCGATGGTCGCTTACGGGCGGAGACGCGGCGGGACATTCGGCGTAGCGATCCTTCGTCAGTACGGACAGTGGGCGCTCGTCCTCTTTGTCCTGGGATTCCTCATGGCCGGAGTGAACAATTTCGCCCACGCAGGTGGCTTCGTTGGCGGGTACCTGACAGCAATGGCTCTCGGCCACGCCGAGGGCCAGCGAGAAGGTTCGACGCTTCAACTCGCGGCAACTGCCGCCATTCTCCTCACCGCCCTCAGCTTCGCCCTCGCCCTCTGGATCGCGTTCGCGCGCTAATCTCGCGCCATCTCGGACTGATGGAGTCCAAAGGGATACCGGCGGAGACAACCGAATGCGATGTTACCTGGTGCGACACGGCGAAGCGAAAAACGAGAGAGAAGATCCGGCTCGACCGCTCAGCGATCGCGGCCGCGCGGAAGTATCGCGAGTAGCCCGACACGTGGGAGCCCTCGGACTTACGATTGCCGAGATCCGCCATTCTGACAAACTGCGTGCCCGGCAGACGGCTCAAATTTTCGCTGAACATATCTCACCGGACCGAAGAATTCACGCAATGGAAGGGCTCGCCCCGATGGACCATCCTGGAAAAGCTCAAGCCGCGATCGCGGCCGCCACTGAACCCGTAATGCTCGTTGGGCACCTGCCGCATCTGAGCCGGCTGGCATCGCTGCTCCTTGGTAACCCCGGGCAAGAGATTCTCCAGTTCACGCCGGGCGCAATAGCCTGCCTCGCCCGGACCGAGGAAGGTTATCAGGTGGAATGGATCCTGACCCCCGAGATCGCCAGGATGTGACCCCTCGCCTGCAGGCCCGGGGCGCCTGCGGAAAGGCCCACCGTCCCGAAGGCCGATGTCACCTCAAAGAGAGTGAACAGATACGGATAGCCTTCGGTCAGCATGAGGACCAGGGTCATCACCACCACAAAAATGAAAGAGAGGCTTGCGAGGATAAAGGCATCGTTGAGCACCTTCTGCGGCAGGCGACGGCCCATCAAGTTGAATTCCCGATCCCCCCGGAGGCTCCGCCAGAGGGCGACGAGGATCGTCCCGCAGGTCGTCGTCTTGATTCCCCCCCCGGTCCCCCCCGGTGAAGCCCCGATGAACATCAACACAATGAAGATGAACAGGGTGGACTCGCGAAGGAATTCTATACCGATCGTGTGAAATCCGGCCGTCCGCGCCGTCACCGCTTGGAAGAACGCCGCAAGCAGCCACTCTGAAACTCCTAAGGGATTGAGCGTCGAGGTATTGGTCCACTCCATGACGAGGAACAGGAGAAAGGCAACACCGAGAAGGCCGCCCGTCACTCCCAGCACCAGCCGGGTGTGGATCGAGAGCCGCCGCGGCGTGGCCTTCCGTCGGTGCTCGAGAAGTTCGTTGATCACGAGGTAGCCGATCCCTCCGAGAATGACGCTTGCTGCGACGGTCAGATTCACCACCGGGTCAGCCACATAGCCTGCGAGGTTGCTCGAGAAGAGGCTGAATCCCGCATTATTAAAGGCAGAGATGGCGTGAAACAGGCCGAGGAAGAAGGCCTCGCCTATTGGGCGTTCAACCGCAAATCGCAGGGTCAGAATGAGAGTCGCGATCCCCTCGACCATGGCCGTAATCAGGAGAACCCGTTTGAGGAAGCGGATCACCCCTTCCTGCGTTAACATCCCGACCGCCTTGTGAATTACAACGCGCTCCCTAAGAGAGATCCTCCGCCTGAGGAGGAGGGCGATGAAGGTAGCAACGGTCATGTATCCGAGTCCCCCCACCTGGATCAGAGCCAGAATGACCCCGTGACCGAACGGGGACCAGAAGTGGGGTGTGTCAACGACGATGAGACCGGTGACACAGACCGCAGAGGTCGCCGTGAATACGGCATCGATGAGACGAGGGCTCTCCCCCGCCGCAGTGGCGTACGGCAGCATGAGCAGGCCGGTCCCCGCCAGGATCAAGACGCCGTACCCGACAGCGAGCGCCTGGGGTGGCGACAGCGGCCGCTTCGCGAGCTTCGTGATCCGTCCCGCAATACGGCTCAAGATTTTCCCTGCCCTTTCAGCGCTTTTATGTCTGGTCTCTGTCCCTGTCAAGGATTTTTCCGTTGCACCACCTTGAAGAAACGAAACGAGGATGGTACCTTGGAAAGCGGAGAGGCGCGTGCGGGAGTCGCGATCCACCCACTCCCCTGATTTCGTGCCTCGATTGATAAAAGAACATTACACGAGGTGGAAGGCACATGCGCATCCCAGAATCGGTCAATATCATCGCCACGCGGCTCGCGAAGGCACAGCTCAACGAAACCGAAGAATCGGTGCGGAAAGCCATTCTGCGGGCCTTCGTCAGGAGCGGGACAATCTGCTCTCACCACACAAGGGAGGGATCATGGCGAAACAGGTGATCGTCTATAGCCAGCCCGGTTGAGGGGCGTGTGACCAAGAGAGAGAGTTTCTTTCTCAAAAGGGTGTGCAGTTTGTTGAAAAGAACATCCGGGAAGACCCACAGGCCCGGGAGGAACTCTTGAAGCTCGGGGTGCGGGCGACGCCCGTCACGATCATTGACGGCGAGATGGTCGTAGGATTCGACCGGGCCAAGCTTGGGCAGCTCCTCGAGCTCAGCTAACGCCACAGGGCGCCAATCTCAAAGTGCGCCAGGAAAAGCGCCTCTGCGCTCCGTGCCGGCGGGAAGGCGATCCGGATGCACGATCGAAAAGTTGTAGTCATCTACGACGGCGACTGAGGGCTCTGACAGCGTTTGGCCCGGTGGGTCCACCGGCGAGATCGCGGGAAGCGGCTCGAGTTGATCCCCTCCCAAGAGCCGGACCTGGAAAACAGGTTTCCAGGCATATCGCCAGCACGCTGCCGTGAAGAGCTTCATCTGATTGATGAACGGGATCAGGTTTTTACGGGCGCCACTGCCGTCCGCGAGACCCTCGCGAGACTCCCCGGCGCAGTTCTAATGACTTTCCCCTTTCGCATTCCGGGCGGCGTGTGGTTGGCCAACCACATCTACCGCTGGGTGGCCCGGAACCGCGCACGGCTTTCCAGACGGCTCACCTAGGAAAACTACACACCTATACGCCCAAAACGGTCACTTCAGCAACGGGAGAACAAATTGGCGGATCCGCGATTCGAGCTCGTCGCGGGCCTGACGGAATGCGGCCAGTGCCTCCGCGCGCGGCCGGTCGCTCGTGATGGCAGGGTCTGGGATGGGCCAGTAAAGCTTGTGGACATTCGGGGGAAGAACTGGGCAGTGCTGGTCAGCGTGGTCGCAGACGGTAATGACATAATCCGCATTGCGCAGCATCTCATCAGTCAACCCCTTGGATGACTGATGTGACACATCAATCCCCTTCTCGGCCATCACTTCTTTCGTTAGCGGATGGAGGCCCTTAGGGTCGGTACCGGCACTTGAGACCTCCGCGTGTCCACCTCCGTAGTGGCGGGCAAAGGCCTCGGCCATCTGACTCCGGGCCGAGTTTCCCGTACACACGAAGAGAATACGAATCGCGCCCCCCCCCGATCCCCGCGCTGTTTCCCTGCTATCATACGGTCTCCCAGGCGAAAACAACAAGGGTTTCGGCCGAACCTACAGGCCACAGGGTCGCACAACCGGACAACGACGCGAAATAAACGGGGGATGAGAGGGGTCTCCCCGGTGACAGATGGAAAAGTCTTGTCAGAAATCCTGACACTCGCGCTAGAAGCCCTTCCGAATCACCGCTGCTTGCCTTTACCCCTGAAAATGCTATCATGGCTGGGCCTCCGGCTCAGGAGTTCGCAAGCCAAAGGGGCCGCACATATGGACCCGAGAGGCGCCATTCGAGGCCCAAAAATCAACATCTTGCTGATTGAGGACAATCCCGGCGACGCCCGCCTGATTCGGGAAATGCTGGGTGAAGTCAGGGGCACGTCGTTCGCCGTGGAGGTGGCCAGCGAGCTTCCGACGGGGCTCCAGCGTCTCTCGGCGGGGGGGGCGGATGTGGTCCTGCTGGACCTCTCAATGCCAGGAAGCGGGGGGCTCGACACATTCACCAAAGCCCACGCTCAAGCGGGCCAAGTGCCGATTATCGTGCTGACCGGCCTTGATGACGAAGCCGTGGCGGTGAGAGCCGTGCGGGAAGGGGCACAGGATTATCTGATCAAAGGACAGGTTGATAGCCACCTGCTGGGACGCGCGATACGCTATGCCATCGAGCGCAAACGGGCGGAGGCAGCGCTTGAAAGGCTGCGCCATCAAAACGAAATGATCCTGGACGGGGCGGGCGAAGGGATCTATGGCCTGGACCTGCACGGAAACACCACCTTTGTGAACCCGGCGGGGGCGAAGATGATCGGGTGGGAGATCGAGGAACTGATCGGCAAGCCCCTGCATGATATCCTGCACCACTCGAAAGCGGATGGAACCCCCTACTCACGGGAGGAGTGCCCCATCTACGCAGCCTTTCGGGATGGTGCCGTCCATCACGCGACAGACGAGGTCTTTTGGCGAAAGGACGGCAAACACTTCCCGGTCGAGTACATCAGCACCCCTATCCGAGACAAAGAAGGTATGCTGCTGGGTGCAGTCGTGACCTTCAAAGACATCACCGAGCGCAAGCGAGCCGACGAGTCACTGCGAAGGGCGCACGACGAGCTGGAACGGGGGGTTCAGGAACGAACGGCCGAGCTATCCAAAGCTATCGGCATCCTGGAAGAGCAGATCGCCGAACGCCACAGGGTTGAGGAACGATTGCGAAGGTCGGAAGACCAGTTGCGCGCCCTCTCCGGGCACCTCCGCGCCGCGCAGGAAGAGGAGCGAGCCCGGATCGCGCGCGAAGTGCACGACGAACTGGGCCAGTCCCTCACCGCGTTGAAGATCGACCTGACTTGGCTCAGCCAGCGCCTGGCCGGTGAGCGAGTGGAGCTGCAGACAAAGATTCAGACGATGACCCACCTCATCGACGAGACCGTCCAGGCCGTGCGCCGGATCGCGACCGAATTGAGGCCGGGAGTCCTGGATCACCTCGGCCTGGTTGCGGCACTGGAGTGGCAGGTGCGGGAATTCCAAGAGCGAACCGGCCTGGTGTGTGCGCTGAAAAAGAGCCCCGACGACCTTGTGCTGGATACGGCGCGGGCCACGACGGTGTTTCGCATCTGTCAGGAAGCCCTGACCAATGTGGCGCGGCATGCCCAGGCAACAAAAGTTGAGATCAGCTTGAAAATAACGGGGCGTAAGCTCGTCTTAGAGGTCCGTGACAACGGTCGAGGCATCCCGGAACACGCCGTAGCCGATCCGCGGTCGGTGGGACTGATGGGCATGCGGGAACGCATTTTGCCTTGGGGGGGCAACATCCGCATCCAAGGGGTCGAGGGGAAAGGGACCGTCGTCACCGTCCACCTGCCAACCGTAGACGGGGACCCGGAGCGCCCGGGAGGTCTCTCATGACCAGGATTCTCGTCGTTGATGATCATGCCATCGTCCGCCAAGGCCTGAAACAAATCCTGGCGGATACGCCCGATCTGGTCGTGGCGGGGGAAGCGAGCACGGGCCAGGAAGCCCTCGAGAAGGTGCGCACCGGGCAGTGGGATGTGGTCATCCTGAACATTTCACTGCCCGATCGGAGCGGCGTGACCGTCCTGGAACAGCTCAAGACCCAGTACCCCGACCTGCCGGTCCTGATGCTCAGCATGTATGCCGAGGAGCAATACGCCGTGCGGGTCATGAAGGCGGGCGCCGCCGGCTATCTGCCCAAGGAGAGTGCCCCGGATCAACTCGTCAGCGCCATTCACAAGGTGGCGCGCGGGGGGAAGTACGTGAGTCCCACGCTCATGGAGAAATTCGTGTCGGACCTGGGCACCGATCCCAAGAAACCCCGGCATGAGATCCTGTCCGCTCGGGAGTTCCAGGTGCTGTGTATGATCGCCGGGGGCAAGAGCCTGACCGAGATCGCCGAGGATCTGGGGGTCAGCGTCAAAACCATCAGCACGCACCGGACCCGGATGCTGAAGAAAATGGAACTGAAAACGAATGCGGATCTGATCCATTACGCCATCCGAACGGGGCTGGTCCGGTAACCCCCCTGTTGTCTTCTCCAGTTCCCCCATCCCCATTTTCTGTTGAGTCTGTAGCGGGCACCCTCGACTCCTCGCTCCGGGCCTCTCGCGGCGACCCTGAGCGGTCCGAAGGCCTTCGGGCTGTCGGCAATGTCGCTCGGAGCCTGCAGGTGCTGTCGCCGATTCTCAGTCCTCCATTTTCCACCTCCCCTGCACCCTTCCAGTCCACCCTGCTGTACTGACGGTTCTATCCTTTCCCGGCGCTGCCATCCGGGCAAAATTCCGCCACACTGTTGCAATATATTCCCACGACTTGGCCAGTGTCCCCGAGATGATAGCGCCCGGCCTCGACAGCATCGACACGTGCAAGCACCTGAAACAAGACCCCATCCTCGGAGACATTCCCGTGGTCGGCATCACGGCCTCCCTGGACTTACCCTTCATCGCAGAGGCGTTTCGCGCGGGGGCCGAGTTCTTTCTGCCGAAACCCTTTGGCGCGGAGAATCTGCTCCACATGGTGAAGTTGGCCGCAGACACCGCGCACCGCTTGGCCCGGGTCCCCATCCACCAACGCCTGCCGCGCTTTCCGATTCAGATTCCGATCCGGTACCTCGTCGGCGAGGAGCCACATCCCACCCGAGAGGTCGCGGGTCAAGCGGGCAATGTGAGTCTCACGGGCCTGTTGCTCTTACTCCCTGAAAGTCTGGCGCCTGGCACCGTCTTCCGTCTCTGGCTCGGGCTCCCCGGCTGCGCCCTTCCTGTCGATGGCGCAGTCGTCTGGCAAAATCCCCAACCGGTCGCCGGCGGGAGATTTCGCCATGGGATCCATCTCGTGCGCTTTGCGAATGATTTCGAGATCGTGCAGTATCAAGCCTTCGCGGGGCGGGTTGCTGCGGGCCGCGTTCCAGGAACACCGTCATGAACGGTCGCCATCTTCCTTAGAGACCAGAGTGGGATTCCTTGCCGCACGGGAGGTTCACACACTGACACCCCCGAACCTCGGCGGGGGGGCATTGCGTGAAAGCGAGGACTGCGTCCGTCAGATGCGTGAGAAAGGTCACCTCGGTGGAGCTATCGTTGGCTCATCCAGAGGACCCAGAACGATGCCCCTCTGGCGCGGTGGCACCTACCGCTTGCCGTGGGCCATGCGGGTACTCTCCGGTAAGCGCTTGAGCCAGAGGAGGACAACAACCCCTAGGGCCGCGGCGAGACCCGCGGTCGAAAAGCCCAGTCCCCACGATACACCCGGCGGGGCCAGATCCAGCACCCCCCCAAAGATCACCGGACCCAGGGCCGCCCCCCCATACCCGAAAAAGGTCTGGAGGGCCTGGGCGGATCCCATGCTTCCGGCATCTGCCAGCTCTATGACGCCGGTAGAGTAGATCCCCGAATCCGCGGCGCTGACAAAGCCGTAGACCAAACCAACGCCCAACAACGTCCCCCAGGATGCGTCCATCATCCAGCCAATCAGGAACGAGATGGCCCCACTGATACTGAGGAGCACGACCCCCGCCTTCGTCCTCCCAATGCGGTCCGAGAGGAGGCCACCGAGAAAGGGGCCTGGGGCAGCCATGGCCAACATCAGGGCTGCCGCGCCTGCCCCCAGAGCCGCCGCCTGGGTCGGCCCCATCCCTCTGGTCAGGAGGACGACCGCAAGGAACGGAGGGAGCCACACCCGTATGACGTATAACTCCCAGGCGTGCAGGGCGTAGCTTGTGGTCATGAGCACCAGGGGCTTGCTCCGAAGGGGTGCCAGGCTCAACCATCCTGAGCTCCGGGTTGCATCGGGCGCTCCACCGACCTCGTGGCGCAACAGCAGGTGGGCCAGGCCTATCCCACTGGCGGCCAGCAGTGCCGCAATGAGGTAAGACGTCCTCCATCCAAAATAGGGCAACAACAGACCCGTCACGGCCAGGGAGATCGGGATCCCCAGGTGAAAGGCACTGACGAACAACCCAACCGCCATGCCCCTCCGCTTCTCGGCAAAGTACTCTGAGACGATGCGGATCCCTGGCACATAGACGCCCACCAGGCAGGGCCCCGCCACGAACCGCAGGAGGGAACCGGTCAGAAAGTCCTTGGCCCACAAGGGAAAAAGGAGGTTGGTGATGACGCTGCCCCACACGGAGGCGACAAACAGCCTCCGGGGTGAGAAGCGATCGGTGAGAGGGATGACGAACAGGGCCGCCAGCGCCATACCCGCGAGGAAGGTAGAGTAGATTGTTCCTGCCTGAGTGTTGGTGAGGCCCCACTCCTCGCGGATCAATGGCAGGGCGGCCACATAGCTGGCGAAGGGTAGCTGCACCAGGGCCATCACTCCACTGATGCCCACCAGCCAGAGGGTATCCTGCCAGCCATGGGTTGGTTCCCGGCGCTGATGACGCATCTCGGTATGCCGACCTGGTGAGCCCCAATTCCTGAGGCGCGGGTATCAAAGTCCCCTAGGCCTCCTTTGGTGGGGCCCCACCCTCCCTATCATGTCCTATGGGGGTCGACCAAAGCGCAACGTGTTTCCATCCATCCGACGACGATATATTGGTAATCACCTCATACCGCGCCTCCTCGGAGTCGGTGAGCTGCCTCGCCTTGAGGGCCTGTTCCAGTTGCCGGTAGTAGATCCGCGCCGTCGCCGCATCGACCATTTCGCGCTGCCCGGTCACCGGATCGGAGAAGGCGACGGCACCCAAGTTGCGGTCTTGCTCAGCGATCGCGTACTGCTCAAGGATGTCGAGAGCCCGCTCGACCGAGTTGATCCATCGTGTCTTGAACGCCTCTGCCGCTGGCCCTTTCATGAGGGTGGGTCGCTCGCCCGCCTGGGGAGGACTCATGAAGGCGTTGACCCGCGCGGCCTGCTGTGGAGTGACTTGTTTCCCCTGAAAGCCGAGATTGGCGACAAAAAGGGTTTCTTCGTCGAGCTTCGCGGTGTCGCTCACCACGTCCACGGCGTCGACATCGGCCGCGGTCGTCGCGGCCACGAGCGCCGATCGGTAGTAGTAGTACCCTTTTGTGATCGGATCAGCGGGGTCTTCCTTTGCCTGCGTTCCTGGCAGATTGAGGAAGAGGTACATCATCCGCCGGCTGGCGGTGGCAATGGCATAGGCCTCTCGCTCGACGGTCTCGGGCCTGGTGAGCCGGGCCCCCAGGGCCAGTGAACCTATCGAGAAGCCCACCTCCCGCTCGATCGTGGTGAGGATGCCATCCGCATGCCGGACAGCGCGCGGCCCATCCACAGCAGGTAGAATGACGGTCTGAACTCGCTGCTGGAAAAACTGAAGCAAGTCTTGAAGTAGCTCAACCGCCTGGGGTTCCGCGAGATCGACCTCAAAGGCAATCACCTGGGAGCGGCGACTCCCATAGTACGAGAGCCGAGCCAGGTTTCGCTGAGCCCCGTGCCCATCAGGTCCTTCAAGGCCTTCCAGATTTACGACCACCATATCGGCCGGCGAGGCAAAAGCTGTCCGCACGCCCTCAATATCGTCCCCCGCAACGGTGATGACCGACCGGCAGAGCGTCACGGGCCGGGGGACAAAGACGAGTGGAGGCAGAATCGGTTTTTCCTTCCGCGCCAGGCGCTTGAGTTGCTCACGATCGAAGGGCGCGATGTCGGGGTACGTTAGGCGCTTGCGCAGAACGGTGGGAAACTGGACGGTGTGACGACCGATCCCTTCAATGTGCGCGGGATGCACGCTCGACTTGCGATGGATCCCGAGCGCAATGGCCCGGACGGTGTCCACCTCGGTGTCATCCGCGCTTAGCGTCACTGTAATCCCCGTCCCGGCCGCCTTGCCCGTGGCTCGGGCCGCCTCCACCAGCTTCAGGAGCGGGTACCGCATGTAGGTGTATTGCTCTTGCTGGATTATGCTGCGGCCCCCGGTGGCTGCCGTGTAGTCGACGATGCCTAGGTTCACCTCCTCCACCTCAGGGGCGACGGCCAGGATCTCTTCCGCCGTGAGTATTGACCCGGGGAGCTCGGTCTGAACAAAGACCCTATGGCCACCGACGACCCAGCCCCGCTCCTGTTGCAGGGCGCGGAGGATCTGGACCGCGACCCGGACATCTTCGGGTCCTTCCACCTTGGGGAGGAAAATTCCGGCGATGAGATCCCCGATCTCTCGGATCACGTGGAAGTAGTCCCCGGCGGCCCACTTGGTCCGGAGGTTATTGGGCCGGACCAGGATCATCTGCTCGTCGGGGAACCGGCACTGTGGCTTGAGCTGGACCCGGGTCCCGGCCGGGATGAACTGCTGCGCCAGCTGGTCAGCCTTTCCCGCCGGCAGGGCATGCGTCTTGAGGAAGTCCAGCTCCTCATGTGTGAGGGCGTGGCCCCGGAAGGCCCGGATCAGGAGGGTCAGGACGGTGCGGGCGACATCTTTGCGGGTGGCGGCGACTGCGTCTTCCAGGTCGAGGAGGAGGATGTGGGCCCGGTACTGGGCCGCCTTGATCATGAAGTACCAATTGTCTCCGGGGAAGATGTGCTCGATCGATCGAGGGGCGTACTCCCAGGCGAGCTGTTGGACTGCCACGTCGCGAGTCGCAGCGGAGCTGACCCGTTTCAGGGCGTGCCACCGCTCGTCGACCTCGGCCTCGGCCTGTTCCTTGTCGCCTCCAAAAGCTGCTACCACCTCGTCCCAGGCTCGCTCGTCCATGGCCTAGGGCTCCTCATGCTTGGAACTGCCCGGAGGGTGGTCCGTGGGGAACTCTCTGCGGACACGGATTTACCGGTCCTTGCGCAGTGCTCGCCCAAAAATGACCCTGAGTAGGAAATGGGCTACGATTATGTAGGCAAGAAGAGGATGGGTCAAGTGGAAAGTGTCAAAATTCTTTCCACTACTTTCCTGCGGAAGGAATGGAACATTGAACTTGCGCGGATTAGAAGGACCGCTCGGGATCCTCCATGAGTTTTATCACCTGTCCCTGAAGAACCAGTGCCCCCCACTGATTCGTCACCGGAATATCGACGGGGACGATCGGGGTTCCTTTCCCATTTTGAGAGCGCCGGATCTGTCCCGGCGGAGGAGCCGTGGCCGAGATGCTCAGCTGGTCATCCATCTCAATCGATGCTCCGAACCGCGACACGCGTACCGTGAGCAGCAGGTGGCCGGGCGAACTCTCGGCCGAGGTCATCGCCATCGTCCCGAGGGCGAGGAGGGTACT
>VRUN01000087.1 GCA_019456075.1 Candidatus Methylomirabilota bacterium
AAGGCCCTCATCGGCATCAACCGGGACAAAGTACGGCTGGCAAAAACCGAACACGACAAATTTAAGTCCCTGTTCGACGAAGGCGGAATCGCGTGGGTAGAGGTGAAAAGGGTCGAACTCGCCCTTCGCCAGATCGAGGAGCAGTTCGAGCGGGCCAAAAGCGGCCTCCGTGAGGCGGAGGCGCAAATTGACTGGGCAGAAGCGGATCTCGCGTCGGCCCAGGCGGAGCTGGCGCGGGCGCGGGACGCCCTGGCGAACACCGAGGTGCGGGCCCCCTTCGCAGGAATCATATCCGAGAAAAGTGTCACCCTCGGGGAACAGGTGGCCCCGGGGACGGTCCTCTTCCGTCTGGCGGACCTGAAGGCTGTGAAGGTCCTGATCCGAATTCCCGCAGACGATGTTGGCTTTCTCCATCCCGGTGCGGAAGCCACCATCACCGTGAGGGCCTTGCCTGGGACGGTCCAAGGCCGAGTGGAACACATCAGCCCCCGGGCCGACACCGAGACCCGGACCTTTCCGGTGGAGATCGTTGTCGAGAACCGGGGTCCGAATCGACTCCTGCCCGGGATGTTTGCCCGCGCCAGCATCCCAGTGCGATCCTACCCTCAGGCCATCCTCATCCCGCGGGCGAGTGTCCTGACCAAAAACGGGGGGCCGGCGGTGTTCGTCGCCGACGCCAAGCAGGAAACCGCCCACCGCCGGCCACTCACCATCGCTCGCACCTTCGGATCCCGCCACTTGATCGCCCAAGGGCTTGAGTCCGGCGATCTTCTCGTGGTCACCGGTCATCGCCTGCTCCAGGACGGGGCACCAATCCGGATCGTGAAAACGCGGGAGCTCGAGCCGTGAGACGCCTGGTCGAGTTCTCCGTCCGCAATCGGGTCCTGGTGAACCTCCTCACGTTGTTCGTCCTGGGCACGGGGCTCATAACCTACTTTCGGATGCATCGGGAGCTCTTTCCCGAATTTTCCCGCAAAGCGGTTCAGATCGTGACCACATTCCTGGGAGCCTCTCCCGAAGAAGTAGAGAAGCTCATCACGGCGCCGATCGAAGAGGAGGTGGCGGAAATCGACGGGTTGGACGAGCTCCTCTCGGTCTCGCAGGAGGGCCGGTCCCAGATCTTGCTCAAATTTCAACCCGAGACCGATATGAATCGGGCCCTGAGTGACGTGCGGGCCGCCTTGGACAATGTCACGCACTTGCCGGAGGAGGCTGAGGAACCCGAGGTCCGCGAGGTTAAGTCCACTTTCCCTGTGATTACGGTGTCGCTCGCCGGTGATATCGACGAGGCGATGCTCCGGGACATGGCCAAAGATGTCCGGGATGATCTCCGCCGAATCCGAGGCGTTGCTGCCGTTCGGATTCTCGGCATGCGCGAGCGGCAGATCTGGGTTGAGGTGGACCCCGCACGACTCGAACAGTACCGGTTCAGCCTCGACGATGTCCGGGCCGCCATCGCGGCCCACAACCGGAACGTGCCCGGGGGGACCATGAAGACGCCCCGCGGGGAGATCCTGGTCCGGACGCTTGGAGAGGCAGCCGGAGCCCCGGAGGTCGAGCGCATCATTCTCCGGAGTGTCGCGACCGGGACCCCCCTGACCGTCGGGGACGTGGCCACGGTGCGCGAAACCTTTGAAGAGCCCACCACCATCGGTCGCTGGGGAGGGCGTCCGGCCATCAACCTCGTGGTCATCAAGCAGCGCACCGGGGATGCCATTGACATCGCCGCCTCGGTCCGTGCCCTGGTTGAAGAGGTCCGAAGCCAGCTGCCCGAAACGGTGACGATCGGCGTGTACAACGACTTCTCGGTCTTCATCCGGAATCGCCTCAACACGCTGCGCTTGAGCGGCACCATTGGGCTGACCATCGTCCTCATTACCCTCTGGATTTTCGTGCGACCTCGGATCGCCTTCCTGACCGCGCTGGGGATTCCGTTTGCCATGCTCGGGGGCATCGTCCTCATGTCGGTTTACGGGATCAGCCTGAATATGATTTCGCTCTTCAGCCTGATCCTCGTTCTCGGGCTTTTGGTCGACGACGCGGTCGTCGTGACCGAAAACGTCTACCGCCATGTGGAAGAGGGAATGGATCCCCGGCAAGCGGCGGTCCAAGGGACAACGGAGGTTGCCTGGCCGGTGGTGGCCACCGTGGCGACCACCGTCGCAGCCTTCCTCCCGCTCCTCTTGATCCCAGGGACCATGGGCGTCTTTCTGGCTCCCATCCCGATTGTGGTGACCTTCACACTACTGGCGTCGCTCCTCGAGGCGCTGGTAGTCCTCCCCTCTCACCTCTCCGACGTCATCACCCCAACCTACGCCCAAAGCGTCCGCCGCCGGGAACTCCCCTGGTTGACAGACCTCCGAAACGCGTACGGCGCCCTCCTCCGTACGGCAGTCCAGTGGCGCTATGTCACTGCCGTCCTCATGCTCTGCGCCACGATTCTCCTCGGGGCCACGGCGTGGTACCGCATCCCGTTTGTCCTCTTTCGCGAGTTCGAATCCTCCCAGTTCCTCATCAACTTCGAGACCTCCTCCGGAGCAAATATCGAGGATACACTGGAGGTAGCCAAACGGGCGGAGAAGGTCGTCTTGGGCCTGCCGCCTGAGGAATTGCGTTCACTCGCCACCAACGTAGGAATTACTTTCCTGGACGTGAACCGGGCAGAGCGGGGGCCGAACCTGGGACAATTAATGGTTGAGCTCACGGAGGACCGCCGTCGCAGCGTGGATGCGGTGATCGCGGATCTCCGAGAAGGCATGGCGGAGATTCCCGGGATCACGAAGGTGCAATTCCTGAAGACTCAGGCCGGCCCCGGGGGCCCCGCCATCGAGGCACGGGTCGTCGGGGACGAGATCTCCGTCATCCGCAATTTGGCGGCTGAGGTCACGGTATTCCTACGGGGCATTCCAGGAGTCAAAGACGTGCACGACGATTTCACCGAGGGGAAGGAGGAGCTCCAGATTACCCTCCTCCCTGAAGCCCGCGCGCTCGGCCTGAACTTGGGTCAGATTGCCCGGCAGGTCCAGCAGGCGTTCCTCGGGGTGGAGGCCTCCACCATCCAGCGGCGGGATGAGGACGTGCCGATCGTCGTTCGCTTCCCCCAGGCAGCCCGCCGCAGCCTGGAGACGTTGGCGGGGATGAAGATCAGCCTCCCCTCTGGGGCGAAGGTGTTCCTCCGGGACGTCGCCCACCTCGAGACCGCGATCGGCACCAGCAAGATCCGGCGCGACGACCAGAAGCGGACCATCACCGTGCTGGCTGACGTGGACACCCGAGAGGCGAACGCCTTTCAGGTCGCCCAGCGGCTCAAACGGGAGTTTGCTGATGTGGGCGGTAAGGTCCCGGGCTACCGCGTGGTGGTCAAGGGCGAGCGGCAGGAGGCGGAAGCGTCGCTCGCCGCGCTCCCGCAAATTTCATTGATCGCCTTCATGTTGATTTACTTCATCCTCGGCTCGCTCTTCCAATCATTCATCCAACCGTTCATTGTTATGGCCGCCATTCCCTTCGCCCTGAACGGCGTCGTCATCGGCCACCTCATGATGGGAGAACCCCTGAGCTTCCTCTCGATGATGGGCCTGGTTGCGCTGATCGGGGTGGTCGTGAACGACTCCCTCATCCTTGTGGACTTTATCAACCGATCACGAGAAGCAGGGATTTCCCGGGACGAAGCAATCCTCGCTTCCGGAACGGCCCGCCTTCGGCCTGTGCTGCTCACCACCGTCACCACGGTCGGCGGCCTGATTCCCCTCGCTTTCTTCTCGAGCGGCCAGGCCAAGTTCCTCTCCCCCATGGCCATCTCCGTGGTGTGGGGGCTCTCCTTCGCCACCCTCCTTACCCTGATCCTGGTCCCCTGCCTGTACGCCATGCTGGACGATCTGAAGGTGCTTATTCGTCGGAAGCTCGGCCTGGCGGTCCCCGCCGAAGCCCCCATGGAGAAAGCCTAGCCTCACCTTCAGAGGACCCAATCCACTTGTTAAAACACCCTAATCCCCGTATATTTCTAGGATATAACATATTAAAAACAAAGGCTATGTTCAATATCTTAGTCTTAACAACTAATATTTTCTTCTTAATAATTGAC
>VRUN01000088.1 GCA_019456075.1 Candidatus Methylomirabilota bacterium
TGGCTCCCCGGGCAGGATTCGAACCTGCAGCCTAGCGGTTAACAGCCGCTCGCTCCACCATTGAGCTACCGGGGAATCCCGGATCCATGCTAGCCCAAACCAGCACCACCGTCAACCAGTGGCAGCCTTATGTTTTTCTCTGCAATTCCTGCAGAACCGACTTGGCGAGGGCTTTGAGCGTCTCGAAGACTCCCTGGCCTTCAGGGGCAATTGCCTCAAACCAGGGAAGGTTGCGGGGATTGAGGGCCTTTTGCAGCTCATCGACGGGGACCACTTTGGCGAGGTCTCGCTTGTTATACTGCATCACCAACGAGATCCTCTCCGGGTCAATCCCTTGCTCTCTCAGGTGCTGGTTCATATCCGCCAAGCTTTGGATGTTTGCTTCCACCCGATCGATTTGTGAGTCGGCGACAAAAGCCACCCCATCGGCTCCCTTGAGAATGAGTTTCCGGCTGGCCTCGTAAAAGATCTGACCGGGAACCGTGTAGAGGTGGAAACGGGTCTTGAATCCCCGGACTGTCCCAAGTTCCAGCGGCAGGAAATCAAAAAACAGCGTCCGCTCCGTCTCGGTGGCTAACGAGATGAGCTTGCCTTTCGTCCCGGGTTCCACCTTCTTATAAATGTATTGCAGGTTCGTGGTCTTTCCGCAGAGACCCGGGCCGTAGTACACCAGCTTGCAGTTGATCTCCCGGGCTGCGTAGTTGATAAAAGTCATGCCTCAACTCATCTCAAAAAGGGTTTCGACGTCGTCGTCGGTGATTTCGCCAATCTCACGCCCCCTGCCCCCGACAGGCTCTGGCCGATTGTCGAGTTCATTGAAAATACGCTCCAACTCCTTGGAGAATTTCTTGACCTGCAGTCGGACGAGTGGGATGGCAGAGTGCCGGTCCAGGAGGACCAAGAGAATTGCTTGGTGCCCAATGACAGAGAGATGGAGGCGCTTCCGCTCCCCGTCGTAGAAAACGAAAGAAAACTCCTGCTCGCCTAGGAGCTGGGCCAAAGCACCTGCGGCTGCGATACTCCCCGCGGCTAGGCTCGCCAATGGGGTCGTATCCAGCGCCTCCGATCCCCCTGCGGTGGCGATGAGTTGCCCGCTCGTGTCGATGAGAAGGACGGCCGAGCTTCGGGCTTTATGTTGCAGCGAGGACAGGCAGGTGTTGATCCGGCTCAGATCCTCTTCATAAATAACCAGACTGGCTATAGAACGCACATATCCTCCATGGGGGCTCAGGGGTACCTACGTTCAACTTTCGTGCCATTCGCCCTACCCCATCTCCCTCCGGCCGTCCAGGGCCCGGCCCAATGTGACCTCGTCTGCATACTCGAGATCTCCCCCCACCGGGAGGCCAAGGGCGATGCGGGTAACCCGCAGCCCGAGGGGGGCAATCAGCCGGGCCAGGTAAAGTGCCGTGGCCTCCCCTTCCACATTCGGATTGGTGGCCAGGATGACCTCCTTCACCCCCCCTGACCTCAACCGCTCCAACAGCTCCTTGGCTGTGATCTGGTCTGGGCCCCGCCCATCGATGGGCGACAGGGTCCCCTGCAGCACATGATACTGCCCCTTAAATGTGCCAGTCCGCTCGATGGCCAAGAGATCATTGGCCTCTTCCACCACGCACATCATGCTGCCGTCCCGGGTCGGGTCCTGGCAAATCACGCACTGCTCTTCCTCAGCGATGTTATGGCACCGCTCGCACATGCGGATCTTCTCTTTCACCTCTACGATGGCCTCGGCCAGCTTCATGGCCTCTTCCCGAGAGGCCTTCAAGAGGTAAAAGGCGAGGCGTTGGGCGGTCTTGGCCCCGACGCCTGGAAGGCGCATCAGGACATCCACGAGGCGGTTGAGCGG
Organism: Candidatus Methylomirabilota bacterium; assembly: GCA_019456075.1. GTDB lineage: Bacteria > Methylomirabilota > Methylomirabilia > Methylomirabilales > CSP1-5 > CSP1-5. Next base: position 1,850 of record VRUN01000088.1, read on the forward strand.
TGAAGCATACCGGATGGCCATAGTGCCCTATATGAGTCCCGGCAGGTTCAGCCCGCCGGTCAACCGTCCCATCTCGGCGGTGAGGAGCTCTCGGGACCGGCGCAAGGCCTCGTTTGCGGCGGCCAGGATGAGGTCCTGGAGCATCTCCAAGTCCCCGCTTTGTGCCACCTCGGGGTCGATCCGGACCGCCACGATCTCCCCCCGACCGTCAGCCGTCACTGTCACCATCCCCCCACCGGCTGAGCCTTCCACCCGCTGCTCGGCCGCCGCCTCCTGAATCCGTTCGAGCTCCGCCTTCATCCGCTGGGCCTGCTTCATGAAATCGCCAATGTTCTCCATGGTTCACCTCGGTGAGGCGACGTCGCCTCCCTCTCCCCCCTCCACGATCCGCCCTTCAAAAATCTCCAGTGCTTCTCGAACCAGGGGGTGGTCCTGGGCGGGGATGCGACGGGGGTTCCGAGCTGGATCCTCCTCCCGATTTCCCGCGCTCGAAGGGAGAAAGTGGTATTTCACCTGGAGGCGTCTGCCAAAGACCGCGGAGACGGTAGAGGCAACCAGGTTTCGGACCTCCGGCTCCTCCAGCGTGGACTGAGAGAAATGATTCCCGTTGGCAAAAGTCAGGGTCACTGTCTCCCCCTCCAGCGCGACCTCGGCCTCGGCCAGCAGAACTGCCAAAGAGCGCCGCTCTGCACCGATCCGCCGCCGGACCTCATCCCATTGACCTTCAAGCCCGGTGGCCGTCGCCGGTCGTTCAGGAAGACTCGGTTTCTCCTGAGCCGCAAAAAGCTCTGGCTGCGGGGCGGGACGATCGGGTGCAGCCCCCAGGCGGCCCTCCAGGGACTCCAAGCGCTTGACGAGGTTCCCGAGGGACTGAAGCCCGCGCGCCTCGGCCATGCGCACAAGTGTCACCTCCAAGACATACCGAGGTTGCGACGCCCGCCGCATCTCCCACTCAGCGTCCAAGAGGAACCGCAGGGCCAATTCGACGTGGGGTATCTCCACATTCGCCCCCCACCGCTCGAGGTCCTGGACAGCCTCGGGGGCGAGCCCCAGGATCTCGCCTGCTCTCGAGGTGAGCTTCACAACAAGGAGGGAGCGGAGGTGCTCCAACAAGTCGAATAGGAAAGCATGGAGATCTCCCCCGGTGGCCGCGAGCTCCCCTACAAGCTCCACGGCCTTCCCTGCGTCGCCTGCGAAGCAGGCCGCCGCCGCCGCCCGGACCACTTCGGGCGCGGTCCACCCCAGGACAGCCGCCACCGCCTCGGCGGTCACGCGCTCGCCCGCATAGGCGATCACTTGATCCAAAATGCTCTGGGCATCGCGCAGGCTCCCGTCGGCCGCCCGAGCCACACTGCCTAACGCCTCGGAGGCCACCTCCACCCTCTCGGCTTCGGCAATTGCCCGCAGGCGTTCGACGATCAGTCCGTGACCAATCCGCCGAAATTCGTGGCGTTGACACCGCGAGTGGATGGTGGGGGGAACCTTGTGTGGTTGAGTTGTGGCCAGAATGAAGAATACTTTGCTCGGCGGCTCCTCCAGGGTTTTGAGTAAGGCATTGAAGGCCGACAGGGAGAGCATATGTGCTTCGTCAATGATGTAAACCTTGGAGCGGCCTCTGACCGGTTGGTAAATCAGCCGTTCCTGGAGGTCACGCATATGCTCCACACCGGTGTGTGAGGCACCGTCAATCTCCACGCAGTCCACGGCAGCCCCCCCGGTGATCTCCTGGCAACTGGGACACTGATTGCACGGATCGGGCGTGGGCCCCTTCTCACAGTTCAGAGCCTTGGCCAGAATCCGCGCAGTCGTCGTCTTCCCGACTCCCCGAGGACCTGCAAAGAGAAAAGCATGGGCCACGCGCCCTTGCCGAAGGGCGTTCTTGAGGGTCCGGGTCACCGGCTCTTGCCCCACGACTTCATCAAAAGTTTGAGGGCGCCAGCGCCTCGCCAACACCTGGTATGACATGGGTACTCCGTTCAGGGTTGAGGGTTCAGAGTTCAGGATCTAAAGGATATCCCATGTGCAATTTCAATCGTCGTTGACTATGCACCAAGAACCATGAACCCTGAACCGTAAAAAGGAGTCCTTGGCCGTGCACCCACCGTCGATCCCTTCTCCCGGCTCTTCTCCAGAACCAAAAGCTCCGGCCGAGCACCCCCGCGGCACAGGAGGCGCACCGCTTACCGCTGCTTCCTTCCGGACCTGACGGGGTTCACG
>VRUN01000020.1 GCA_019456075.1 Candidatus Methylomirabilota bacterium
CAGGTGCAACAGTTACTGCCCAAACCGGCTAACCTCACATGGGAGGAGTCCGGCTGCTACATGCTGGTCCATGCCACAGCCTGGCGGATGTTGTACGGTCATCCCCCTCACACGCTTCAGCCTGAAATGAACGTGCTCGTGTGGGGAGGCTCTGGAGGACTGGGGTCCATGGCCACCCAAATCGTTCGAGCGGCAGGAGCCAACGCCATTGCGGTCGTCTCGAACGACGAGCGTGGAAAATGGTGTCTAGACCTCGGCGCCAAAGCGTACATCAATCGAAAAAACTTTAATTGTTGGGGGCAATTGCCTCCGGTATCCGATCAGGCGGCCTATGGCGCCTACCTGAAGGAAGTGCGCAAATTCGGGGCGGCAATCTGGGAGATCACGGGCAAAGGGGTGGACCCCGATATCGTCTTTGAACACCCTGGCGCACAGACGTTTCCGGTGAGCTGCCTCGTGGCAAACCGCGGCGGCATGGTGGTCTTTTGCGCGGGGACCACCGGGTTTAATCTTAGCTTCGACGCCTCCTACGTCTGGATGCGGCAGAAGCGAATCCAGGGCTCGCACTTTGCCACTTTCTATCAAGCCGACGCCGCCAACAAGGCCATCATGGATGGGCGCGTCAAGCCGGCCATGTCCGAAGTGTTCGAATGGGAGCGCATTCCCGAAGCGCACGATCGCATGATGAACAACGTGCATCCGTCCGGGAATATGGCGTTAATGGTTCAGGCACCAAGGCGGGGATTGAAGAGCCTGGCGGACATCGGGAACTAGCACTCAGCACGTAGCTGTCAGTCGTCAGCAAATCTCAGCGGTCAGCAGTCCGCGGCTAGCCGTCAGCAAGACGGGAGCCCAGCATCATAGTGCTATGCGGAAAGCCTCTCTCCCTTGCCGACAGCTGATAGCTGATTGCGGACAGCTCCCAACCTGCTGACTGCGGATGGCTGCTTTTATTGAGCCGCACGGTCGCGGCGATGACGGTCCGTGCCTCCCACAGCAAGACTGATGTGTCCTACGGGGTTGACTTGGAGCACGAGTCGTGAAGCTGGCCAACATCGATGCCGTCCGGGAGTATAAGGTCAACGGGCCCAATAGAGTGGAGCTAGGGCGGGGAAGGCATTTCGGCTGCCTCGCCTATTTTTTCAAAGCCGGACAGCGCCTCGGCCCCCAGCGCCGTGACGCCGACACCCTCCTGTATATTGTACGAGGCCGAGCCCGGATCCGCATCGCCACCCAAGAGGATGACGGTCGCGCCGGAGATGTCTTCATGGCCGGCGGGGGGGATGAGGTCTGGGTCGGAAATGCCGGCAGGGACGAAATGATCCTCTTGACGGTCGTGGCACCCCCCCCTCCCTGTAGCTAGGACCCCCCCCTTGTTCCTGCTTGCCTTTGAAAAGGGGGATGCCATAGAATAGGACCTCGTTACGGGCCCCAGACCCCGGGAGGGGCGTTTTGTCCACTGGGAGGGACACTGGGCAGCGTGAAGGCCTTGGTGACGGGTGCCACCGGGTTTATCGGCAGTCATCTGGTGGAATATCTCATACAGCGCGGAGACGAGGTCACCTGTCTCGCCCGGAGTCGGAGTCGCCTCCGCTGGTTGGAAGGCTTACAGGTCAGGGTGATTGAAGGAGATTGCACGGATCCAGACCTCGGTGGGCGCGTCCACGAGGACTTTGACTGGATATTTCACCTGGCCGGGCTCACCAAGACCCTGGACCGCCATGAGTTCTACAGGGTCAACGGAGAGGGTACAGCCAACTTGGCGGCGATCTTGGCCAAGAAGAGACAACCACCCCGACTGGTGTATTTGAGTAGTCTGGCGGCAGCCGGTCCTAGCAAGGACGGACATCCGCTGCGGGAGTCTGATCCCCCTCAACCCGTAAGTCACTACGGACGGAGCAAGCTTGAAGGGGAAAAGGCCCTGGCGGGGCTCGGGGGAGCGCTTCCCTGGGTGATAGTGCGCGCCCCAGTGATCTATGGTCCTCGGGACCGGGGCCTTCTGGTCTTCTTTCAGCTCGCTAAACGGCGCGTGGCGTTTCGCTTGGGCGAGAGACGGGCCGTCAGCCTCTGTGAAGTACAGGATCTGATACGCGGGCTACACCTGGCGGCCGATCGTGGAGAGGCTGGGGAGATTTACTATGTGGCAGAGGCATCTCCACGGTCCTGGGACGAAATATCCGAGGCCATCGCGGCCGCCTTGGGGGTCCGGCCAATGACCATCCCCTTTCCCCCCCCCTTCCTCAGCGCCCTCGCCTGGACGTGGGAGGGAATCGCGCGCTTCACGGGAATTCAACCTCTCCTCAACCGAGACAAGGCCTGCGAGATGCAGCAGCCGTACTGGGTCTGCGACCCGGGGAAGGCTGCACGGGATTTGGGCTTTGCCACCTCCATCTCCTTAGGCACAGGAACGGAGCGGGCGGTGGAGTGGTATAAGAGTTACGGTTGGTTGTAAAGGAGGGACCATGGACATTTTCGATAAGTGTTACCGGTACACAGATGCCAAGAAGGTCATGGCGGCTGGTATCTATCCGTATTTCAAAGTGATCCAGTCGGCCCAAGACCCCGAGGTCATCGTGGACGGGCGACGCATGATCATGGTGGGGTCCAACAGCTACCTCGGGCTCACCTCCCATCCCCGTATTCGAGAAGCGGCGATCCGCGCGGTGGAACAATACGGCACCGGATGCGCCGGGTCGCGGTTCCTGAACGGCACCATCGATCTCCATCACGAGGTGGAAGCCCGGTTGGCCAAATTCAAGAAGAAAGAGGCCGCCCTCCTCTTTGCCGCCGGCTACCAGACCAACCTCGGGGTCATCTCCGCCCTGGTCGCCAAAGATGATGTGGTCATCATCGACCGGTGGAACCACGCCAGCATTATCGACGGGTGTCGCCTCGCCTTCGGCCAGACGCTGAAATATCGGCATAACGACATGGAAGCCCTCGAGCGCATCCTGACCTCTCATCCGGGCAAAGGGAAGCTGATCGTGGTGGACGGGGTCTTCAGCATGGAAGGAGATATCGTCAATCTTCCGGAGATCGTTCAACTCGCCCGGAAGTATGGGGCCCGAATCATGGTGGATGACGCCCACGCCACCGGCGTGCTCGGCAAGGAGGGGCGAGGGACCGCGCAACACTTTGGACTCGAAGAGGAAGTGGACATCATCATGGGGACGTGTAGCAAGGCCCTGGCCGCGGTGGGGGGCTTTATCGCCTCGACCCATGAGGTGATCCACTACCTCCAGCATATTGCCCGATCGATGATGTTCAGTGCCTCCCTCCCCCCATCCTGCGTCGCGACGATCGGGGCTGCCGTGGAAGTCATCGAGCAAGAGCCCGAGCGGCGGGCGCAGCTGTGGAAGAACGCCCAGCGCGTGCGGGAAGGATTTAAAGAGATGGGATTCGACACCGGGCTGAGCGAGACGCCTATCATCCCCGTAATCATCGGGGATGAGCAGCAGGCCTTCCTGATGGGCCGGGCCCTGTACGAACACGGGATCTTCACCAACGTGAGTGTGAGGTCCGCCGTCCCCGAAGGACGGGCCCTGATCCGGACGAGCTATATGGCCACCCATACGGATGCCCATATCGACCAGGTTCTGCAAGCGTTTCGGATTGTCGGGAGGGAACTCGGGGTGATCTAACCGTGGAGGTCATCCCCGTCACCACCAATCGAGATCTCGAAAGCTTTCTTCGCCTTCCGTGGCGCACGTACCGGGGCGATCCCCACTGGGTTCCACCTCTCCTCTTCGAGCAGCGCCAACTCCTCACCGGCCAGCACCCCTTTTTTGAAAAAGCCGAAATCCGCCTGTTCCTGGCCAAGGAACACGGAGAGGTCGTCGGCCGGATCGCCGCGATCCTGGACCGCCACTTTCTCGAATCCCATCATGAGCCGGTCGGCTTCTTTGGCTTCTTCGAATGCGTGGGCGACGGGTTAGTCACGGAAGCCCTTTTCAGAGCGGCCCGAAAATTCCTCAGGGAAAAGGGGATGCAGGCAATCCGAGGGCCCGTCAACCCTTCCATGCACGCCCCCTGCGGGCTTTTAATCGATGGCTTCGATTCCTCGCCCACTTTCATGATGCCGTATAACGCCGCCACGTACCCAGACCTCCTGGAGGGGGCCGGGTGTCGCAAGGTAATGGATCTCTTGGCACACACCGTTCGGCTCGTGGACGACGCGCCCTCAAAGGTCCTTCGGCTCACTGAGCGGGCTCGGCGCAAGGGTATCCATATTCGGCCCGTGGAAATGAATCGGCTGAGTGAGGAGATCCAAATCTTCCGCGAACTGTACAATTCGGCCTGGCACAGAAACTGGGGCTTCACGCCGATGACACAGGCAGAAGCCCAGTGGATGGCAAAGCATCTGAAGCCACTGATCCTGCCCTCGCTCTCCCTGATTGCCGAGGCCGAAGGCAGTCCCGTTGGCTTTATAATGCTCCTACCCGATTACAATCAGGCCCTGCGACATCTCAACGGTCGCCTCGGACCTCTTGGCCTTCTCAAGTTTGTCTGGTACCGACGCCGGATCCGGGATGCCCGTCTTCTCCTTCTGGGCGTGAAACCAGAGTACCGAATCAGGGGGGTGGAGGCACTGCTCTGCCTGACAGCCTTTCAGGCGCTGAAAGCGAACGGGTTCACGCGGGTGGAGATCTCTTGGATCCTGGAGGACAACTGGACCGTCCTAAGGTTGGCGGAGCGGTTCGGGGGGATTCTGTACAAACGGTACCGGATCTACGAACTTCCGATCTAATCCGATGACCGTAAGGGACTAAAGCTTTTTCGGTCGTCGGTCGTCGGTCATCGGGTTACGGCCATCGGTGATCGGTCGTCGGGTCACGGTCGTCGGTCGTCGCTGGAGCGTGGCCAGAGGGGCGTCGTCATCCGCTCCAAAACCACGCACAGGACAGCCAGCAGGATCCCTGCCACGACATCAATCACATAGTGATAGCGGAGGTACACGGTGGAAAAGATCAGGGCCACCACCACGGGAAGGAATACCCAGAAGAGGGGACGGACAAACTGCCACGCGTAAACCAGGACCAGGAGGACGACGGCGGTGTGCCCGCTCGGGAAGGCATCCTGCTTAAATCGCTCAAGCGCATTCAAGGTTTCGCGGATCGTATCCGCCACGAAAATCCCGTGGAGATCTACCTTGTGCAGATGAGCCAATGTGAAACGGGGCCCGACGGCAGGGACCAGAAAGTAGCCCACGTAGGAGAGGTAAAATCCGAGGACCATGCCAAAGACCGCCCGGTCAAAATCCCATTCCTTTCCCCGCCAATAGAGGGCGACGACCAGGATGATGGGGAGAAAGTAATAGGACGTGTACGCCCAGGTGAGAAGTTCCGTGAGCGCGGGGTGGATAAACTGTTCAAGCCAGACGGTGGGGTCAACGCCCAGGAGAGTCCGATCCAGTTGGATGAGGAGGGAGTCCTGCTCGACGGGGCTCGCCCACGGGAGGAGATCGGCAAAGCTATCGAAGAGGATCGGAATAAAGATGAGAGGGTAAAATGCGTGCAGCGACCGCACGATTCGGAATTGCCCCCGATCCAGCCACCAGAGGAGAGTGAGAACCAGCGCCAGGCCACTATATTTGCCTAGGAGGGTTGATCCGTGTGGGTTGTGAGGCTGCGTAGCCAGCGTCGTGCCGATGAGGGTAAGGAGCGCAACATACGTGATGAGATCCACCGGCTTGAGTCTCCAATGCCCCTGCATGTGCACTCCTCTCGCAGATATTAAGCCCCCATATTAATGGCTTTCGTCGGTTTTTCAACCACAAAGCACCTGGATCCCCACCACGGGCAGCAAACATGCAGCGAGGGCAGAAACGGGATTCCGGATTCGCAGTTCAGGGAGTCGAAGGAAAAAGTTGAGGTCGAGGGGGAAGCGTGCTATCTGACAAGGGAGAAGAGGTTTTCGCGCACGACGCGAGGGGGGGTGGGGCCATGGTAGAACCCGAGGAAATCGAACAGGAGTATGGGGACGAATATCTGACCGTGAGTAAGGAGAGGGCGGAGCCGCGGATTACGGTCGATGAAGCAATCTTCAATCGGCCCATCCGAGACTTGCATTATCATCCCGCTTTGTGCATCCAGGTCCGGGGAAAGCTGGCCGAAGCAGTCACACTCATGCAGCACCACAGTGTGGGCGCGGTGATGGTTCAGGACGGGGAAAAGCTCATTGGGATCCTCTCGGAGCGGGACATCCTGCGAAGCGTCCTAGGGACCGATGTCGACCTGAGCCAAGAAACGGTAGAGCAGTATATGACACGGAACCCCGAGTTCCTCAAGCTTGACGACTTGATCGCCTACGCGCTGCATACCATGCATCTCGGCGGCTTTCGTCACGTCCCCCTCGTGGACGACGAGCACCGCCCGGTCGGGATCGTGTCCATTAAGGACGTCAATGAGTACATTGTCTCTTTCATCGCCCCGCAGATCCTCACGCTCCCCCCTGACCCGCATCGGGAGTACGAGCCGCGCGTCGAGGGCGGCTAACTCCGACGACCGACACGAAAAAGTGACTGGCGGCTAGTATGTGGTGGTTAGTGATTAATGGTTCGTGACTAGTGTTTTCACCAAACACCATTCACCAAGCACCAAACACTAATCTCGCCAATCACCAATCACCAACCACCTGTCATTTGGTGGTCGGTCATCGCTTCTTCATGAGGACATGCCAGAAGGCGTGAAGGCCCTGACGCTCTTCCTCGATCTTGAGGATCTCAAAGGTCTTCCCGAAGACCCGGGTAAAATCGGATTTTCGAAAAAAGTGGTCGTAGTGGTTTCGGTGGACGACCCAGTTGCGGGTGCGGCGCTCTCCCGGATAGTGCTTGAAGCGGGTGCTGAAGGCGGTCAGATGAAAGTACCCACCGGGCTTGAGGAGTGCCGCGAGACCATTGCGATACCGGGACCAGTCGGCCTTCTTCACATGGTGGAAGCACCCGCAGTCCACCAAGGCGTCGAAACTTTCCTGCCGGAACGGGAGACGAAAGGCGTCCGCAAGCACGAAGGTCAGCCGCGGGCGGACCGCGAGGGCGTCCTGGCGCGCACACGCCTTCCCCAAGGCAAGGGACTCGTAGTCTACCCCCACCGCCCGGTGACCCTCCTTGCCAAAGCAGATCAGGTGCCGTCCCTCGCCGCAGCCCACGTCAAGGACCCGCGCCCGCCCGCGCTCGCGCCTGAGGCGCCTGGCAAGGCGCATCACCGCAGGCGTGGGCTTGAAGCGCGGCCACGGGGTCTCCCCTGCCTCGTAAGCCTGGCGAAAGAAAATCTTCTGCCGTTCGTAGATTGGTATCGACATCTCAGAAGGAAAGCGCCGCGGAGAGGGCACGACCGAAGTGCTCTTTCGGCCGGTTGAAATAGCCGATGTCAACTTGCGGTGCTTCACGCCGGATCGTGCGTAACAACTCCCGCATCCCGATGGCCCGGCCCCTCGGAGGCGGCAGGCTTGCGAGGTACCGGCGGGGGTCGATGTTCAGGTTCTTCATCTGGATCAGCTCGAGCCCCGTCTCAGCGACGAGACGGAGCAATCCTTCGACCTCCTCTTCCCGGTCAGAGACACCCGGAAAGACAAGCAGATTGATGGAAGTATAGCGTCCGCAGGCCTTGGCCGTACGGATCGACTCGACGACGTGGGTAAAGGAGTACCCTTTGGGTCGATAGTACGCCGCGTACGCATCGGGTTGGGTCGAATTGAGACTGACCCGAATGCTGTCCAGTCCCGCCTGGCACAGGCGCTCGACGACTCGAGGGAGAGACCCGTTGGTGTTCAGGTGAATTGTTCCCCGGTCCGTCTGGGCCCTGAGGCGCTCAATGCTTGCCTCGATCAAGGCTTCCTGCAAGAGCGGTTCACCCTCGCAGCCTTGGCCAAAGCTCACAATGGCCTCCTCCGCCTCGGCGAGGTGGGGCAGCGCCATCGCGCACAGTTCCTCGAGCGTTGGCGCCATGGTAACCCGCTCGTGAGAGGCCGGGACGAGCCCTTCGGTCTGAAGCGAAATGCAGCCGACACAGTCTGCGTTACAGGTGAAGGCAACGGGCAGCGGCGCTTCCCACCGGCGATAGAATCCGTTCTTGGCACAGAGGCAGTGGTACTCGGTTGCGCAGCGCTTGAGCTGATGGAGAAGGCGATTGGTCGGCTGCTCGGCCAGACGCTTTTGGATGAACGGCAGAAGCGTCCGGTCGTCGTACTGCCCAGGCTCCTGGTGGTCCATGGGATCAACCTGCACCGCCGCAGCGACGAACTGTCCATCCCGCCACCCCACGGCCGTGTAGGCCCACAGCGGCAGGTAGGGAGCCACGGACGGGTCCGGATAGAGGACGGCTGGTAGGTGGGACCGCATGTACCCCGGGGGCAGGAAGGCCGCGACTGCCACCGCCCGGCGCCGGCTGACCGCTTTGACCGGTTTGAAGGCGCCGCGATAGCTAACCGGGTGGGCCCCGGGCATCGTGAAGAGCCGGGTCCCCTCGGGTATGGGGATCAGCTCTTCATCGGGTACCCGGACCCAGCTGTCTCCCGACGCCCCACCCATCTCGAGCGTCGGGTGGTCATAGATCTGTTCATGCCGATCCGCAAACACGAGAAAGGCCACTGTGACCCCTATCCTTACGCGCCGACCGAAGCGATCCTTCAGCCAGAGCCTAGATCAATGCGCTCTCGAGGACGATCCCACGATCCAGCGCTCGCACCCCCGCCCGCAGATTTTCCCTGAGCGCGGGTGGCAGCTCGGGTGACTCGAGAATCTGCCGTGACAGATCGATTAGACGCCGAAAGGCCCGGATCAGGTCCCCTTCGTGACCCCCATATTGGCCCTCGACCAAGCGGACCCAATCCTCTTCCCCCGCGGCCCACTCGTACACCGCTGGGAGGTAGGTGGTATGCATCGACACGGGACGGAACACCCGATGGGCCTGCTGGACCCCCATCACTTCGTGAGCTAACGTTTCGATCTGCCGCACCCGGTCTCTCAGGTGGCGCTCACGTTTGAGAAGTTGTCGGGCAAATTGGGCCTCGGTTTCGCGGGGCTCCTCTACCAAGCACGAGAGAATCGCGATCATCTCGTGGGCCTTTAACCCACTGAGCACACCCGAGAATGCCACGCGCGCCACCAAGAGCTCATTGTCGTGGCGAAGGGAGGCCACCAACATCCCCTCTCGGGTGAGTGTCCCGTTTTCGAGGTAGCGGAAGTGCCTGAGGACCTCGACGACCCCCAGAAACTGCTCCCAGTATGTATTTTTGAGGTGGTCCAGAATCCGAACCTGGTTCCGGATCGTCTCTCTCAGTCGCCGTTCCCGCTTGAGGGCTTTTTCCAGCCGCTGTCGCTCCGGGCAGCGGTGGCAGCGAATCGCGGCAAAGGCGAGTGCCCTTTCCTCGATCGCCCGTGTGGCCGACAGATATTCTTGCGCCGACGCAATCTTTCCCTCTTCCCTCGGAGGATGGCCTCGTCGCCTCCCCCTCCGGTGGCCCCTGCGGCGCTCTGCTGCCCCAAGCTGATGGAGCTCTTCCCTCAGTATATCCAGCTCATTCCGCCTTTCCTGATAGGCGAATAACTCTTCCAGGGTGCAGCAGGGTATCTCCACCCGGCGACTCTGTTCAAGCTTACCCCTGAGTTCGCTGAGTTCTTCCTCGATCACCTGGATCCGTTTCCGGTTCTGAAACTGACCGAAGCTCGACTCAATATTTCGCCGGATATCTTCGGGGTCGTGGTACGTCAGAATCAGCAAAGCCGCAGAGCTATACCCGATGCGGAATTGACTCTCAATGGGCTCGGATGGCTTTCGGATGAGATGCAGGACCTCTTCAACGGTCTCCGGAGCAACGAGCCCGATGATGCCCTTGCCTTCAGGGTCAATGCCGCGGCGACCGGCACGGCCCACCATCTGCGTCAGCTCATTATGGCTTAAGGTCCGGAAGCCCACATCCGTCCGCTTGGTCAAGTCCTGGATGACGACACTCTTCGCCGGCATGTGGATCCCAAGGCTCATCGTCTCGGTGGCAAAGACCACCTGCACCAACCCCCGCTCGAACAAAGTCTCGGTCAGCCGCTTGATGGCAGGAAGAATTCCGGCATGGTGCACCCCCGCCCCCCGACGCAGACCGTCAAAGATCAGCTCGTTGAGTGCCGATTTCGTGACCAGGGTCGGATTCTCGCTCAGGAAGGTTCCGATCGCTTCGTCGACCTCGTGGTGCTGCGGCCGTCCCAAGAGGGAGACGCCTTCCTCGAGAAACCGTCGCAGGGCCTCCTCACACCCCGCCCGGCTAAAGATAAAGTAGATGGCTGGAAGCCAGTGCCTGGTCTTCAGGATCGGAAGTAGGGCAGAGGGGCGCACCCGGCGCCGGCCCAAGCCCCGGCTTCGCCCCCGGGGCTCGCGCCCTCGCACGCGCACCTGGCGCATGCCACGCCAGGACCTGACGGCTTGATAGAGTTGCGTCCGGGAACGCCCGTCGATCTCGACCATCTCTGCCTCCGGACTGCAGAGATGGTAGTGGAGGGGGACGGGACGCGACCGGTGCACGACGGTCCGGATGGGACCGTGGACCTCCCGAATCCACTCGGCGATTTCGTCAATGTTGCCCACCGTGGCCGACAAGGCGATGAGCTGGATTTCCCGCGGGCAATTAATGATGACCTCTTCCCAGACTGTGCCTCTTCCCTCATCGCCCATATAGTGGCATTCGTCCAATACCACGTAGGCAATCTCCTCAAGCGACTGCGTGTAGAGCTTGTTCCGCAGGATCTCGGTGGTCATGACCACCAGGGGGGCGCCCGGGTTGACTTTGACATCTCCCGTCAGAATGCCCACGAACTCCTGGCCATACTGCTTCCCGAAATCGGCGAATTTTTGATTGCTGAGGGCCTTGAGGGGAGTCGTGTAGGCGATGCGCCTGCCGGTGGCTAGCGCCTTGTAGCTGGCGAACTCGGCGATGAGGGTCTTCCCGGCCCCCGTGGGGGCCGAGACGATGACCGAGTCCCCCCCCAGAATGTAACGGATCGCTTCCTCCTGAAAGGGATCCAAGGGGAAAGGATAGCGGTGACGGAAAGATTCGAGAAGCGCTGTATCCATAGGGGACAGTGTACCACACATGCTGAAACGTGGGAATGAGCCTACGTCCCGGTCAACGATTCGACGGGCATCCATCCCTGTCGAAACCGCTTGGCTTTTTTTCTGGAATCTGTTATGGGTGAGGGCCATGGACTACCACAAACTCGCAGAAAAGAGCCTCAGGGGCGAGGTGTTGACTCGGCAGGAGATGGGAAGCGTCCTCGGCGCGCCCGCGGGTGAGATCTCGTCTCTTCTCAACGCGGCCCTGCGCGTCCGGCAACACTTCTGGGGTCGCAAGGTCCACCTGCACATGCTGACGAATGCCAGAAGTGGCCTCTGCCCCGAGGACTGCCACTACTGCTCACAATCGGCGATTTCGCAGGCACCCATCGCCAAATATCCCCTCCTCTCTCGCGAGACACTCCTCGAGGGTGCCCAGCGGGCGAAGGCGGCACGGGCCGTGCGGTACTGCATCGTGACCAGTGGTCGGGGGCCGACGGATCGGGATATAGAGACGCTCGCGGCTATTGTCCGGGACATTCGACAGGCCGTGGAGATCAACATCTGCTGCAGCCTCGGACTCATGACGGAAGGGCAGGCGAGGACCCTCAAGGGGGCCGGGGTCGAGCGTGTGAACCACAACCTGAACACCAGTCGGCGCTTCCATCCCGCCATCTGCAGCACCCACACCTACGACGACCGCGTCCGGACCGTCGAGAATGTCCGACGGGCGGGCTTGAGTACGTGCTGCGGCGGAATTGTCGGCATGGGGGAGACGGATGACGATCTCATGGATCTCGCGTTGAGCCTGCGAGAATTGGACGTGGCCTCGATCCCGGTCAACTTTCTCCATCCGATTCCGGGAACTCCCTTTGAAGGATATCGAGAGCTCACCCCCGAGCGTTGCCTTAAAGTGCTCTGTCTCTTTCGCTTTGTGAATCCGGCCAAAGAGATTCGGGTCGCCGGAGGCCGAGAACTCAATCTCGGCTCCCAGCAAGCCCTCGCCATGTACCCTGCCAACTCGCTCTTTGTGGACGGCTACCTCACCACGCCGGGCCAAGCTGCCGCCGATACCCACCGCATGATCGAGGCCCACGGCTTCGAAATCGACGACACCGTCCCCCCCTCAGCCTAGGGAATTCCTACCTCTGCTCCCAGCGTTACGTGCGAAGCCACTCCAGCGCGCCCGGCCTTCGGCAAGGTGACTTATGAAGACCTTTTTCTGTCTTGGTCGAGCCGCTTCAGCGCTCGCTTGGCGGCACGGGCCTTCTTGGGAAGTCTCCGGGGGTTCCCTTTTTTCGGAACAGGATCAGGATCGTCCTCTTCGTCCTCGTCGGGAGTGGGTGGTGCCAGGACCCGAGCGAGAAACTCATCGCTGGTAATGGCGATCGCCCCCGCACGATCGGCCGCCCGACGGACATCGCGGTCATTCGAGACAACGGCGACCCCGGGAGTGGCCAGCCGCGCGATGAGGTGATCGGCTTGCTCCGGTTCCTTGGAGAAGACAACGCGAACCCCTCGACTGCTGAACGCCGACCCACCCCCCCGAGTCCCGTCGAACACAATGGTGAACTGATCCCCGGAGGCGCGAGCGGCCGCCAGCAGGAGTTGACAAAGGGCGTGACGCCCGACTTGCAGGCCGACCTGCTCGCGCGCGGATAGTCCCGGTTCTCGGCGGATCACATTGTAGCCATCCACAAGCCACCGCATGACAGCCTCATTCTACACGTCAGGAAGGACTCAGGCCAATCACCCACCGACCAGGACAGACCCCCATGCTATTCCGCAACCCTCTGCAGGAGATGTCTGGGGATCAACACCTTTTCCAGGCCCTCAAAGGCCCACTCCGTCAGGATTGCCAGAATGGCCGCTGGGATCGCACCTTCCAAGATCAGCGATGTATTGTTCAGAGCCAACCCGGTCACGATCGGCTCGCCCAGCCCGCCGGCCCCGATAAAGGCGGCCAGAGTCGCCGTGCCAATGTTGATGACTGCCGCGGTCCTGATCCCGGCGAGAATGGTCGGTGCCGCAAGAGGCAGCTCGATATATCGCAGGCTCTGCCCTGGGGTCAGTCCCATCCCAACCGAGACTTTTTTCAAGACGGGATCGATCGAAACGAGCGATGCCGCGGTGTTTCGCAGAATCGGGAGCAACGAATAGAGGAAGAGCGCCACGATGGCAGGCTTCACGCCGATGCCGAAGATCGGGATCATGAAGGCCAGTAACGCGATGGAGGGAATCGTTTGCAGCAATCCTGCCATGTACATTACTGGCCGGGAAATCGCGCGAACCCTATACACCAGGATGCCAGCGGGAATGGCGACGATTATCCCTGCAAGGAGCGCGATAAACGTCAGCTCAAGATGCCTCACTGTCCGGTAGAGCAGGCTCACCCATTTGCTCTCCTCGACGCGCGGTCGTTCAGCCGTGAGCAGCCCCGCTTCACCCAAAAAGTGGTTGGCCACTTCTGCAAAACTCTTCCCCTCCAGGATGACCATCGCATTGAGCCTCCGCACCTGATCATCTGTGATGGTCCCGGCGAGTTCACCCACAATCGCCGTGATCCGCTCATCGACTCCGCCCCGGACCAGCGGGGCGGCCAGGTATTGCGAAAAGTAATCCTTGTCATCCTCCAGGAGGAAAAGATCGAATTTTCTGATGTCTCCATCTGTGGTGTAGACATCCGTGACGTCTAGCGTGTTTTCTCGAATCGCCTGATAGGCCAGTCCGTGTTCGATTCCCACGGGTCGCACAGCCAGTCCATAGGTTCGTGCCAGACCGGGCCACCCATCATTGCGGTTGAGAAACTCATAACTCAACCCAATGCGCAAATCGGGGAATTTGGCCAGATCGCTGATCGTTTTTAACCCGCGCTGCTCGGCGAGCTTTCGCCTGAGCGCGATGGCATAGGTGTTGTTGAACCCGAAGGATTCGAGCAAATCCATGCCAAAGCGGCGCTTCAGGGCATGTTGCAGCTCGGCATACGAGACGCGGCGAGGCAACTTCAGAATGGCCTCCGCCAATGTGCCGGAATACTCGGGATAGACGTCGATCTCACCATTTTTGAGTGCCTCAAAACAAATCAGTGTCCCTCCGAGCCCAAACTTTCTGGCGACCCGGACGCCCCGGTCCTCGAGCAGCTGCGCGATGATCTCGGCAAGGATATACCCCTCATTGAAATGCTTCGATCCGACGACCACGGTCCGACTCCCCCCATTGGCTCCCCCGCCGAGAAGGAGCGCGGTCATCAGCAGAATGATCAGCGCACGCATCTCACCACCACCAGATGTCAAGGATCCAGTTGGGACTGGAAAAAGCTCCGAATGAATCCGTTTGCCGGATTCTCCAATATCTCTGCGCCGGTTCCATGCTGCACGACGCATCCCCGGTCCAGCACCACGAGCCGCTGGGCGAGTTTCAGGGCTTCGCGAAGGTCGTGGGTCACGAGGATAATAGTTCTCGCCTCAGATCCCTGCAGATGGAGGAACTCTCGCTGGATTTCGTTCCGAGTGATGGGGTCGAGCGCGCCGAAGGGTTCATCAAGCAGAAAGATCTCGGGATTCAATGTCATGGCACGGCAGAGCCCGACGCGTTGCTGCTCTCCCCCACTTAGCTCATGGGGGTACCGCAGGGCATAGGAAAGCGGCAAATTGACTAGTGTCATCAGTTCTTCGGTCCGCGCCTTGATGCGCTCTGCGTCCCATCTGGCGAGCCGGGCGAGCAACGTGATGTTTGCCTCAACTGTCAGATGCGGAAAAAGCCCGATCCCTTGGACCGCATATCCGATTTGCAATCGGAGCTCGGGGAGGTGCTGATAGTCGATGGGCTTTCCGAAGGCGAAGACCTGTCCCTGGTCTGGCCGGACCAGCCCATTGATGAGTTGCAGCATCGTTGACTTTCCGCTGCCGCTCGGGCCGACCACCGCCGTGGTCACCAGGTTTGTGAACGTGAGATCAACGTTCTGAAGGGCTGTTGCGTCGCCGTAGAGTTTGCTAACGTTTTGGAGTGCGATCTGTGCCATACAATGACCGGAAGGCTAACGCCCGGCACAGGTCCGAAAGCCCGCCAAGACGTCACGCCGGTCGAGGGTATAGTAGTTCCGCCAGGTATTCCGAATCATGCGGGAGCGCGTCACCCAACATCCCCCGCGCAGAACCTTATGGGTTCCGAACCACGGCTGCGAATATTCTTTGTAGGGGTCGGCAACGAACCCGGGGTAAGGACCGAAAGTGGTGCTCGTCCATTCCCACACGTTGCCGATCATCTGCCGACACCCAAATGAACTATCGCCGTCGGGCAGGGCCCCGACGTCGATACACCCCCCCGCGCGCCCGTCGAGGTTGCCCCGACCCGCGAAGGCAGGCTCATCGCCCCACGGAAATCTCCGCTTGTGCCCGGACAGTCCCCGGCCGTCTGGTGTCGGCTCCGCGCTCGCCGCCACTTCCCACTCGGCTTCCGTCGGTAGACGCCGGCGTGCCCACCGGCAGTACGCCTCGGCCTCGTACCAGGTGACGTGAATAATAGGCTGGTGTTCCTCTAGCGGAAGGATTTCGTCATAGCATCGCCGGGCCCAATGCGCCCCCGGAACGCGATGCCAATAGACCGGGTGCTCACCTCCAACCTTCTCGCGCCAACGCCATCCCTCGTCACTCCAAAACTCCCGCCTGAGATACCCCTTGTCGTCCACAAAGACCACAAACTCGCTATTGGTCACCGGCGCGCGCGCGATCCGAAAGGGCCTGATCTCGACGGGATGGGCCCACTTCTCGTTGTCAAACACAAAGGGAAGGTCGGACGTCGCCCCGAGGAGGAAGGTCCCTCCCGGAATTTCCACATCACCAGGGAGCGGCCCGCCCCCGGTCTGCACCTCTTGTGAGCCGCCGCCGAATTGCGGACGTGGGTATCCCAGGGTCTGCCGAGTGTACGTAAATGCCTCATCGTGCATGTCCTCGTGAAAAAGGGCAAGATGGTAGAAGTAGGCATCCTCGTCGTCCGGGGCAATCGTGTTGAGCTGCTCGAGGATACGGTCGAGCACTTGTTGCATGTAGGCCACCGTATCCGCTCTGGATGGCAGGGGGAGATCCCACCGGGAATCGTGCGGTATCGCCATGGAGTCGTACAGGGCATCGGCATCTTCCCGAACCGACCCGGCGTTGTCGCGCCGCAAGACCCACTTTTCCTGAAACCACGCTGCATGCCCGATCTCCCACAGCAGCGGATTCACGATCGCGAGACGGGGCCCCATCAACTGTTCATCGGTCAGGTCGGCGACCAGTGCAAGAGTCCGCGAGCGGGCATCGATCAAAGCACGAGCCAGTTCGGAAGTCGAAGTTTTGGCATGTGTGTTCATGCGAGTCTCCCCGGTTTGACAGACGCTATCATAATCCTGCCGTGCCGTACGCTACCCCCAGACTGCCTCGGCCGTCTGCACGATCACGCGCAGTTTGCGCTTTTGATCATCCACCGAGATCCGATTGCCGATGATCGAGCTGGAGAAGCCACACTGGGGACTGAGGGCCAGCCGATCGAGTGGCACCCACCGACTCGCCTCCCGGATGCGCGCGGTCAGCTCCCCTTGGGTCTCCTGGCGCGCAGTTTTTGTGGAGACCAGCCCCAGGACGACGATCTTATCGTCCGGTACCTCTCTTAGCGCATCGAAGGTGCCAGAGCGAGCGTCATCGTACTCGAGCAACAGCCGCTGCGCGTCAATGTCGTTGAAGATGCGCGTGGCGATGGGATCATACCCCCCTGCGACCAGCCACCGGCTGCCCTGATTGCCCCGTCACAGGTGGAAACCAAAGGTCACCCCCGGGAAGTCACCCATCACGGCGTTGTCCATCTCGATGCCCTGTGTTAACCAGCGATCGAGACCCCATCCCTGCGACTCGTAGAAGCTTCGCGTTTTCGGGTCAATCAACAAAGCATAATGCGGCGCATCAAGCTGGATGTAGGTCGCCCCGAGTCGGACGAGCTCAGCGACCTCATCGCGCAGGATATCCGTCACATCGCCCAGAAAATGATCGAGAGTGGGATAGGACTGCCGAGAGTGCTGCGGCGACCAGAAATTCGCCCACAGGCCGGGGCTCGGCAATGTGACCTTGGGGATTCGGTTTGTCCGGCCACGCAGATATGTCAGCTCGTCCACCGAAAGATGCCGGCGGCGAGTGAGCTTCTTGACAGCCCCCAGGGTGGCTGGCCGCTCCTGACTGAAATCCCCCACCTCTTCATCGCCATGCCAATCGCCCCACACAAAGGCCTCCAGGGGGCACTCACCGAATCCATCAACGGCCGCCGTCATTTGGCTTTGGAACGACTGGCGGCGCACCTCCCCGTCAGTAACCACCTCCAGACCCGCCTCCTCTTGCAGCCCCACCGCCTCATCGACCGCGCGATCTTCGATTGCCTTGAAATCCGCGGCGCTCATGGTGCCTGCGGCGAGGTCCTGCTGGGCCTTTAGCAGCCACGGGGGTCGGAGCAGGCTCCCGACGATATCGGCACGGATCGTCTGCATAGACCTTCCGTCTGACCATCTCCCCGAGAGGTCAACCTGAGATTGGACATTGTCACACTGAGAGAATGATTTTAATGCAGGGCTGCGGAAAGTGAAAGGGCAAAGAAGTGATTCGTGTCCGTATCCCATCGGGTCATGCGAAGTCCGGCCTTTTCGAGCATCGCCTCGACCATCGCCTGGGTATATTTGCAGCTGATCTCCGTTCGAATCGACTCGCCCTTCGAAAAGTCCACCGTTAAATCGATGGCGCCGATCGCAACGCGATGGGACTCGCGGGCCACCAGGTGCATCTCGATCCGTGACTCTTCTCGGTTGTAAAACGCGGAGTGGTCGAAGCGATCCAAGTCAAAATGGGCGTTGAGACGCTGATTGATGACGGAAAGAATATTGCGGTTGAAGGTGGCCGTAACGCCGGCTGTATCGTTGTACGCTCGTTCCAAGACATCGACCTCCTTCACGAGGTCCGTGCCGAGCAGGAACCGATCCTGAGGAGCCAGCACGCGGGCAACATTTCGGAGAAACCCGGTAGCCTCATCAGGAGTGAGGTTTCCGATGGTGCTTCCTAAAAAGATAATCAGGCGCGGTCCCCCTTCTGGAAGCGCTTCCACGTGTTCCTCGAAGTCGCCAATCACCCCGTGAATGCGCAATCCCGGGTAATTCTCGCCAAGGGCGTGGGCGGTCTGCCGAAGCATCTCCTCGCTGACGTCAATCGGGACATAGAGATCCAGGAGACCGGCGCGCGCAATCGCATCGAGGAGAATCCGCGTCTTTCGGGAGCTGCCCGATCCAAATTCGACCAGAGTGGTGGGCCGAAACGATGCGACCACGGGATCGGCGATCTGTGCGAGTAAGGCGTGCTCTGTCCGGGTCAGGTAATACTCGGGAAGTTCGGAGATCTGCTCGAACAGCTCTGCGCCGCGCGCATCATAGAAGTACTTCGGGGGTAACTCCTTGCGTGTCTTGGTGAGCCCTCTGCGCACGTCCTCGGCCAGACGGGCAAACGGACCTCCCTCCCTGGAACGCCGCCTGATCTCAATCCTTGATGCACGCTGTGATGACGTCATGGCCACGCCCTCAGCAAATTACATCTCGAGCCGTTCCCGAATGGCTCGAGCAAACCGCTCGAGGCTGGCCAGGTAATCTGGCAGCTCGTGACTCTGCACCGTCTCTGCCTTCCCTGGATCGTAGACCAGTTGATCGCGGATTGCGATCAGTCGGGTGAGTTCACGGACCACATCAACGTCCAACAGACTGACCTCTGCCAGCACCTCCGGAATATCCGCCAAATCCCGAGGAGGACGAAGCTTAAGGGTGACGCTGAGATTCAGGCAGATCGCAAGGCAACACGTAATGGCAGATTGCAGATAGTAACGGCCCGCCGCCTGTGTGATCGGCTCGGTCGACGGGGCGTCCACCAGGCCCCGGGCGTGGCTGATATGCCCCTCCAATTGCTCAAGCCTTTCGGTCACCTCTTCCCTGGGGATCGTCACGGCGTCCTCCTCCGCCGGCTGCGGACCGCATGCGAGCATGTGTCTGAGATCGAGATACTTGGTCCAGACGCCTTCCTCAAAGGCGATCCGACCCCGTTCGTCCCGGCTGTAAATCACTCGGCCAGCCGAGAGAACCGCCCCATGAAATGTCAAAGGCGCCGCATTCAGGATCCGAGCGGCGGCGACGGGAACCGCCAGTGTTTCTTCCAATAAGGTCTCAAGGCGAATCTCCACGTGAAAGTAGCTCTCGGGAGGGAGGCCGGGATCCATATAGGCGGCCAACTGCACATCCCGAAGGGCCGGAAAGTCATCAGGATCCGCGATGCCGTAGGCGAAGAGAGTTGGGGTCTCCGCGAGGATTTCCCCTGCCTTCTCTTGGAGCCGGTCAAAAATGTTAGATGATTCAGAGTTCATCGTTCAGGGTTCAGAGTTGATGGTTCAGAGCTCAAAGTTCATCGTTCAGGGTTCATGGACAGGGTGAAGAATTCGACAGGCTCGTTTCTCCCATGAACCATGAACTACGAACCATAAACCGGCTCGTCGGTCGTCGCTAAACGAGATGTTGTTGAAGCTCGCGCAAATCATCAAGCAAAAGATCAGGGCCTGCTGCCTGCACAACGGCCGCCGGTCGAAGGCCGTACGTCACTCCGACGCTATAGATTCCCGCCTGCTTTGCCATCTCGATGTCGGTGGGGCTATCCCCTACCATGGCGGCCAGGCGATTCTCGACGCCGGTGGTGCTCAGAACCTTCCATGCGGGCTCCGGGTGCGGTTTCCGGTTTGCGGTGCTGTCTCCACCTAATACCATCTCGAAGTACCGTTCGATCCCAAGTCCCTCAAGGATACGCATCGTAAATGCGAGCGGTTTATTGGTCACGATGGCTTGTCGCTTCTCTCGGAAGAGCTCGAGGGTCTCTTGGACTCCCGGATAGAGACGAGTCTGATCCAGCAGGTGGGCTGCATAATATTCCCGGAAGAACCCGACCCCAGCCTCTAAGACCTCCACGTGGTTGGAGCCGAGTGCCCGGCTGAGGAGAGTGTGGACGCCATCGCCGACGTCCCGGCAGACTTGCTCCATGGAAAGGGGGGGGAGCGTGAGCCTTTCGAGGGCGTGGTTAACCGCTGCCGTGAGGTCGGCCCGCGTATCGGCGAGCGTGCCGTCCAAATCGAAGATGATGATATCAACACGCCTCCCTGCCTTCACGCGCTCCTCCGTGCTCCCAGATATGCCTCAATCCGTCGAACGGCTTCCCGGATGTTGTCGAGCGAATTGGCGTATGAAAAACGGATATGTCCTTCGGCCCCACTTCCAAAGTCGATCCCCGGGGTAACCGCCACCTTGGCCTCTTCCAGGATCTCAAAGGCGAACCGATACGAGTCGGCCGCGAACGCCGTGGCATCGGCCAGGACGTAGAACGCCCCTTGCGGCTCTCGCGAGATAGTGAATCCGATCCGACGAAGAGCCTGGACCAGAAATTGGCGTCGCTCGTCGTAGATCTGACGCATCTTCTCGACCTCGGCCCCTGCCGCGTGCAGCGCGGCAATCGCCGCCCGCTGGACAAAATCGCTCGCGGAGATGAAGAAGTTCTGATGCATCTTCTGCAGTGGCCGGATCAACGGCCGGGGGACGACGGCGTACCCCAGCCTCCAGCCAGTCATGGCGTACGCCTTGGAGAAGCCGTTCAACACCACGGCGTGATCGGTGTACTCCAGGATCGAGTGTTCCTCCTCCCCGTAGGTCAAACCATGGTAAATCTCGTCGGAAACGATGAGGAGACCCAGGTCGGCCAGGGCCTTGAGACCGTGTTCCGGAAGCACAGCCCCCGTGGGGTTGGCCGGCGAATTGATCAGGAGGGCTTTGGTTCGTCCGGCGATCTTTTCCCGAACGGCCCCGGGGTCGAGCTGGAACCCATCTCGTTCCCGAACTGTCACATAGGTCGGCTGGCCGCCGCTGAATCGAATGATATTCGGATAGCACGCGTAATGGGGATTGGTGAGGATGACCTCATCCCCGGACTCCAGAATCGCCGAGAAGAGAAGCCACAGGGCTGGCGAGGTCCCGGTGGTCACCAGAATCTGCTCCGGTGAGACGTGGACCCCATACCGGGTGGCGTAATGTCCGGCAATCGCCTCCCGCAGTTCCCGGATGCCGAGACTATGCGTGTATTTAGTGTGACCTTCCTGGAGGGCCTTTACCGCCGCCTCGTGGACGCAGGCGGGAGTGGGAAAGTCGGGCTCGCCGAGCTCGAGATGAATAATGTGTTCCCCCTTCCACTCCAGCTCCTGAGCTCGCTCCAGGACCTCCATGGCGATGAAAGGAGGCAGGACCTCTGCCCGACCCGCTATCCCAAGCGGCTTCATCCCATCTCCACAAACCGCCAAGGAACCGGAGCGGCGACGAGTCCATCGAGTTCCGACATCTGAAGAAACTGGGCCAATCCCTCGAGGTGTCTCGGGGTGAGATCGAAGGAGAGTTGCTTGCGAAAATAATTCAGGCAGGCCTCCTCGCCGATGCCGACTCGTGCATGGACGGCAGCACTGAGGACCTCAGCCCTGCCCAGACTATACGCCTTCGAAGAGAGAAGTGCACGATGGAGCCTCCGGGTGCCTTCGGGATTCGCCTGGTAAAATTCCTCCCGCACCCCCCAAAGGGCAAAAACGAACGGGAGGCCCGTGAGCTCTTTCCATCCCTGTCCCAGGTCCAGCTGATGAGGGTAACGGCGTTCACACCCCGCCCGGAGAGCCGGATCACCGATGAGGAGGGCCGCAGCAACCTCCGAGGGAAGCACCTCGGGCACTTCTCCCCGCAGGTAGACCGGGTGGACCCCGTAGGCTCGCTCGAGCAGCAGGCGGAGCAGATAGACCGAGGTGAGGGACTCCTCCGTGATGAGGACTCTTTTCCCGTCCAAGTCCTGAAGCGGGAGACGACTCAAGCAGATCACGCTTCCCACCGCGCCGTCACAGGCGATTGCGAGGTCCGGAAGGAGTCGGTAACTCCCAGGGGACTGCGCATAGGCCATGGAAGAGATCACCGAAATGTCCAGCTCCCCTCCTCCGAGCATCCGGTTCAGTTCCGCCGGAGTTCCCTCGATGAGGTCACAGTCGGCCGCCACAGCGCCTTCCTCGATCCCGTAATACACCGGCTCACAGTTGATATAGCGAACCTTACCGACCTGAGGTCGCCTCACAGCCCTTGCCTCTCATAGAGCGTCTGACCGCCGACGACGGTGAGGAGTACTTTTTCTGGACCCGCCTCGTGCAGGAGATACTCATACGGGTCAGCCTCTGGATCGTCCAGAGCGACGGCGGTGACATCGGCCTGTTTCCCAGGCTCCAGGGTCCCAATATCATCACCGAGACCCAAGGCCTGGGCGCCCCCCGCGGTCGCCATACCGACCCACTCTGCCGGGGAAAGCAGACCGCTATGGGTCTGGTGAGCAAAACGGATCTCATCCCAAAGACTAAGACTCTGGTTGCTCGCCAGCGAATCGGTGCCCAGGCCCACGGGGACCTGTCGATCCCGGAATGCCTTCAGCGGGGCGCGGCCCACGCTGAGATATGCGTTGGACCGGGGACAATGCGCAACAGCTGCCCCACTCTGAGCCACAATGTCCAGATCCGCCTCCATGAGATGAACGGCATGGACAAGGAGGCACTTCGGATCTAACCACTCTAAGCTATGGAGATACTCCACCGGGGTCGCCCCGAGGACCGGTGGGGGGACGTCGCCCCATCCCGTCGCCGGGAGGAGACGTGTCCGGATCTCGCCTGCTCCCGACTGGAGGTACTCCAGCTCGGCACAACTCTCGGCGGCATGGATTGTCGCTTTCAGACCCAACCGCTGCTGCAAGTGTCGGCACAGGTGGAACAGGCGGGGAGATACACTGTATACGGCATGAGGGGAAATGCCTACCTCGAGAGGACTGCCCTGGATCTCCTCCCGCATTGCCCCAAGATGGGCAAATGGCATCTCGGCGATTCCCTCGGCACGGGAATCGTTCAGGCCGATCACCTCTCGATACACCACTCCCCGAAGGCCACTCTTCCTCAGCGCGGCAAAGCTCACCCCCGTCGAGGTCACCTCCCCGACGCAGGTCGTGCCCGACCGGATGAGCTCGGCAATCCCCTCTTCCACCGCACCGGTGAATGTCTCCAGAGACAGGCTCGACTTCCGCTCCAAAAGACGGATAACCCAATCGACGAAGGAACGACCAGGAGGGACTTGCCCGCCCAGGGCACTGAGCTCGAGATGGGTATGCACATTGACCAGGCCGGGGAGGAGGATCGCCTCACCCAAATCCCGACACTCGACCCCCGCATGCCTCTGTGTGAGGACCACTCGGGGCCCCACGGCCTGGATGCAGGTCCCATCGATGAGGAGGGCTCCGTCACGGATCGCGGGCTGGTTGACCGGAAGGAGGTACGTGGCAGTGAGGAGGAGCATGCTACCCCGTTGCCAAGAGCTGACGCCACCACTCCTCGGCTCGGGCAAACTCCTCTGGGGTGTTCATATTGAAGAGGCTGAGCCCTTGGGGATCGTAGGGCTCGAGCTCCTCGATCCCCACCCGTCGGACCCGGACGTGAGGAAAGAACCGGGCGATCTTGAGGTTGTCGGAGTGGACCTGTCGCTCCATGTAGGGGAGACACGTCTTGGCGTACAGGGCATACAGGGGCTCCCAGTCGTCCGTATAGGGAACAACCGCATCCCAGTCGTCAATGAGGCTTCCAAGATACCGAATCAACGCCGGGTTGAAGAACGGCATGTCGCACGCCATCACGAAGGCCCATGGGTGGCTGGCGATGGTGGCGGCCGTGTAGATGCCGCCCAGAGACCCCTTATCGGGGATCAAATCCGGGACGACGCGCACGCCCAGGTTCTCGTAGAGGCCCGGGGTGTTGGCTACGATAATCACCTCCGGGAAGATCTGCTGGAGTCCCTCAACCAATCGGTCGATGAGACGCTTCCCCCCGATCTCTAGGACCGCTTTGTCGCGGCCCATCCGGGTCGACTTTCCCCCGGCCAGGATCACCCCGCTGATCGTCACTGCTTATACCACCTATTCTTCTTCCTCTTTCTCAGTCCCCTTCTCTACCTGGTCGAGATCTACCAGTTGTACCTCAGCGGCCTCAGGGGCCTCTTGGATCTCCTCTTCCGCCTCGGCAGGCGCCACGCTATTAAGCTCTTGCTCCACCTCTTCCTCTTCCGTCTCCTCCCCGGCCGCGACCTCCTCGGGGGCGATCTCCCTGAACCAGGTTGGTTTCACCGCCTCCGCAAAGACGCCCGCCTTGGTCACTTCCTCAAGCGACTTCATCGTGTACTCGACCCTTCCCGCAGCCAACTCTTCCAAGGAAATGTAGGTCGGTTTATACCCTTTGGGCTGGACCAGCGGAGTGGTCCCCTGATTGAGCTGCCGGCTCCGCTTCGCGGCGATGATCACCAGCCGATACTTACTGTCAACCTTACCGACCATGTCTTCAAGGGGTATATGGGTCATTGGTTCGCATCCCTCCTCGTTATATGCCCAACTCCTCCCGGATGTGGGAATTCAGGCGAAAGTTTCGGCACCGCTCTGCCGCAATGATAGCACAGAGATCGCCGATCGCCCGCTCAAGGACATCGTTGATAATCACATAGTCGTACTCGCTAAAATACTTCATCTCTTCCCGGGCCTTTTTCAGGCGGCGCTCGATCTCCTCGGGCGCATCGCTCTGTCGGTTCTGGAGGCGTTGCTCTAGCTGTGTCCAGGACGGCGGGAGGACAAACACAAACACCCCCCCCGGATACGCTTGCCGAAGCTGTGCGGCTCCCTGAGTATCGACATCCAAGATCACATCCTGGCCCGCGGCGACCTGGTCCGCGAGCAAATGCCTGGAGGTACCGTAGAAATGGCCATGGACACTCGCCCACTCCGCAAAGGACCCCGACTTCACCATGTCCTGAAAGGTTGCCTCATCCACGAAATGATAATCTCGGCCACCGACCTCGTGGGGTCGCGGAGTCCGGGTCGTATACGAGACCGAGTGGGTAATCCCTGGGATCCTGCGGACAGCCTCCTCACACAGGCTGGTCTTCCCTGCCCCCGAAGGAGCAGACACCACGATGAGGAGTCGACGGGGATCCCCCATCTGCTACCCCTTTTCTCCTTGATTACCCAAGAGACGCTGGGCCAGAGTCTCCGTCTGAATGGCCGAGAGGATCACGTGGTCGCTATCCGTCACGACAATGGAGCGCGTGCGCCGTCCATTCGTGGCATCCACCAGCTTTCGGCCCTCTTTCGCCTCGTCCTTGAGCCGCTTGCTGGGGGCAGAACTCGGATTCACGATGGTAATGATCCTCTTCGCGACCACCATATTCCCGAAGCCGACATTCAGGAGTTCGGTCCCCAAGCCCCTCACCTCCCCTCCTCTCCATGGAGCTTTTTTACAGGCGCCCCCGCGGCCTTCACTCGATATTTTGGATCTGTTCCCGCATTCGCTCCAGGTCCGCCTTCAACTCCACCACTGCCGGGGAGATCATCACATCGGCCCCCTTCGTCCCGATGGTATTCACCTCCCGGTGCATCTCCTGCAAGAGAAACTCGAGTCGCCGACCGTGAGGACCACCCCCCTGGAAGATTGTCCGGAACTGCTGAAGGTGGCTCTTGAGCCGCGTGCACTCCTCGCTGATGTCGGACCGGTCCGCGAAGAGAGCCACTTCTTGCGCGAGCCGATCTGGATCGGACAGCGGAGCGCCGAGCAGGGCTGCGACCCGCTCCTGGAGCCTGGAGCGATAGGCTTCCACCACGTGAGGCACTCGCACTTCCACGGTCTGAAGTCCCGCTTCGATCTGGGTCAGGCAGACTTGCAGATCCTGGGCCAGGTTCTCTCCCTCTTTTTTCCGCATGGATTCGACCTGATCCAGGGCCTGGTGAAGGAGTTGACTGAGGACCACGTCCACCTCCGCCACGTCGACCTCCGCGGCTTCCACGCTGATGAGATCGCGCAGCCCCATGAGCGCCTCGATGGTCACATCGCCCCGAAGGTCCAACTCTCGCTGAAGCTCCCTGAGCGCTCCGACATACTGTTCGATGGCTCCCCGGTCAATGCGCAAGGCCCGAGGAATCTCTCCGTGGAGCTTCTCTGTGGCGGTGACGTCGAAGCGTCCCCGATGCACCCGTCCCCGGACCTCCCGATGTAACCCATGCTCCAAAGACGTCAAGGCCCTGGGAAGCCTGATTCGGATGTCGGTAAACCGGTGGTTAAAGGCTTGGATTTCAAGGGTGTAGAGGTGAGTTGCTGTGGCACCCTCCGCCCTGCCATACCCCGTCATGCTTTTGAGCATTGGGACCGATCCGCAATCCATGGACCGAGGGAGGCCACCCACGCCCCATCGGGGATAGTCACAGGAACTCTGGCCCCCAGAGAGGTAACAACGCCTTTCTTGCTCTTGATTTCGGAATTTTACTGTAGCTTCCGGAGGCTGTCAAACTCAAACAACTCCGGGTTCGCCAACGAGTACCTTTACTTGGGGCCCCGTTGATGGATAAGATAGCGAAGTGATACCGCAGTGGAAAGCGACACAGCAGCGCTACGCCCGGCTCGTCCAGCGACGGATCGGCCGGCTCAAGCGGCGGCGCGACAAGATATTGGCAGACCTGGGAAGGGCGCGGGGATGGGAGGACCTTCGCCGGAAGGGGGAACTCCTTCGTGTCCACCGCGACGCCATCCCCCGCGGCCGTCCCGCGGCGACCCTCCCCGACTACTACGCCGGGCCGGGCAACACTGTCACCATCCCCCTCGACCCAGCGCTCTCCCCCGAGGCCAACGCCGAGCGGTACTTCAAGCAGGCCCGAAAAGCCAAACGGGGGCTGCCGATTATTGAGCGGCGGCTGGCAGAGACCGAAGCGGAACTGAAAGGATGGGAATCTACCCTGGAGAAGATCATCCAGTTGGAGACGTCCGAGGCACTCGAAAAGGCGGTAGCGGCCCACGATCTGACCGGCCTCGATCCGCCACGCCCAAGACCCCGGGAACGTACAGATGGCAGGGGAGCGCTCGAGCCGCGCCGCTTCGTTTCCACCGATGGGCGGGAGATTCTCGTGGGGCGGAGTTCCGCGGGCAATGTGCACCTCACCTTTCGCCTGGCTCGCCCCCACGACCTGTGGCTCCACGTCGAAGAATACGGCGGGTCCCACGTGGTCATCCGAAACCTAAAGGGGCAGACCGTCCCCCCTCGGACCTTGCGCGAGGCCGCGCAGCTTGCCGGCTTCTTCAGCAAGGCCCGCAACGCCGGGAAAGTCCCAGTGCACTACACGCCCGTGCGGTTCGTCAAGAAGGCAAAAAGGGGCAAGCCCGGAACGGTCCTGATTACCCAGGAGAAGTCGGTCCTGGCTACCCCGGATCCGGCAGTGGTGGCAGAACTTGGCAAGAGAGCGACGGCCCTGGATCGTGCTCCTCGTCAGAAGAAGAAGGAATCCCGGCGATGACACGGTATGCT
>VRUN01000021.1 GCA_019456075.1 Candidatus Methylomirabilota bacterium
ACCTCCTGGAGCGTCAGCTGGGCCCGGGCCCCTTCTCCCTTCCCCGCCCGCCGCCCCAGATAGGTGGGGCGCTCGACCACCTTGGTCGCGTAGGCCTTGATGTCGGCGATCTTGGCCTCTTCGGCCACCCGGACCTGTTGGTGATCAAAGCCCGTGGCGATGACTGTCACCCGCACCTCCCGGTTCATCCGCTCATCGATCACCGCCCCGAAGATGATGTGGGCATCGGGATCGGCGGCTTCATAGATCGTCTGCCCCACCTGCTCAACCTCATGGAGGCAAAGATCCGGGCCGCCGGTGATGTTGAGCAGGACCCCGCGGGCCCCCTCAATGGAGACATTTTCCAGGAGAGGGCTATTGATGGCCCGTTGGGTCGCCTCGACCGCGCAGTTCTCCCCCGCGGCGTATCCGGTTCCCATCATTGCCAACCCTCGCTCGCCCATGATCGTCCGGACGTCGGCGAAATCCACATTGATGAGCCCAGGGATGAGGATGAGATCAGAGATCCCCTGGACCGCCTGGCGGAGGACGTCGTCAGCCAGCTTAAACGCCTCAAGAAAGGTGGTGGTCCTTTCGGCCACAGCCAGGAGTTGCTGGTTGGGAATGGTGATGAGGGTATCGACCTTCTCCTTGAGCTCTTGGAGGCCCCGCTCGGCCTGCGCCGTGCGCACTTTCCCCTCAAACTGGAAGGGTTTGGTCACTACACCCACCGCGAGGATCCCTATTTCCTTTGCGAGATTGGCGATGACGGGAGTGGCCCCTGTTCCGGTCCCCCCTCCGAGCCCGGACGTCACAAAGACCATATCCGCCTCCTCCAGGAGGCTCAGGATCTTGTCGGTATCCTCGATGGCCGCCTTCCGCCCGATATCCGGGTTCGACCCCGCCCCCAATCCCCGGGTGAGCTTCTCCCCGATCTGCAGCTTGGTCTCGACCGGCGAAGACCGTAGGGCTTGGGTGTCCGTGTTCACCACGATGAACTCCACCCCGGTCATCGAGGAGGTGGCCATGCGGTTGACCGCATTCGATCCCCCCCCTCCTACACCGATGACTTTGATCTTGGCCGTCCTCGCTGGCGCGTCTTCTAACTGAAACGGCATCGCAAACCCCCTTTGTTCGTTGTTCACCGATTTGAGAATGTAGAATTCAAAATGAAGAATGAAGAATTTTTCACTCTTCACTCTTCACTCTTCACTCTCCACTGGACTCTCCCCCGCCTACAGAAACTCCCCGAACCACTCCCGCATCCGCTCAGTGACCCGACTGAACAGCGCCCCCTCGGTTACCCGCCGAAACTTCCGCTGATGCCGATTCTGGGCACCGTACTGGATCAGGCCCACCGCCGTCGCATAGATCGGACTCGCCACAACGTCGACGAGACCCGCCACGCCTGCGGGGATTCCCCGCCTCACCTGGACGTTGAGCATCTCCTCGGCCAACTCCGGGACCCCCGGAAGGATGGAAGCCCCCCCCGTCACGACCATCCCTGCGACGACCGCTTCTCCAAATCCGGCTCGCCGGACTTCCCGGTCCACGAGAGAGAAGATCTCTTCCATGCGGGGCCGGATGATCTCGCACACCATGTGCCGACTGAAGACCCGGGGGCGCCGACCGCCCATGCCGCCCACCTCGATATCTTCGTCCCTCTCGATCAGCGAGCTCAAGGTACACCCATATTTCTTTTTGATCTCTTCCGCGTCATGGATGGGAGTGCGCAGGCCGATAGAGATGTCGTTCGTGACGTGGTCTCCACCGACCGCCAGGACCGCGGTGTGCCAGATGCCCCCATCCACGAAGACGGCGATGTCCGACGTGCCACCGCCGATATCCACCAAGACGATGCCGAGATCCTTTTCGTCGGTGGTAAGGGTCGAAAGACTCGAGGCCAGCTGCTGGAGGACAATATCCTGGACCTCCAGCCCAGCCCGGTTGCAACATCTAATGATATTCTGAGCCGACGTGACGGCGCCGGTGACGATATGGACCTCGGACTCGAGACGCACGCCGGTCATCCCCAGTGGCTCTTTGATCCCATCCTGGTCATCCACGATGAACTCTTGGGGGAGGACATGGATCACCTCGCGATCGACTGGAAGCGCGACCGCCTTGGCAGCATCGATAACCCGGTCGATATCCTTCGGGGTGATCTCCCGGCTCTTCCCAGAAACCGCAATCACCCCGCGGCTATTGATCCCCTTGATGTGACCCCCGGCGATCCCCACGAACGCGGAATGGACGTCTACCCCAGACATGAGCTCCGCCTCTTCGAGCGCGCGTTTAATGGAGTCGACTGTGACATCGATGTTGATGACGACCCCCTTCCGGAGCCCTTTGGACGGAGACGTCCCAATACCGATGATGTCGAGAGTCCCGTCTTCCATCTGCTCGCCAATGATGGCACAGATCTTGGTTGTGCCGATGTCTAATCCCACGATCACATTGCTCTCTCGTGCCACCTCTCAGCCTCCTTTCTCCGACGGATTGAGGATCACCCGTCCGGGAAATCGCAGATCCACATAGGCGAAACTGTCCAGCCCCTGGCCACGACGGCGCAGGGCCATAGCGAGACGATTCAGTTGCGGGAGCGACTCCGCCGCGTCGAGCCGGAGGATCGCTCCCTGCCCGGCGAGGTGGAGGATATAGTTTCCATCCGCCTCCGCGGTCACCTCCTTCACCTGCATCTGTCGAAGCAGGGGTGCTTCTCGAAGTGCCTCAAGCAGCTCGAGGCCCCTCACAATCCGTGGCTCATCGACATGGTCTCCTGCGCGGTACTTGACCCTCCATTGGACCCGCACGAGGGGCAGGGCTCGGGCCGGAGGTCCCTGCACCACGTCCAGAATGACGGCATCAGCGCTCAGGAGATAGGTCTTCTTCGCTGACAAGAGGGCAACCGCCTGTCGCTCCTCAACGGCAACGACGAGTCGCCCGGGAAGCTGTCGCTCGATCGAAGCGCTCTTGATCCACGGGTGTGTCGTGATCCTGCCTGCCAGCTTCTCCATATCCAACTGGAGTAAGTTGACCGGCGCTTGCAGTCCCAAGCGGGAGCGGACTTCCTCTGTCGCCACGTGGTCATTCCCTCGCACCTCGATCTCGCTTACCTCCAAATACGAGAGCTCCGGCAGAGACGGGTGGGCCCACCACACGCCTCCGGCCACCAGGGCGACACACACCACCACGCTGGCAATCGGCCAGAACCGAGCCCCAAAGGCTTTTTTCCGTCCCCGGCGCACCCTTCCCTTCGGTCTCTTCGCCGAGGTTTTCGACTTCAAAAAACGGATTCTACCCATGAACCCTGCACCGTGAACCGTGCCCTGTGAACATGTTAGTCCTCCCCCACCACCTGGACTTCGAGTTCGAGCTCAACATGCATCTCCTCCCGAACCCGATGTGTGATCAGATCGATGAGAGCCAGGACATCCGCTGCCGTGGCCCCCCCCAGATTGATGATGAAGTTGCCGTGTTTGGGTGAGATGCAGGCACTCCCAATCCGCATTCCCTTGAGCCCCGACTTCTCCACCAGCCGGCCCGCATACTCGCCCGGAGGATTCTTGAATACAGAACCCGCCGATCGCCACTCCACCGGCTGTCCGCGATTTCGTTGGATCAAATTCTCCGAGACCCGGCGCCGGATCCGAACCGGGTCACCCGGCTCCAGATCGAACGCCGCCTCAACGACCACGCATCCCTCTGGGAGGGAGGAGCGCCGGTAGGAAAACTCCATCTGGTCCCGCGACAAAGCCTGCTGGTTCCCCTGGGGAGTGACCAGCCGGACCTCCGCCAGGTGATCAGCAATGGAGCCCCCAAAGGCACCGGCGTTGCCCTTGACGGCGCCTCCGACGGTCCCGGGGATGCCTGCGAGGCTTTCCACCCCGGCCAGTGCGCCCTTTGAACAGAAGGCCACAAGCCGGCTGAGGCGGACCCCGGTGCCTGACCAGACTCGCCTCCCCTCGACGTGAAGGTGGGTGAAGACCCCACCCAGATTAAGAACCATCCCCCGGAAGCCTCCATCTCGGACCAACAGGTTGCTTCCGCCCCCCAAGAGGATGTAGGCAATCCCTTCGTCCCGACAGAACGTTAGGGCAGCTTGCACGTCCTCTACCCCTTCAGGGACGATCATGACGTCTGCAGGTCCGCCAATTCCAAAGGAGGTGTATTGGGCGAGGGGCTCTCCGGAGAGGACCCGTCCCCTCACCTGTCTCTCGAGCGTTTCCCTTAGCTCCCGTTTCATCTCACTCCGGTTCACGGTTCGCTGTTCACCGTATAGGATCGGACTTGACTGTGAACTGAGAACCGTGAACTGTGAACTAGTCGGCAAGGCGGCGGACGATTTCCTCGCCGACCTGCCAGATATCTCCTGCCCCCATCGTGATCACCAGATCTCCGGGTTGGACCACCGAGAGGACAAAATCGGGGATCGCCTCTTTGTCCGCGAGGAAAGTGACGTTCCGATGTCCGTGATCCAAGGCCCCCTCGGCGATTTGCCTCCCGCCGACTCCGGGGATAACCGGCTCACCCGCGGCGTACACTTCCGTCACCACCAGCACATCCGCCTGGTAAAAGGCGGTGAAAAAATCCCGGAGGAGATGGTAGGTCCTCGTGTAGCGGTGGGGCTGAAAGATCACCACCACCCGCCGGCCAAAGCCATCTTTGGCAGCATTCAGCGTGGCGTAGATCTCGGCCGGGTGGTGACCGTAGTCATCGACCACCAAAACCCCCTGGGCCTCCCCCTTCACTTGGAACCGGCGGTCGACGCCGGCGAACTCCTCGAGCGCGTCCCGGATAACGTCCGCCTCGATGTCGAGGTCGAGACCGACTGCGATCGCGGCCAGCGCATTGCTCACATTGTGGATGCCAGGGACCCGGAGCCGGAACTTCCCCAGCAACTCGTTGCGAGCCGTCACGATAAACTCCGACTCCATTCCCTGGAGCATGATCTCCCTGGCCGTGATGTCCGCCTGGCTCCTCAGACCATAGGTAATGAATCGCTTCTCCACATCGGGAAGGATGGCCTGAATGTTCTCCTGATCGAGACACAGGATTGCGGACCCGTAAAAGGGGACCTTGTTGATGAACTGGAGGAAGGTTTCCTGAATATGCGCAAGATCCCGGTAGTAGTCCAGATGTTCGGCGTCGATCGTGGTCACGACCGCCACCGTGGGCGACAGCTTCAGAAAAGACCCGTCGCTCTCATCCGCCTCCGCCACAAGGAAGTCTCCGCTTCCGAGCTTCGCATTGGTCTCGAGACCCCTCAGCCGGCCGCCGATCACGATCGTGGGGTCGAGCCCCCCCTTGGCGAGCACAGTCGCCAGCATCGAGGTGGTCGTGGTCTTGCCGTGGGTCCCGGCCACCGCTATGCCGTACTTCAGGCGCATCAGCTCCGCCAGCATCTCCGCCCGGGGAATGACCGGAATCAGATGCTGCCGAGCAGCAACGATCTCCGGATTATCCAGGCCCACCGCTGAGGAGCGGACCACGACATCGGCACCCTGGACGTGCTCCGGCTGATGCCCGACGAAGACCCGAATCCCCAGCCCTTCCAAATGTCGAGTTGTTTGAGAGGCCTGGACGTCCGAGCCGGTGACGAGATACTCCATGTTACGGAGGACCTCCGCAATCCCGCTCATCCCGGCGCCGCCGATCCCCACAAAGTGGATATGTCGGTATCGCTTCACCATCCCGGTTCACTCCGTCCATCCTTTGCCAGCCGGCAGACGAGGTCGGCCAGATGGGAGGTCGCCTGAGGTCGCCCCAGACCCTGAGCCGCACGCCCCATCTCGGCAAGCGCAGACGGGTCATCGAGCAATTCTTGCAGTTCGAACGCAAGGCGAAAACCTGTGAGGTCCTGATCCAGGATCAGGCGGGCGCCCCCAACCCTCACCACCGCCTCCGCATTCACCCGCTGGTGGTCAT
The DNA here is from genome assembly GCA_019456075.1 of Candidatus Methylomirabilota bacterium. Lineage (GTDB taxonomy): Bacteria > Methylomirabilota > Methylomirabilia > Methylomirabilales > CSP1-5 > CSP1-5. Next base: position 5,908 of record VRUN01000021.1, read on the forward strand.
TGGTGGCGAAAGGATACGGGATCAAGAGGGCCGGTTTTCCGAGCGCGGCGATTTCTGCGATTGTCGTAGCCCCGGCCCGTGACACCACCAGGTCCGCCGCCGCATAGGCGGAGGCCATGTCTTGGATAAAGGGGAGAACGCGGGCTTCTCCTTTCCAGGCCCGGTACGCTTCCCCCATCCGTTCTCTATCCCGCTCCCCCGTCGCATGGATGATCTGGAGCCGATCCTGCCACTCCGAAAGATGCGGAAGGGCCTCTGCGACAGCCGAATTAATTTGGCGAGCCCCCTGACTTCCCCCGAAGACGAGTACCGTCGCCTTTCCCGGGTCCAAGTGGAAGGCCTCGCACCCCTTGCGCCGGTCCGCCTCCAGGATCTCTCGGCGGACCGGATTCCCCGTCACCACGACCTCCCGTCCAAATACCGACCCGCTCTCGTCGAAGGTCACCGCCACTATGTCTGCTACCTTGGCGAGAACCCGGTTGGTCAGACCGGGGGCGAAGTTCTGCTCGTGAATCAGGAGTGGAATCCGCCTGAGCACGGCGGCCATGGAGACTGGCCCAGCGGCGTAGCCGCCCATGCCGACGACAACCTGAGGCCGGTGGCGCCGGAGCAGCTGCATGGCATGGATTAAAGCCTGAGGAAGGAGCACCAAAGATTTGGCCTGTGTCCGGGCATTCATCCCTTTGAGTTTCTCGACACGGATGATCTCTACGGAAAAGCCCTCCGCCGTGAAGGTAGCCACCTCCAATCCCCGGGACGTCCCGATCATCAGAGGATCGATCTCTCGGACCCTGAGCTCCCGGGCAAGGGCCAGTGCTGGAAAGACATGGCCTCCCGTCCCGCCACCTGCCAGCACCACCTTCACCGCATTCCTCCTCTCTGGCGGAGATATCCCTGATACGCCGGGGGACAGCGGGAGACACTCAGCAAGATCCCGACCCCAAAGAGGGTCATCACGAGTGACGTACCACCAAAACTCAGAAAGGGAAGGGGAAGACCTGCGGTCGGTAAGAGTCCCACGACCATCCCAACATTCACCACCCCTTGGATCACGATGAGGGAGGTGATCCCCAGGGCCAGGTAGCAACCAAACGGATCGGAGGCCTTGAGGCCGATGCGGATTCCCCGCCAGAGAATGAGGACAAAGAGGGCCAAGACCCCCATTGCCCCGGCGAACCCCAATTCTTCACCGATGATGGCAAAAATGAAGTCGGTATGGGGTTCGGGCAGATAGAAAAGCTTTTGCATCCCATCACCGAGCCCCGCCCCCAGCGAGCCTCCCCGCCCCAACGCCAGCTGGGATTGATTGAGCTGGTAGAGAAAGCGTGGCGAGGCCTGAGAGGGGTCCACCATAGCCAGGACCCTCCCCCGAACATGGGGGGCTTGCGCCAGGAGCAGACCCACGAGAGGTGCCAGGCCAAGGCCCAACAGGGCGAGGTGTGAGACCCGGGTCCCCGCAACAAAGAGGAGGGCCCCCACACTGGCGAAGATGACCAGGGCAGTGCCGTAATTGGGTTGGAGCGCAATGAGCCCGACGACGACGACCGCGAGGATGACGGGAGGCAACAGTCCATCTTTGAACTCGCGGACCCGCTCCCCTTTTCGAGCCAGGAGGCGGCTCAAATAGAGGATGAGCCCAAACTTGGCGAATTCGGCCGGCTGAAATGAGAGGCCGGCAAAGCGAAACCAGCGTCGGGCCCCATTCACCTTGGTTCCTATCCCCGGAATCAGAACGAGAATCAAGACCAGGACCGCAACGAGATAGAGCAGCGGCGCCCACCGCTGAAGCTGGCGGTAATCCTGTCCCAAGACTCCAATGAGGGTCGCGAGCCCCACAGCCGCCCATATCACGTGTCGCTTCAGGAAGAAGGAGGGATCGCCGAATTGCTCCTGGGCCCGAATGGCGCTCGCACTGTAGACCATGAGGATCCCTACTCCCACCAGGATCAGTGTGACGGTTAAGAGGACCTTATCGTATTCTCCTCGCAACCCCGCTTCACCTCCGGTCTCTGAGTTGTCTCACGACCGCTTTGAAGACCCGTCCCCGCTCTTCGAAGTCACGGAACATGTCGAAGCTCGCACAGGCCGGAGAAAGGAGGACCACATCTCCAGGGGCGGCCATGCTGACGGCGGCCTTCACCGCTTCCTCCAAACTGGCAGCCCCCTGGGTGGGACAGGTGTCTTGCAGGATCGCCTGGAGTTTGTCTCGAGCCTGGCCGATGAGGATGATCGCTTTCACGCGCTCCTTCACCGGGGGGATCAGGGGCCGGAAATCGGACGCCTTATCCAGCCCGCCGGCGATGAGGATTATCCTTCCCCCGGGAAAGCTCTCGAGCGATTTCACCGTGGCCCCCACGTTCGTTCCCTTGGAGTCGTTGACGTACCGGACCCCGGCAATCTCTGCCACGATCTCGAGACGATGCTCGAGCCCCCCAAACTGTCTCAGGATTTCCCGCATGGACGAGGTGGGAACCCCCAACAGTCCCGAGGCGGCAATGGCGGCCATGACATTCTCGGTGTTGTGGGCGCCCTGGATCTTGACGTCCTCCCGGGAACAGATGGCCTCCTCCTTCCCTCCCAGCCGGAGCCAGAACATCCCGTCTTTTACAAATGCCCCCTCCCTCACGGGCTGACGCTCACTAAAGAGGATCTGTCTGGCTTTGCCTTGCGCGCCAGCTTCGACCGTCAACGGGTCATCGGCGTTCAACACCGCCATGTCCCGGGGCTCCTGATTCAGAAAGATGCGGGCCTTCGCCTCCTGGTATTGGGAGAGATCCGCATACCGGTCCAGGTGATCCGGCGTGACATTCAGCAAGAGGGCCACGCACGGCCGGAAGGTGTCGATAGTCTCCAGCTGGAAGCTGGAGATTTCGGCCACGACCCAATGCTCCGGGGACAGCCCGGGCACCACATCACAGAGCGCGGTCCCGATGTTGCCTGCAACGACTGCCTTTTTCCCCGCGTGCTTGATCATCAGCCCGATCAAGGTGGTGGTCGTACTCTTCCCGTTCGTCCCGGTAATGGCAACGAAGGAGGCTTGAGTGGCCCGAAAGGCCAGCTCAACCTCGCTCCAGACACGGATCCCCTGGGCCCGGGCCTTTTGGAGGAGTGGGAGATTCGAATTCACTCCTGGGCTCACGATAATCAGGCCAGCCTGCAGAAAGGTCTCTGGTCGATGGGGTCCAAACTCGCACCGCACTCCTCTCCGCTCGAGGTCCGCGAGATTGGTCTCAATCTTCCGGGCCGGACGATGGTCGCTGCCAGTCACGAACGCCCCCCGACTCGCCAGGAGCTTACAGGCGGCGACACCGCTGCGCCCCAGTCCCATGACTGCTAGCTTTTTTCCCTGCACATCCAGCGTCCGCTCGTCCGCCATGACTTACCCTAGTTCATGGTTCATGGTGCATGGTGCATTTCAAGTTGGCGCTGACGGTGGTTTTCCATGAACCCTGAACCCAAAACCCTGAACCCTGAACCTGATCGGTATACTCTGAACTCTGAACTATCAACATTGAACGAGCCTCATCTAAGTTTCAACGTCGTCAGCGAGATCAGCGCGAGAAGGAAAGAGATGATCCAGAACCGAACAAAGATTTTGGGTTCCGCTAGCCCGTTCAGCTCGTAATGGTGGTGGATCGGAGCCATGCGAAAGATCCGGCGCCCGGTGGTTTTGTAAGAAAAGACCTGGAGGAGGACCGAGACGGTCTCGATAACGAAGACCCCCCCAATCATCACCAAGAGCAGCTCGTGCTTTGTCAGAATTGCCATCAGCGCCAGGGCGGTACCGAGACCCAAGGACCCGGTGTCTCCCATAAAGATTTGGGCAGGATAGGCATTGAACCAGAGAAACCCCAGACAGGCTCCCACCACCGCGCCTCCGAACACGGTGAGCTCGCTCGACTCCCGCACGGCGATCACCTGGAGGTAGCGGGCGATCGCGGCATGTCCAGCTACGTACGCCAGCACGGTGTAGGCCGCAGATGCCATAATCATGGGTCCCGTTGCCAGCCCGTCCAATCCATCGGTGAGGTTGACGGCATTACTGCACCCGACGATCACCAACATCACCAAAAGGGCGTACGCCCATCCCATGTCCGGTACCCACCACTTGACGAAGGGAATGCTCAACCGCGTCGTGAATCCGTCCACCGGAACGAGATAGAGATAGAAACCTATGGCCAGCCCCAACAGAATCTGCCAGGTAAACTTGTACCGCGGGGCGAGTCCCTTGCTACTCTGCCGCCTCAGTTTCAGGTAATCATCGCAGAACCCCACCGCCCCCATGGCCAACGTCCCCCCCAGGGTGAGCCAGATAAACCGATTGGTGAGGTTGCCCCACAGCACTGTCGAGACGGTAACAGCCGTGAGAATCATCAGCCCACCCATCGTCGGTGTTCCGGCCTTGCCCATATGGGTTCCGGGCACATCCTCTCGAATCTGCTGACCCACGTGCAGAGCTCGAAGTCGCGCGATGATATAGGGACCCAGAACGAGGCTGAGCAGCAGCGATGTCATGATCGCCCCCGCCGTCCGGAAGGTCACATAGCGGAAGACGTTGAAGATGGAATGGTACTCGACCAGCGGATACAGGAAGTGGTACAGCACTACAGCCCCTCAAGGAGTTTCTCGAGCCCCATCCCCCGTGACGCCTTCAGGAAGACCCATCGGCCCCTACGCAAGTGAGACCGCAACACAGCCTGGGCCTCTGCATGGTCACGGCAACAGTGGATCTTCCTGGTACCCAATCCTTTCCGCGCAGCCCCGTCACCGATGGCGCGTCCCCTCTCTCCCACCGTGATCAGGCGTGCTGGGCGCCTCCGGGCCACCAAGGCTCCGACCTTCCGGTGAGCAGCCTCCGACGCCGATCCCAGCTCGAGCATGTCCCCGAGCACCACGATGGCCTCCTGCCCCTTCGTCATACGAAAGAAGGTTTCGAGTGCGGCCGCCATGGAGGTCGGATTCGCATTATAGGCATCATTGATGATCACGGCGCCCGACGGATGGAGGCTCTGTTGCATCCGCATCGGTGCGGCTGGTGCCTGCTCGAGTCCCGCAGCGATCGCATCGAGGTCAAGACCGAAGGCAGTCCCCACGGCGGCCGCGGCCAATGCGTTGGACACATTCAGACGACCCGGGACGTTGAGACGGACGAGCTGTTTCTTCTTCCCCGCACACAGCGTGAAAAGAGTCCGGCCGTCACGTCTCACACGGGTCCCCTCCGCTCGGACGTCCGCTCGAGGGTCAAGCCCGAAAGTGAGAAGACGGCCCCGGACCTCAGCGAGGAGGAGACTGAGATACGGATCATCCAGATTCAGCACAGCCATACGGTCACCACTGAGAAAGGGAAGGAGTTCCCCCTTCGCCTCGGCCACCTCTTCCACCGACCCGAGAAACTCCAAATGCGCCTCTCCGATGTTGGTGATCACCCCCACGTCCGGCTCTGCGATCTCCGCCAGGCGATGGATCTCCCCGCGCACGTTCATTCCCAGCTCAAGGATTGCGACCTGGTGCTCTTCGCGGAGCTGGAAGAGGGTCAGGGGGACACCGATCAGATTGTTCAGGCTCCCCGCAGAGACGAGGACGCGATACCCCTGTCGGAGGATACTCCCCGTCATCTCCTTTGTCGTAGTCTTCCCGTTGCTCCCGGTAATCACCACGACCCGTACCGGATACCGTCTGCGCCAGCAGTTCGCGATCTGGCCTAACGCCCCCTGCGTCTCCTCGACCTGAATCACCACAAATTCGGGTGGGAGGGGGATTCCGGGAGGAGATGACACCACACAGCCCGTCGCTCTCTTCCCCAGAGCGTGAGGCAGGAAGGCATGGCCATCGAAAGTTTTGCCCTTGAGGGCGATGAAGAGGTCGCCATGCCCGAGGGTTCGGGTGTCCGTGGAGAAACCCTCCACGCCCTGGTCCGGCGGGCCGGCGAGCAGAGCTCCCTTCGTGGCCGCCACTATTTCTTGTACGGTCAGGGCCCCCATCTCTCCACTCCGATCATTCACGAGCCATCCCGGCTTCTTGCGTCCACCATCCACGGGTGGTTGGTGATTGGTGGCTAGTCACCTCGTTCCCCGCGATAGCCGAGCTGCTGCAAGACATCACGGGCCACCTCCCGGTCGTCGAAGGGAATCACCTTCTGCCCGACGGTCTGCGTCCGCTCGTGGCCCTTGCCGGCAATAAGGATGATATCGTTGGGGCGCCCCTCTTGCAGCGCCGCCTCAATTGCCTGCCGTCGATCGACGTAAAGCGCGGTCCTTTGCATCCCTCCCGGCACGTGCCTGACCCCCGCCTCGATCTCTACCAGAATGGCTTCGGGGGATTCGCTCCGGGGATTATCCGAGGTGAGAAAGACCCGGTCGGCCAACTGGACAGCCGCCTCCCCCATCAGGGGTCGTTTCTTCCGGTCCCGGTCACCACCGCAGCCAAAGAGGACCGTGAGGCGACCCGCGCAGAGCTCCCGGAGAGACCGGAGGACCCACTCAAGGGCATCGGGGGTGTGAGCATAATCCACCACTACTTTAAAGGGTTGTCCACATTCGACCGGCTCCAGCCGGCCGGGAATATGGCTCACCGTGGCAAGACTCTCCAGCGCCCGGTCTACGGGCACGCCGAGCGTCCCTCCAACACCGAGTGCGGCAAGGCAATTGTACAGATTGTGCCGGCCGAGGAGAGGGGACCGGAGTTCACCCGTCCCCCACGGGGTGCGGAGCTGAGCGCGAACCCCATGCAGGTCATAGGCGGGCGCCGCCACGGTGACATCTGCCTCCGCGGTAAGCCCGTACGTGACGACCGGCTCACGCATCGCCTCCCGGAGTCGCTTCCCCGCCGGATCATCCAGGTTGATGACCGCCGTCCCCCCTTTCTCTCGGAGCAACGCGAAGAGCTGAGCCTTCGCCTCGAAATAGGCCTCCATCGTCCCGTGAAAATCCAGGTGATCTTGGGTGAGGTTGGTGAAGACGGCGACGTTAAAGGCACACCCGGCAACGCGATGTAGAGCCAGCGAGTGAGAGGAGACTTCCATGATGGCAGCGTCCGCCCCCTGCTCAATCATCCACCTGAGCAGCGCCTGCAAATCCGAGGCCTCAGGCGTGGTCTGTTCTGCCTCCCGGGAGACTCCCTCGCACCGATACTCTATCGTCCCGATCACACCGACCCGGTGGCCGCCGGCTCGGAGCATGGCTTCAGCGAGATAACTCACTGTGGTCTTCCCGTTCGTGCCCGTGATCCCCGTGAGACTGAGATCACGAGACGCATCGTCGTAAAAACGCGTCGCCACGTGGGACAGGGCACGCCGAGACTCCTCCACCTGGAGGATGGTCCCTGGGACTGGTCCTCCCACGGCGGATCGCACATCTCGCTCCACGAGAAAGGCGACGGCCCCCCGGCGGGCCGCATCGGGGATGAAGCGATGCCCGTCATGCCGTCCCCCCCGGATGCAGATAAAGAGGCTCTGGGGTCGCGCCTGTCGGGAGTCGTATTCGATCGCGGCAATTTCCTGGCCGAGGTCCCCCTGCAGGAGCGTATTGGGAAAGCCGTTAATTAACTCTCGAAGAGGCTTCATCAGGTCTCCGAGCCACCCGCTTGTCTCGGGCAGGGACAGGAGGAATTTCGAGATAGGGCAAAACCTCCTGCGCGATTTCTCGAAAGACGGGGGCCGCCACGGTCCCCCCCCAAGCAGTGCCTCCGGGGTCATCAATAAGCACCAAGATGGCAAGCCGGGGGTGTTCGGCGGGGACATAGCCGACGAAGGAGGCCACCACCTTGGTGCGCGAATAGCGCCCGGTCTGCCGGTCGAGCTTTTGCGCCGTCCCGGTCTTGCCTGCGACTGAGTAGCCGGCGACCCCTGCCGCCTGGCCCGTTCCGCGCTTCACCACCTCGGTGAAGATCGAGGTGAGCGTGCGGGCGGTCTCGGGCGAGATCACCCGCCGGACCGGGAGGGGCCGACTCTCCACGATGCTCCCATCTGGATGGCGAACCGCCTTCAGCACGTAGGGGCGGACCAAGTGGCCCCCGTTGGCCACGGCGCTCATGGCCGTAATGAGCTGGATGGGCGTCGTGGAGACCTCGTGACCAATCGAGAGGGAGCCGAGGGAAAGCCTCGACCAGTCCCGTGGCCGGCGGATGAGGCCACGGCTCTCGCCCGGCAGATCTACCCCGGTGGGGACACCGAAGCCAAAGCTCGTGATGTAGTTATAAAATCGGGCCTTCCCTACCTTCATCCCGACTTTGATGGCTCCGACATTACTGGAGAAGACCACGACGTCCCGGAAGGTCATCCACCCGTGTCTCTTGTGGTCCCGAATCTTCGTTCCCGCCACTTCAATGGTCCCATCTTCGCCATAAAAGAGATCCTTCGGGGTGACCAGCCCCTCCTCCAAGGCCGCGGCGGCGAGAACCATTTTGAAGGCAGATCCGGGCTCGTAGGGATCGGTCACGGCCCGATTCCGACGGAAGGCGGGGGGATAGCTCCCGAATGCGTTGGGGTTGTAGGAAGGGGTGTTGGCCAGTGCCAGGATCTCGCCCGTGACCGGATCCATCACAATGACCGTTCCTGCCCTCGCCTCCGAGCGTTGGACCGCCGCCTCGAGTTTCCGCTCGGCCACATGCTGGATCACCTCATCGACGGTGAGGTACAGGTCCGAGCCCACGGGTCTCTCTTCGGCTTCTCGAAAGATGATGCGCCTCAGGGCGTCCACCCGACTGAGGAAGGACTGTGACCCGCCGGTCAACAGGTGGTCGTACTGAAGCTCTATCCCCTCTAATCCTCGGTCATCCACCCCTACAAAACCGAGGAGGTGGGCCGCAGTGTTTTTCTTAGGATAATACCGTTTCCCTTCGGGAACAAGGCCAACTCCCGGAAGGTTGAGCTGTGAAACTACCTCCGCCCGCTCCGGATCGACCTTGCGCTGGATCCAGACAAAGGGCCGATCACTCTGGAGCTTTGCCTGAATCTCGCGTGCGGGACGTTTGAGTACCTGGGATAACCGGGACGCGGTAGCGCGAGGCTGCTGGACCAAGCCGGGATGCGCAAAGACCGACGCCGCATCGAGGCTAATGGCCAACGCCCGCCCGTGGCGATCATAGATTGTCCCCCGCTTCGAGGCCACTGGGATGCGACGCTCATACTGCCCCATGGCCCGGGTCCCGAGATCGTGATGCTGGATAATCTGGATCGAGTAGAGGCGCCAGGCCACGAGACCCAAAAACGTGGTGAGCACCAGAGCCAGGAGGGCAATCCTGACTCGGGACGGGCTCTCGAAGGAAGACTTCATGGGCAATCCTCCATCACAGGCTTACCCTCCCTCGCGAGGGTCCTTGAGCAGGATGACCTGCCCGGGAATGGGATTGACCATGCCCAGTTCACGGCGGGCAAGGTCTTCGACCCTCATGAGGGAGCGGAGTCGGCCGAGCTCCACATTGAGTGTCTTGCCCTCCTGGACAAGGGTAACCCGTTCTGCCCGGAGTCGCTCTACCTGATAGCCGAAACGCACCACCTGAATATGCTGCCAGACATAGAAGATCAGACCCAGCAGCAGGACCCCGCTGGCCAGGAGCATCCGCCTGAGGTCCGGAGACAGCTTCCACTTCCCTCGCCGAAGGCGGACGCCGAAAGGGAGTTCCTGCTGCGCCGATCCTACCCGGACCTTGGACGCCATCCTCTAAATCCGCCGCTCCGCGCCTCGAAGCTTGGCACTCCGAGCGCGACGATTCTGGGCTCTCTCCTCGGGGGAGGGTGTCACAGGGCGGCGGGTGATGATTGTGACACCGGGCACCGCCCCCGGCGCTGCCAGCCGGCGGAATAGATGTTTCACCACCCGATCCTCCAAGGAGTGAAAGGAGATCACAGCAATCCGGCCGCCAGGGTTGAGGTGACCCGTTGCCACCTCCAGTGCCTCCTCCAGCCCCGTGAGCTCCTGATTCACCGCGATTCTGACCGCCTGAAACGTGCGGGTCGCTGGATGGATCCGACGAGGCCAGAATCGCCGCGGAATGGCGCGGGTCACGACCGCAGCGAGATCGCGCGTCGTCTCCAGGGATCCCTGACTGCGCGCATTCACAATTCCCCGAGCGATCTGACGGGCCCACCGTTCCTCTCCATACTCCCGAATGATCCGTGTCAGATCCATCTCCGGAAGCTCATGGAGAAGTTCTCGAGCCGCCAAACCACCGCTCTCCCGATCCATCCGCATGTCGAGAGGGCCCTCCGCACTAAAGCGCAGCCCCCGGCTGGGATCGTCAAGCTGTAGCGACGAGATGCCCAGATCGAAAAGGACCCCGTCAAATCCCTCCAGGCGAAGTTCTGAGATCAGTCGAGGGAGCTCCCGAAAATCCCCCTGGACCAACCTCACCCGGTCGCCAAAACGTCCCAGCCGTTCCCGGGCAACCGCGATCGCCTCGGGGTCCCGATCGATCCCCACCACTCGAGATGGTGGTCCCGCCGCCTCCAGAATCGCCTCGGCATGGCCTCCACCCCCAACGGTGCAGTCCAAGTACGCTCCCCCTGGCCTTGGTTCCAGGGTCGCCAACACTTCCCGGACCAGGACCGGGACATGCCCAATCTTCACCCCGCCATCGCGAGCCGCTTGAGCCTACAGGCTTCGCGGGCCCGCCGCTCCTCCTCGAAGTACTCAAAGAAAGGGTACACCCCGGCGTCCCGAAACGTCTCCTCGACCTCAAAGGGAAGCGCCAGCAGACTCACATCGCCACCGAAGCGGCGGAGCCAGCAGAGGGTGCTGGTCAAGATGTCCAGGCTCTTTTCATTGACGGAATGAAGGAGGCTGCAGTCCAGAATCACCTGAGGGTAGCCCTCCGCCATCACATTAATGATGGCATCCCTGAGCCTCATCATCCGCACCAGATCGAGCGACCCATCCAGCCGGAACACCGCGATCCGTTCCATTTTCCGTTTCTCAACGATAACCATCCTCCCCTCCTTTGGGTCAGATTCCTAGCTCGGCCAACCTGCTGGCGATATCCTCAAAGCTCACGGAGGCGGAGGTCAGGAATTGCTCCCACCGCTCCCGATCCCAGACCTCGATCCGATTGAGGGCCCCCACGATCATCACCTCGCGGTTGAGCCCTGCCTTCTCCCGGTGATGGGGAGGGACCAAAATGCGACCCTGCCCATCGACGGGCGTCTCGCTCGCCCCGGAATAAAAGAGCCGCAGGAAGGCACGAATGTCCTTTTCAAAGTTGCTCTGGTTCTGTATCTTTTCTTCAAGGCGAGCCCAGACGTCCAGAGGGTACGCGGTGATGCACGTATCAAAATCTGTGAGGACAAGGATGTTCTGTCCCCGATCCTGGAGGGTCTGGCGGAACTTGGACGGGATACTGAGTCGACCCTTATCGTCGATCGTGTGCGGGAACCGCCCGATGAATCTCATAGTGTTCCCCTAATATGCACACTTTGTACCATTCTTCCCCACTTCATCCCATTTTCAGGGGAAAATATCGTTTTAGAACAACCTTGTCAAGGAAAATCAATAGCTTCCGATGAATTTTCTGTGGCCGCGAGACGGGCCCAGTATGTTGGGGGGGGGAGAAAAACGGGGGACAGATGTGGGGCTAAGAGGGAAAACCGCCCGAGTCGAAGGACCTCATCAACCGGCAGTCCCCACAACGGTGTTCACACCCTGGTCGTGATCCGGTTCTGCTCGTCCAGAATGACGATTTTGGGTTTGTGGTCTGCCGCTCGAGCTTCCTCAAACAGGCCGTAGGCAGCGATGATCAATCGGTCCCCACGGTGCACCAGGCGCGCCGCCGCCCCGTTGACGACGACATTTCCCGAACCAGCCTCACCCGCAAGGGTGTATGTCTCAAAACGGGCGCCGGTGCTGATGTTATACACCTGGACCTGTTGATAGGGCACGATATCGGCAGCCATGAGGATCTCCTCATCGATCGTGATGCTTCCTTCGTAGTCGAGATTCACGTCCAGTGCCACAGCGCGATGAATCTTGGAAACCAGCATAATCCGATGCAATGTTGTCCCCCTTTCAGTGCACATTAATTAAAAGGTTGTCGATAAGCCGCGCTTTTGAGAAGCGTACGGCCAGCAGCGCGACCGCTGGGCCCGCCACCTGCTCCAGGGGCTCTAACGTTTCGGGATGACACAGGGCCACATAGTCGATCGTGGCAGTTGTCCCCTCGTGAATCATCCGCTGCATCCCCTCTTCCAGCACCCGCGCATTGTGCTCCCCACCCTTGATCCGCTCGGCAGCCCAGCAGAGGGTTTGGTAGAGCATCGGAGCCTGTCGGCGCTCCTCGGGTGTCAGATTCACGTTGCGGGAACTCAGGGCAAGCCCATCCGGCTCCCGGACGGTGGGCAGGACAACCACCTCGATATCCATGTCAAGATCTCGGACCATGCGCTCCACAATGCAGGCCTGCTGGTAGTCCTTCTGGCCAAAGTAGGTCCGGTGGGGCCTGACGATATTGAAGAGTTTCGTGACCACCGTCGTTACTCCCCGGAAATGCCCAGGACGGTATGCCCCCTCCCACCGGCTCGTAAGCCTATCGACATCGACAAACGTGGCATACCCGGGCGGGTAGATGATCTGCCGCTCAGGGACAAAGACGAGATCCGCGCCCTCCGCCTTCACCTGGGCGTGATCCCCCTCAAAATCGACCGGGTAACTTTGCAGATCTTCTTGCCGATCAAACTGGGCAGGGTTGACAAAGATGCTGACCGCGACGATGTGATTCTCGCGGCGAGCAGCCCGGACGAGGGAGAGGTGTCCCTCGTGAAGGTAGCCCATGGTGGGGACAAAGCCGATCCGCCTGCCCTCCTGTCGAAGGGTCTCCGCCCTCGCCTGCATTTTCGCTACGTCGTGGATAATTTCCATCGGCCCCTCAGCCTCTCCCGAGGGTTTTGACCGTCCGACGCCGTCGGTTCAGACGCTGTTCCCATCGCCGACTCTCCCCTTCATCGAGACGGAACGCATGCTCGCGGCCGGGGAACTGACCCGCCTTGACTTCCCCGTGGTATTCTGCAAAGGCTGCCGTGATGGTCTCCTTCAAGCTGGCGTATCGCTTGACGAACTTGGGCGTAAAGTCGTCGAAGAGACCCAGGAGGTCGTTGGTCACCAGCACCTGGCCATCGCAGGAGGACCCCGCCCCAATACCGATGGTGGGGATTCGAAGCTCTTCCGTGATGGCTTCCGCCACCTGCCAGGGAATGCCTTCGAGCACGAGCGAAAAGATCCCCGCCTCCTCGAGCAGCAGGGCCTCCTCGACCAGCCGCTCGGCGGCCGCTGCCGTCCGGGCCTGCACTTTGAATCCTCCGAATTGATGGACCATCTGCGGGGTGAGCCCCAGGTGCCCCATCACCGGGATGCCGATCCCGGTCAGCCGGTGTGTCAGGTCTTTTACCTCCCGCCCGCCTTCCAGCTTGACCGCATGGGCTCCGGCCTCCTTGAGAAAGCGAGCAGCGTTCCTGACCCCCTCTTCCGCACTGACCTGAAACGATCCAAAAGGCATATCGGCTACCACGAGGGCTCGCTTCACCCCCCGGCTCACCGCTCGAACATGGTGGAGCATCTCGTCCATGGTAACTGGCAGGGTGGTCTCGTAGCCCAGCCCCACCATGGCCAGCGAGTCTCCCACCAGGATCACTTCGACCCCCACCTCATCGAGCAGCCGGGCGATGGGATAGTCGTACGCGGTGAGCATACTGATCTTTTCGCCGCGATCCTTCATCTCCCGCAAGGTGACCGTCGTTACTCGCGTTGCTGACACGATCGATCCCTCCCCTCGATTCGATGACCGTGTACCGACGACCGATGACCGTACGGGGAACCAGTCGGTCTTTACGGTCGTCGGTTTTCGGTCGTCGGTCATCGGAAAATAAAAAGACCTCCCAGACGTGCCGGGAGGTCATCCATTCCTTATGCCGCTCTGGCGCCCGCAGCGCATCCGCCACTCCCGACGCTCTGCGTTCGGGGTGGCACGTTGCCGGCTCAAGCGGCCCTTCCCTGCCCGTCTCGGTCCGTTTAGGATCCAAGCGGAACGTAGTACCGCGTTCCCCGCTTTATCGACTGGACCTGGTTGATCAGATCCTCGAGGTCCCCCTTTCGTTTCACAAAGTCGATCTCTGTCGTGTTGACCACCAAGAGGGGGGTGTCAGTGTAATGGAAGAAGAAGTGGTTATACGCTTGCACCACATCTTCCAGGTAACCCCGGGGAATGCCCCGCTCGTATGCCCGTCCCCTGATGGCAATCCTCTTATACAACGCATCCACGTCCGCTTGCAAGTAAATAACGAAATCGGGCTTGGGAGTACGGGCCTCCAAGAGGGCGTGGATCTTTTCATAGAGGGCGAGCTCGTGATCATCCAAGGTCAGATGGGCAAAAATGCGGTCCCGCGGGAAGAGATAATCACTAATCAATCGCTGCTGGAACAGGTCGAACTGCACGAGTTCTTGCTGCTGGCGGTACCGCGTCAGGAGGAAGTAGAGTTGAGCCTGAAATGCATACCGCGGCATATCCCGGTAAAATTCCTTCAGGAAGGGGTTCTCCTCGGCGGCCTCAAGCACCGCCCGCGCCTGCAGGCGCTGAGCCAGGATTTCGACCAGTGCGGTCTTGCCGACCCCGATCGGTCCCTCCACGGCCAGATAGCGTGGCTCAAACTCGGCAGTCACGGAACCCGCCTCTCTCCAACCCGGGCGAAAAACCAGTCCCGAGCTATCACGCGCACTTCGGCGACCGGAGGGAGCCGGGTCAGGAGGTCACCGACAGGGATCCCCAGCCCCGGATGGACGAGGCCAGGGTCGAGCTCCGCCAGCGGCACCAGGACGAACCGCCGAAGGTGCATCCGGGGGTGTGGGATTTCGAGACCCGGCTCCGTGATGAGCTCGGAACCGTAGAGGAGCAGGTCCATGTCCACCACCCGCGGCTCTCCCCGCTGCCGGCGCCGCGGCCGACCACACGCCTCCTCCACCTGCACAAGCGTCTCCAGAAGATCTTGAGGAGTGAGGGAGGTCTCGACTTCCACCACGCTATTGAAAAACAACCCCCCCACTACATCCTCCGGCTCCGTTTCATAGAGAGAGGAGATGCGGAGGAGTCGGATCCCAGGCCCGCACACGAGGGTAGAGAGGGCGTGTTCCAATGTCCCTCGCCGATCGCCCAGGTTCGCACCGAGGCCGACATAGGCGCGCATCACCGCTCACGCCTCCGCACGATCTCCACCGCCGCTGACCCCACCACATCCGGGAGGGGTGGCGCACGTTTCACCACTCGAACCCGGACCTCCCGGACCCTGTCCAGTTCCAGAAGGTCCGTGGCGGTCGCCTCGGCCAAGGCCTCCAGGAGCCGGAAGCGGCGCGTCCGGCCGATGGCAGTAACCTGCTTCACGACATCCCCGTAATCCACCGTCTGGGTGAGGTCGTCAGAGGACGCTGCCGGCCTCAGATCGAGGGTCAGTTCCACGTCCACGAGGAACTGTTGCCCCAGGATCTGCTCTTCCTCGCTCACTCCATGGTAGCCGTAGAATTGAATTCCTGTGATCAAAATCTTATCCGCCATCGGATCTTCGAACTCCGCTATCACTCCCCGCTGATAAGCGGGAGTCCCGTTCACTGTTCACGGTTCACGGTTCATAGCAACGGCAAGGTTCTTAATCCGTGAACTGTGCACGGTGAACGGTGAACTAAAAGTTCAGCGTGCCGACGCGCTCCACCGCCTCCCGGATCCGTGCGACGGGCACGGTAAGGGCTGCCCGAATAAACCCTTCGCCGTGCTGCCCGAAGCCCACTCCCGGGGTCGTCACGATCCCCGCCTCGCCGAGGAGCCGCTTGACCAGGTTTGTCGAGGTATACCCAGGAAGGACGGGGATCCAGACGTAGAAGCTGGCCTGCGGCTTGGGGACATTCCATCCGATGCCATTGAGGCCTTCCACCAGGACATCCCGTCGCTCTTGATAGACCTTGCAATGGGCTGCCACGCAGTCCTGGGGGCCCCTCAGCGCCTCGATCCCGGCCAGCTGGATCGCCTCGAACACGCCGGAATCGAGGTTGGTCTTGACCTTGCCCAGCCCGGCGAGAATCTCGGCATTCCCCACGGCAAACCCGATGCGCCATCCGGTCATATTGTACGTCTTCGACAGCGAATGATACTCGATGGCCACCTCCTTGGCTCCTTCGACTTCGAGGAGGCTCTGGGGCCGAAAACCGTCGAAGGCGATCTCGGAGTAGGCGGCATCGTGACAAAGAATGAGCTGATGTCGTCGCGCAAAATCCACGGCCTGGACAAAAAACTCCATGTGCGCCACGGCGGCGGTCGGATTATTCGGGTAATTGAGGAACAGCATCTTGGTCTTTCTGAGCACGTCCAGCGGGATGCTCTCCAGATCCGGGAGAAAGCCGTTTGAGGGGTAGAGCGGGAGGGAGTGGGGAGTTCCTCCTGCCAACACCGTTGCCGCCTGATACACCGGATAGCCAGGATCGGGAACGAGCACCGTATCCCCAGGATCGATGAAGGCCAACGGGATATGTCCGATCCCCTCCTTACTCCCGATGAGGGTCAGGACCTCCCTGGCCGGATCGAAGACCACGCCAAAGCGATCCCGATACCACTCAGCCGCCGCACGCCGAAACGCTAACAGACCCTCATAGGAGGGATAACGATGATGCCGAGGGTCGGCGGCGGCCTCGGCCATCCGCTTTACGATATGGGGAGGCGTGGGAAGATCTGGGTCTCCGACCCCTAAGTCGATAATGTCCATTCCGCGCTCGACCGCCTCGAGCTTGAGGCGATCGATTTCCACGAAGAGATAGGGGGGGAGCTGTCTCAGCCTGCTGGCGTGTAGAATCCGCTTCTCCATCGGGTGGCCCACCTCCTACGATTTGCGAACGACGGTGTTCTGAAGACGACCGATTCCCTCGATCTCGATTTCGATGGTATCTCCCGGCTTCATCGGGCCCACGCCCGCCGGAGTTCCCGTAGCGATCACGTCCCCGGGAAATAGGGGCATCACGGTCGTGATGAAGCTGACCATGTACGGGACATCAAAGATCATGTTGGCCGTGTTGGATGTCTGTTTGAGTTCTCCATTCAGGTATGCCCGCACCGGCGCATTGTGGGGGTCCAACTTAGTCTCCACCCAGGGACCGACGGGGGCAAAAGTATCGAAGGACTTCCCGCGAGTCCACTGCCCGTCCTTGCGCTGCAGGTCCCGCGCCGTGACATCATTAAAACACGTATAACCCAAGATGACTCTGCGCGCGTTCTTTGCAGAGATGTCCCTGGCGTACCTTCCGATCACGATCGCCATCTCCGCTTCATAGTCCAAGCGGTTGGAGACCTTGGGATAGAGGATCTTTCCCCGATGGGGGAGGGCCGCGGTCCCCGGTTTGAGGAAGATCACCGGCTCATCGCGAGGTTCGAAGCCCATTTCGGCCGCATGATCACGGTAGTTAAGTCCCACCCCCACAATTTTCGTGGGTGCTGTCGGTGGCAAAAACCGGATGCGCTTGAGGGGATGTTTTTTCCGGGTGGGCCGCAAGCGTCCAAAGACATCACCTGCGATTTCCCGAACAATGTCATCCTCGACGACGCCGTATCTGGCCTCTCCACCGGCCTGGAACCGGACGATCCGCATGACCTCTTTTGTTTCTCCTCAAAGTGAAAGCTGCCAGCGACCCGCAGTCGGCCAGCAGCTTATGCGCAGGGCCCCGTTAGCCACACCGTGATTGCCGGGCGGCTATCTCAGGCCGAGAACATCCGCCATGTCATACAACCCCTTTGGGGCCTGTGCCACGAACCGTGCAGCGCGAAGAGCACCTCGGGCAAAATTATCTCGGCTGTGCGCCCGGTGAACGATTTCGATGCGCTCTCCCATGCCCGCGAAGACGACGGTGTGCTCCCCCACGATATCTCCTGCCCGGACCGTATGGACACCGATCTGTGTTTTCGGTCTCTCCCCCACGATCCCCTTGCGCCCGTAGATGCCCACATCTTCGAGGTCCCAGCCCAGCGCCTCGGCCACCACCTGAGCCATCCGCAGTGCGGTGCCGGACGGGGCATCCTTTTTGAAGCGATGGTGGGCCTCGACAATCTCGACATCATAATCGTCCCCGAGGGTGCGTGCCACCTCCTTGAGGGTCTTGAACAATACATTGACCCCTACACTCATGTTGGGGGAGATGACGCAGGCCATCTTGGTCGCGAGACGGCGTGCCTCCTCGAGCTGGTCCTTGGTCAAGCCGGTGGTCCCTACCACAATCGCAACGCCTGCCTCACTCGCCGCCTGGAGGTGGCTGATGGAGGCCTCCGGGGCCGTGAAGTCGACAACCACAGTGGCCCCAGTGATGATGTTGGCAAGGTTGTCGGTGACCTTCACGCCTACCGATCCGAGCCCCGCCACCTCTCCAGCATCCCGGCCGATGGCAGAATGGCCAGACCGCTCCGTCGCTCCGACGATCTGGAAGTCGTCCGCCTCTTTGGCGAGGGCAAGGACTCGCCCACCCATCCTTCCCCCGGCCCCGGTTACGATCACCCGAACCATGGTCATATAACTCCGCTGTCAGCTGTCAGCTATCAGCAGTCAGCTCACGACGAACGGCTTCAGGAAAGGAGACCGTACGCCTTCAGTGCCTTCGCCAACTTGTCGCGATTCGCGTCCAACATCGGCGCGAGCGGCAGCCTGAGCTCCCCGTTCAACCTTCCCAAGAGCTGCATGGCAGTTTTCACCGGACCCGGATTCGTCTCATAGAACATGGCCTTGCACAGAGGGAAGATGCGGAGATGAATCTCTTTTGCCCGCTTCCAGTCGCCGTTTAACGCGGCGCGGGTCATCTCAGCCGTCTCCTTCGGAATGATGTTGGCAATAACCGAGATCACCCCCTTCCCCCCGACAGCCATGAGGGGAAGCGTCAGCGTGTCATCACCCGAAACGACTGTGAGCCGATCCCCACAGATGATGATCAATTCGGTCATCTGCTCTAACGATCCGCTGGCCTCTTTCATGGCGACGATGTTTGGCATGTCCGCTAGCGTGGCCACCGTCTCGGTAAGCATATTGACCCCGGTCCGCCCCGGGATGTTGTACAGAATAATCGGGATATCCACGGCCTCCGCCACCGCCTTATAGTGCGCGATGAGGCCCTTCTGGGTCGGCTTGTTGTAATACGGGCAGACCATGAGGACTCCATCGGCGCCTGCTGCCTTGGCATGCTGGGTCATGTCGATCGCCTCGGCCGTGGAGTTTGACCCGGTCCCGGCAATCACCTGGACGCGGCCTGCCGCTGCCTTAATGGTCGCCTCCACCACCTGCTTGTGTTCCCCATGACTCAGGGTAGGAGACTCGCCCGTGGTTCCACACGGGATGATTGCTTCGGTCCCATTCTTCACGTGAAATTCCACGAGCTCGCCGATCTTGGCCTCATCCACCTGTCCGTCTCGAAATGGGGTAACCATCGCGACCATCGAACCTTCAAAGCTCTTTTTCTTCATCGCCCCCCCTCCATCGCTTCGATGACCGATCACCGTAAACCGACGACCGTCTTAGGTCGATCGTCTCTGTTCGGTCATCGGTCGTCGGTCGTCGGTCATCGTTTTAAAGGTTGTCGGGAATATCCTCGCCCCTAATCAGATCCTCGTAGCTCTCACGCGCCCGGATGATGAAATGACGATCCTCCTTGACCAGCACTTCGGCTGCCTTGGGTCGGGCGTTATAGTTGGAGGCCATGGTGAAACCGTACGCCCCTGCGCTCATCACGGCCAAGAGCTCTCCAGGCTCCACCATGGTGATCTCGCGATTTTTGGCCAAAAAGTCTCCTGACTCGCAGATGGGGCCGACGACATCCACGGTGAGCCGCCCCCGTCCATCGAGGCGCCGGACCGGCTGGATCGCGTGATACGATTCATACAGACTGGGTCGGACCAAGTCATTCATCCCCGCATCCACGATGACAAAATCCTTCTCGGGGGTCCGTTTCGTATAGAGGACCTTTGTCACCAGGATGCCGGCATTCCCCACGATGACCCGCCCCGGCTCGAAGATGATGGTACAGCCAAGAGGTTTCAGAATTGGGTTTATTGCCTTCGCCATCTCTGTCGGGTGGGGGGGCGTTTCATCGTCGTACGGGATCCCGAGCCCTCCACCCATATCGAGGTAGCGGATTTCGATGCCAAGCGTGCGAAGTTCACCGATCAGCTCTGCAATCCGGGACAAGCTATCCACGAAGGGAGTCACATCGGTGATCTGCGAGCCGATATGTTCATGGATCCCGACAATGGCAATATGGGGCAACGACTGGGCCAGCTGGTACTCTTCCAGGGCCAACGAGATATCAATGCCGAATTTACTCTGTTTGAGTCCGGTAGAGATGTACGGATGCGTCTTGGGATCGACATCAGGGTTGACGCGGAGGGCCACGCGGGCCACCATCCCCATTTCTCCCGCCACCTGGTTGAGCAGGCGCAGCTCCTGGGAGGATTCGACATTGAACATGAGGATGTCTGCCTTGAGGGCCTCGACCATCTCCTCGCGACTCTTCCCCACACCGGCGAAGACGATGCGGTCGGGCGCAATACCAGCCCTGAGCGCTCGGAAGAGTTCTCCACCCGAGACCACGTCTGCCCCGCCTCCCATTGTGGAGAAGAGGTTGAGGATGGCGAGGTTCGCGTTGGCCTTGGCGGCAAAGCAGATCAGGTGGGGAATCTCTTGGAAGGCCTCGTTGAAAACCCGGAAATGGCGGGTGAGGGTGGCGTGGCTGTACAGATAAAACGGGGTCCCGACCTCCTCGGCAAGGGCCGAAATGGGGACCTCTTCACAGTACAGGTCCTCACCCCGGTAGTGAAAGTGGTGCATCGGTGAATATCTCCTGCGCGGCGGGACTCTGTCGCTGTCGGGGAGGGAGACACACGTTGGCGCAAATTCCTTGCTTCTCGATAGTTAACACACCACTACAGAAGTGTCAAAGGGAAAGTAGGAAGTGGGCTAGGAACGAAGGATCTTTTGACGGTCAGTTCACCCGCACCCCGGAGAGCCGCGCGCCGGTCGCGATATAGGTGTCGAAGTACGCCTTGAGGGCGGCGTTGATCGCCTCCGGGTCCTCCAGGCCGAGGACCACGTTGAGGAGATCCGCGGTCCAGGGGACGAGCTGCTCAGCGGTAGTGGCCCGCTTCATCCGGGGTAGGCTCCACGGCCGAGGCCGGAGGAAACGTTGATCCCGCTCCCGCCCTTCTGCCGCACCATGTGGGGGATCACGGCGCACGCCATCAGCCAGGCCCCCTGAGATTGATGGCCATCGTGCGGACGCCAGCTCGTCAGCGTTCCCGGAGCAGATCGCCCCCTTGACTGGCGCTTCATCCTCCTGTAGCATCTGCGCACTTCCACCGGCGGAAGCATCGAGGAAGGGCCCGCACGGCAGCCAGGTCCAGGTGGCCCGGGGGCTCGACGATAGGCATGCCCACAGGGACATGCTGAGGAGGCCGAGGCCATGATCATCCGCGAGGACATCGCCCAAACCTTTCCGGAGCTCTTCGGGACCAAGAAAGTCAACGGCCGGGACGTCGACGTCGAACAGCTGATCGTCGCGCTCACCCGCGAGCTG